>NZ_VOJB01000092.1:0-92735 GCF_007910085.1 Klebsiella sp. ME-303 | reverse complement strand
TTAGGGATGACAATAAAAAACCCCGCCAGGCGGGGTTTTAAGTTTAACGGGCTAATCCTAATCGCGGGATCTCTATCGCCGGACAGCGATCCATCACCACGTTTAGACCGGCGTCTCGGGCGAGAACAGCCGCCTGTTCATTGATTACCCCCAACTGTAGCCATAGCGTTTTCGCACCGATAGCCACTGCCTCCTGGGCGACGCCCCAGGCCGCTTCTGAGTTACGGAAAACATCGACCATATCCACTTTTTCCGGCACGTCAGCAAGCGTGGCATACCCTTTTTGCCCCAGCAGCGTGGTACCCGCAACCTTAGGGGAAACGGGAATGACGTGATACCCCTGCTCCAGAAGATACTTCATCACCCGATAGCTTGGGCGGTCAGGTTTGTCACTTGCCCCCACCAGGGCGATAGTCCGTGTCGAGGTCAAAATACCTGCGATATCGTTTTCTTTCATCATCATCCTCCTGCTATTTAGCCCAAGTGTATGCTAATCCGGATGAACCCGCATGAGTCCTGACCTGCAGATGCGTCAAATTTTTTCATCCCGACGCTTGCAGCAACAGTGACTTCCAGTAATCTGTCTACAGGCCAAAATGTGGAATGAAATGATGGAACTAACAACACGTACCTTGCCAGCACGCAAGCATATTGCGCTGGTTGCTCACGATCACTGTAAAGATATGCTGATGAAGTGGGTCGAGCGCCACCAGCCATTGCTGGCGCAACACACGCTCTCGGCGACAGGAACGACCGGAAATCTGGTGTCACGCGCAACCGGGCTGGAGGTGCATGCGATGCTGAGTGGTCCCATGGGCGGCGACCAGCAGGTGGGTGCGCTGATTTCAGAAGGTAAAATCGATGTATTGATTTTTTTCTGGGATCCGCTAAATGCCGTGCCGCACGACCCGGATGTTAAAGCGTTATTACGTTTGGCGACGGTATGGAATATTCCCGTCGCCACCAATGTCTCAACCGCCGACTTTATTATCCAGTCCCCGCACTTCAGCGACCCCGTTGATATCCTGATCCCTGATTATCAGCGCTACCTTGCAGAGCGTCTGAAATAAGCCCCGCTGGCGGCCACGCCGCCAGCCATCATGGCTTTCTTGCTACCGGGACATCCAGCGCCTCTAGCATTTCAACAAACGGCGAAGGTTGCTCTTTATTAAACAACAGCCATACGCGCAGGCGGGCGCGGGTGATGGCGACATACAGCAAACGCCTCTCTTCGGCATCGGGAAAATCCTCCGGCTGCGGTAAGAGCGCCTGCTCCATAATCGACTCACGCGCCGGTGCAGGAAACGCATCATCCCCCTCCTGAAGGCCAAGAATTATGACGTAATCAGCTTGTTGTCCTTTGCTGGCATGAATAGTCATAAAATCGAGCTGCAGATGTGGCCAGCGCGTGGCGGCTTTCTCCAGCGCCGCCGGCTTCAAATGATGATAGCGCGCCAGCAATAAAATCCGCTGCTCTCGTTTGACATAGCCGCTCATTTTATCAAGCAGATCGTCGAGTTTGTCCTCCGCCAATAACGTCACCGCTTTTTTGTCCCCTGCGACCAGGCTGTTTAGTGGTTTCGTTAACTGGTGCGGATTTTGCTGGATAAACCCGTTTGCGATCTCGCCTATCCGGCTATTAAATCGGTACGTCGTATCCAGCGCACAGCAATCCCCTTCGCCAAAATAGTGATTAAAGGCCGTTGTTAAAGAGAGCTGAGCACCGCTGAAACGGTAGATAGCCTGCCAGTCATCGCCAACGGCAAACAGCGTCGTCTGCGTGTTTTGCCGACGTAACGCGGCGAGTAGGGATGCCCGCTGCGGGGAGATATCCTGAAACTCATCCACCAGAATATGCTTCCACGGGCTGACGAACCGCCCTTTATCCAGAATATTGATCGCCTGATGAATCAGGCCGGAGAAATCGACGGCGTTTTCATCTTTTAACGCCGTTTTCCACGCTTTTAGCAGAGGGGCCATCAGCTTAACGCGCTTGCCAAAAAGGTCGCGTACCTCTTCAGGGGCCCCGGCAATCATCTCAGCCTGCGATCCGCCATGCATACGCATCAAGCTAACCCAGCGGTCAAGGCGGCTGGCAACACGACGCTGCAGCTTTTTGTCCTGCCAGAAATCCCCTTCAGGGATCTGCCAGCCCATTTCCTCCTCCAGCCACAATCGCCAGCCTTTCGCCTGCGCTTTTTTCTCCTGGCACTGCTGCTGCCAGCTCTGTACTAAAAGTTTTTGCCGTGCAGCGCTGTCGCTCTCCAGCTTGCTGATCGTCGGGGCTTTTTTACTGCCCTGCTGGATAATGTGCAGGGCAAGGGAGTGAAAAGTACGCGCCGAGATCTCTTCAGTGCCCAGGCGCTCGCGGATGCGCTCATCCATCTCCTGCGCGGCTTGCCGACCAAACGCCAGTAGCAGAATTTGCTCAGCCGCCGCTTCGCCACGGGTCAATAACCAGCCTGCGCGCGCCACTAACACGGAAGTTTTACCGCTTCCGGCACCTGCCAGAACTAATAACGAACGCTCGCCGTTTACGACTGCGCGTGCCTGAGCCGGATTCAACGGCGATGATTCCACTGCGGCAAAAAATCCGCGGTATTGCTCCAGCATGGATTCCGTAAAAGTTTGGTTATGCTCGAGCCTGGCTTTTTCCGTATTACTCAACCAACCCTGGCATTGCCGCCATAGCTCGCGGCAGTTATCAAAAGCATCGAGACGGACTGTCGGCACAGGTAATCCGCTCAGCGCATGGCGTATTTTGCGCTGAATATCGCTTACCTGCTGACGCGTCAACCATTTACCTTCCGCGCTGGAACGCGCCACTTCCGCCAGCTGCTGGCGAAGTACATCAGCGGCGATATCGCTCATTTCCGCGCTCCACTGCTGCCAGAGCGTGTTCAGATGATGGTAAAAACGCTGGGTTTCACTCCATTCGGTACCATGCAAACGCACAACTTTCTCGCCCGGTAGGGTAAACTCCAGCTCCCCCCAAACCAGCCCACGCTTGCAATGAATTGATAATAACTGATTGAAAGGTATAAGATATTCATGGCTATCACCGGAAACCTTTACTCCGGCATTAAGAAGTTGCACCCTGTCATAAGGATGCTGAGCCATACGCTTGCCCAATGTTGTCGCTCTAAGTTCCATATAATGTCGAATTTCAATCAGTTTGGATGTTTTTAAGTTTAACCGCCAGCGACCGGGTGCTCCAGCGTAAAAAACGCTACAATGGCCGTGCCTTATTATCCACCGTATTAAGCAGAGGGTTTATGCGTACCGTTCTGAATATTTTAAACTTTATCCTTGGCGGATTCGCCACCACGCTCGGCTGGCTTCTGGCGACGCTGGTCAGCATTGTGCTGATCTTTACCCTGCCTCTCACCCGCTCCTGCTGGGAGATAACAAAACTCTCTCTTTTTCCCTATGGGAATGAGGCCGTTCATGTCGACGAACTCGATCCTCAGGGAAAGAATAGCCTGCTAAACGCGGGTGGGACACTATTGAATATTTTATGGTTTATTTTCTTTGGCTGGTGGCTGTGTCTGATGCATATCTTTTGTGGTATCGCCCAATGCCTGACTATCATTGGCATCCCGGTTGGCATCGCCAATTTTAAAATCGCCGCTATTGCTTTATGGCCAGTAGGCCGACGAGTCGTCTCCGTCGAGACCGCTCGCGCCGCGCGTGAAGCCAATGCGCGTCGCCGCTTTCAGTAATTGAATGGAATAGAGAAATGCTCACCCCCCTGCTACGCCGCTATACATGGAACAGTGCCTGGTTATATAACATCAGGATATTTATCGCACTCTGCGGCACGACCGCATTTCCCTGGTGGCTTGGCGAAGTAAAACTCACGATTCCTCTAACACTCGGGGTGGTGGCAGCGGCGCTGACCGACCTTGATGACCGCCTGACAGGACGTCTGCGTAATCTGGCCATTACCCTCGTGTGCTTTTTTATTGCTTCAGCCTCAGTGGAACTCCTTTTTCCCTGGCCGTGGTTATTTGCGGCGGGATTAACCGTTTCAACAATCGGTTTTATTTTGCTCGGCGGCCTGGGCCAACGCTATGCCACCATCGCCTTTGGTGCTTTGTTAATCGCCATCTATACCATGCTGGGCGTTACGCTTTACAGCCACTGGTATCTTCAGCCGCTGTTTTTGCTGGCTGGCGCGGTGTGGTACAACTTACTTACCCTCTCCGGACATCTGATTTTCCCTATCCGCCCTCTTCAGGACAATCTGGCACGCAGCTACGAGCAGTTAGCTCGCTATCTGGAGCTTAAATCGCGCCTGTTCGATCCGGATATTGAAGATGAAAGCCAGGCTCCGCTGTATGACCTGGCGATAGCCAATGGCCAGCTTGTGGCCACGCTGAATCAGACCAAAGTTTCCCTGCTGACTCGCCTGCGCGGCGATCGCGGGCAGCGCGGAACGCGTCGCACCTTGCAATATTACTTCGTGGCGCAGGACATCCACGAACGCGCAAGCTCATCGCATATTCAATACCAAACGCTGCGCGATCATTTTCGCTACAGTGACGTGATGTTCCGCTTCCAGCGTATGCTGTCAATGCAGGCGCAGGCCTGCCAGAAACTGTCTCGTTCTATCCTGCTACGCGAACCCTACCTTCATGATACTCACTTTGAGCGCGCTTTTATGCATCTTGACGCCGCGCTCGATCGCGTAAAAGCCAGCGGCGCGCCGGCAGAACAGATTAAGGCGTTGGGATTTTTGCTTAATAACTTACGCGCCATTGACGCCCAGCTGGCGACAATTGAATCCGTCCAGACGACTGTACAGTCCAGTCACAATACGGAAAACCTGTTAGCCGACGATCAACCTGGCAGTTTCAGCGATATCTGGCTGCGCCTGCGCAATAATATGACCCCAGAGTCAGCTCTGTTTCGCCATGCGGTCCGAATGTCATTAGTCCTGTGCGCAGGTTATGCATTTATCCAGTTAACCGGACTAAACCACGGTTACTGGATATTGCTGACCAGCCTGTTCGTATGCCAGCCAAACTATAACGCCACTCGTCACCGGCTGGCGCTAAGGATAATCGGTACGCTCATCGGCGTAGCGATTGGCCTGCCGGTACTGCTTCTCGTCCCTTCCGTCGAAGGCCAGCTGCTTTTAATTGTCCTGACCGGCGTGCTGTTCTTCGCATTCCGTAATGTGCAGTACGCCCATGCGACCATGTTCATTACCCTCCTGGTTTTGCTGTGCTTTAACCTCCTGGGGGAAGGTTTCGAAGTCGCCCTACCGCGTATATTTGATACGCTGATCGGCTGCGCTATCGCCTGGGCCGCAGTCAGCTTTATTTGGCCAGACTGGAAGTTCCGCAACCTGCCCCGAGTACTTGAACAAGCAATCAATGCCAACTGCCGATATTTAGATGCCATACTCGAGCAATATCATCAGGGGCGCGACAACCGTCTTGCCTATCGTATTGCGCGAAGAGCGGCGCACAGCAGGGACGGTGAGCTGGCATCCGTTGTATCAAACTTATCAACGGAACCCAGAGCGGGCTCGCAAATGCGGGAAACCGCTTTTCGGTTGTTATGCCTGAACCACACTTTTACCAGCTATATCTCCGCCCTGGGCGCGCACAGGGAAAAGCTGACAACGCCAGATATCCTGGCGCTGCTGGACGATGCCGTTTGTTATGTTGATGACGCGCTGCACCACTCACCGGCCGATGAACAGCGGGTACAGCAAGCGTTAACAAGCCTGCAAACCCGGATACAGCATCTTGACCCTCGTGCCGATAGCAAAGAGCCGTTAGTGCTTCAACAAATCGGGCTGCTACTGGCGCTGCTGCCAGAGATTTGCCGGCTACAGCAACAGGTTGAGATTCAACCCGAATAGCTCTCACTCTCCCGCATTTGTTCCGTTGCCCACGTCTCAAGCTCCTGACGCTGCTGCGTCGGGAGCGTGGCCGCATGGACGCCTTCAATAGCCCCCTGTAAGGAATAAAGAATATTCACCGTTAGCGCTTTATTTATTTTTCGTAACCTCAACCAGGCTTCTTTGGCCCCAATCTTACGCAGCATTAATTCATCCGTAATGCCTGAATTAATCAACTGTAGCTCCATATGAAAACTGATATTTGGCAAATTTTTTAATCTTCCGGAATGTCGCTGCCGATGTTTTTCATGACGCGCGCTCTGTAATGACAGCGCCGATAAATGAAAAAGCATTTTGCTATCGCGCCAAAGTTCCTCATCTATATGATAATACTTCAGCGCGACCAGACGACCATTCTTCTGCATCTTCAACAGCGGGTTTTTATGCGCCACGCGGTACTCCGCGCTCTGCTCGCAAACCCGAAGATAGATTTCCCCCTCAGCCATCATGGCAAACACGGTATTATCTATCGCCAGGCTATAGCCACCAAATAAGGGCCGACAGCTTATTTTTCCTAATGGAGACAAACATGCCCGAAACTGATGGATCCTAAGACATATAACTTTCTTCATGATTATTCCTTTGTTAATCATGTAAATAAGACATAAATGTGCTAACGGATCCGTTAAAAGAGAAAATAAGTGACTTCCCTTCATGCGGCAACATGAATTATCTATTCATTTTAATCGGCGTGTTTTTTTGCGAGCCGCTTTCAGAAAATAGTCTTTTGATGAAGTTAAATCCGGGAAAGATAAAATGCTTAATTAATATTCATCACAGTAGCATACAGAGAGCAGGGCATCCCTGTTCGCTCATAGAGCGTTAATGCCATCATTTATGAGAAGAATTTAGCCAGCAAGAAAGCGCGACAACCATGAATTCACATTGTGTACGCGCGGACATCCGATGCGACCGGTTCGGGTTCACTCCCGGTGACGTACAAATTTCATCCAGCAACAGAGAAAATAGGGTTGATCTTTCACCCGGCCGCATATACTGTATATGCATACAGTAACCCACAGGCGGGATAGACTATGTTTACATCAGCTCACGCAAATCGTTCACCACTGACTTCTACTTCAGTACGTCGTCTCTCTCATGACGCTGCCGAACAGCCAGCTAATGGGCTGATCAGTGAAATAGTCTATCGAGAAGACCAGCCCATGATGACGCAGCTGCTATTGCTTCCTTTATTACAACAGCTTGGCCAGCAATCGCGCTGGCAGCTCTGGCTGACGCCACAACAGAAGCTGAGCCGCGAATGGGTGCAGTCGTCCGGTTTGCCGCTGTCGAAGGTGATGCAGATCAGCCAGCTCTCCCCCGCTAACACCCTGGAATCCATGGTTCGCTCACTGCGCACCGGAAATTATAGCGTCGTTATTGGCTGGCTATCAGAAGAACTGAGCATTGAGGAACATGAACGCCTGGTTGCCGCTGCAGAAGAGGGTCACGCGATGGGCTTTATCATGCGCCCGGTAAGAAATACCGCTCAGCCTGGCAGACAACTTTCTGGGCTAAAAATTCACTCAAACCTGTATCATTAACCGAGTTTAGGATTAATCCTGGAATTTTTTTTGCCCTGGCGTGAAATGGGCTTTCTGGAACGGCATTTTTGTTAAAATGCTTGTCTGATGCGGCTTCGCGACTTTTTTTGCCTCGATTAAGTTCAACCGTATTTGTTAAACATAGCGTACACAACCCTTTTTTTTCATATGCCTGACGGAGTTCACACTTGTAAGTTTCGAACTAAGTTGTAGACTTTACATCGCCAGGGGTGATCGGCTTACGCTGCATGTATCAGCATAGTTAACAACAAGTCACGCCCCGGGTGAAGGATTTAACCGTGAGGTCTTCTGAACCTTCATGGCGAATTTTGGATGATAATGAGGCGCAAAAAATGAAAAAGACAGCTATCGCGATTGCAGTGGCACTGGCTGGCTTCGCTACCGTAGCGCAGGCCGCTCCGAAAGATAACACCTGGTACGCAGGTGCTAAACTGGGCTGGTCCCAGTATCACGACACCGGTTTCTACGGTAACGGTTTCCAGGGCAACAACGGCCCGACCCGTAACGATCAGCTGGGTGCTGGTGCGTTTGGTGGTTACCAGGTTAACCCGTACCTCGGTTTTGAAATGGGTTACGACTGGCTGGGCCGTATGGCTTACAAAGGCAGCGTTGACAACGGCGCTTTCAAAGCTCAGGGCGTTCAGCTGACTGCTAAACTGGGTTACCCGATCACTGACGATCTGGATATCTATACCCGTCTAGGTGGTATGGTTTGGCGCGCTGACTCCAAAGGTAACTACGCTTCTACTGGCGTTTCCCGTAGCGAACACGACACTGGCGTCTCCCCGGTATTCGCGGGCGGCTTAGAGTGGGCTGTTACTCGTGACATCGCAACCCGTCTGGAATACCAGTGGGTTAACAACATCGGCGACGCTGGCACCGTTGGTACCCGTCCTGATAACGGCATGCTGAGCCTGGGCGTATCCTACCGCTTCGGTCAGGACGACGTTGCTCCGGTTGTAGCTCCGGCGCCGGCTCCGGCTCCAGAAGTGACTACCAAGCACTTCACCCTGAAGTCTGACGTTCTGTTCAACTTCAACAAATCTACTCTGAAACCAGAAGGCCAGCAGGCTCTGGATCAGCTGTACACCCAGCTGAGCAACATGGATCCGAAAGACGGTTCCGCAGTTGTTCTGGGCTACACCGACCGTATCGGTTCTGATGCCTACAACCAGCAGCTGTCTGAGAAACGTGCTCAGTCCGTTGTTGATTACCTGGTATCCAAAGGTATCCCGGCTAGCAAAATCTCTGCTCGCGGTATGGGCGAATCCAACCCGGTTACTGGCAACACCTGTGACAACGTGAAAGCTCGCGCAGCTCTGATCGACTGCCTGGCGCCGGACCGTCGCGTAGAAATCGAAGTTAAAGGCTACAAAGACGTTGTAACTCAGCCGCAGGCTTAAGTTATCTCGTTAATAAAAAACCCCGCGATGCGGGGTTTTTTTTACCTTAAATTCCGCTATCAAAAAGCAGCAGCGCACCGATATATCCCGATGCTTGCATCGCTACTCTTTACCTAACAGTACCTGCAAATCATGCTTCAGGCTGGACATCTTGCTGGCATACTTCTCTTTATGCTCAGCATCCTCAATCAACTGCACAATGGTTTCAGACAGCGTTTTACCCCGTCTTTGCGCCAGACCTGCCAGACGCTGCCAGACCATGAACTCCAGGTCGATAGACTTTTTACGCGTATGCTGATGCTCCGCGTTAAAATGACGCTTACGTCGGGCGCGGATAGTCTGCTTCATGCGGTTCACCAGCGCCGGATTGATATGCTGCTCAATCCAGGTATTCACCAGCACGGGTTCATTTTCGAGCGTCAGTAATAAATCGACGGCGGCTTGCGCTGCGCTGGCTTCAATGTAGCGGGTAATAAGCTCACCTTCCCGGTGCTTTTTTACCAGATAAGTCCATTTCCAGCCGCTTTCAAGATTTTCCAGTTGTTGATATTTCATTGCGATCTCAATGTGACCGTGTAACTCATTTCAGGATATCAGTTTTTTCCTGATGTGCTGAGAATAAATGATCTTTCGTGATGTTGGTAGATTCGTTATCACCGCGACAACCGCAATCCCTCGTGTGCTCGGACGCCGCATAATGTATAATCGCGCGTTTTACATCTGACTAAAAAACAGCGACTTTGACCATTACGAAACTTACCCGAAACGACCTCGCTCCTGATACGGAAAGTTATCAGGCGCTGTTTGCACAAGCCGACTTAGCTCACGCAGAGGCATCCCTCTCAGGCGAACTGCAACCCCGACTCTTCTATGGCCTGGAGCAGCTCCTGGTCACTCCAGCCATTTCGCCGTTTATGCTGGTTAAAATTCCGGAAGAGCCGGAGTACCTGCAGTGGCTGGCTAACGAAACCCGTACTTTACACCAACCGGCACAAACGCTCTGTGGCGTTCGCTATCAGGTTGATGGCGGAAAAATCTCGCTCTCCCCTGCGCAAACGACTGAAGATAATTTCGCCAGCGTTGCGCCGGTTGAAGCCGCGGACTGGATCGAAGCAGAGCAGCTTTTTGGCTGCGTGCGCCAGTTTAATGGTGAAATCACGTTACAACCCGGTCTGGTCCATCGCGCTAACGGCGGGGTATTAATTCTCTCCCTCCGTGCATTACTGGCACAGCCCCTGCTGTGGATGCGGCTGAAAAATATGGTAACCCGCCAGCGTTTTGACTGGTTATCATTCGATGAGTCTCGCCCTCTTCCGGTCAGCATTCCCTCTATGCCCCTGAGTTTGAAAGTTATCCTGGTCGGCGAGCGGGAATCTCTTGCTGATTTTCAGGAGATGGAACCCGAGCTTTCTGCGCAGGCTATCTACAGCGAATATGAAGATAATCTGCAAATCGCTGATGCCGATACGCTGAAGCAGTGGTGCCAGTGGGTCTGGCAAAATGCTCAACTGCTCGAACTCCCGGGGCTGTCAGCTAACGCCTGGCCGCTGCTGATCCAGGAAGGTGCGCGTTATACAGGCGACCAGGAAACCTTGCCGCTGTGCGTGCTCTGGATTGCTCGCCAGCTTCGCGAAGCCGCCGCGTTCTGTGAAGGTGAAGAGATTAGCGCTGAAGAGATGCAAACCATGCTGGAGCGTCGTTTGTGGCGCGAAGGCTACCTTGCTGAACGCATCCAGGATGAAATACTGCAGGAGCAAATCCTGATCGAGACCGAAGGCGAATGCGTCGGACAAATCAACGCACTCTCCGTCATTGAGTTTCCGGGCCATCCGCGTGCGTTTGGCGAGCCTTCACGTATTAGCTGCGTCGTACATATCGGCGACGGCGAATTTATTGACGTTGAGCGTAAGGCCGAGCTCGGTGGCAACATTCATGCAAAAGGCATGATGATCATGCAGGCGTTTCTGATGTCCGAGCTGGAGCTCGAACAACAGCTCCCCTTCACCGCCTCTCTGACCTTCGAGCAGTCCTACAGCGAAGTGGATGGCGATAGCGCCTCCATGGCCGAACTGTGCGCACTGATCAGCTCGCTGGCCAATGTGCCGATTAATCAGAGCATCGCCATTACCGGTTCTGTCGATCAGTTTGGTCGCGTACAGCCGGTTGGCGGGCTTAACGAGAAAATTGAGGGCTTCTTTGCTATTTGCCAGCAGCGTGGGCTGACCGGTAAACAGGGAGTCATCATTCCCTCCGCCAACGTTCGTCACCTGAGCCTGGCGCAGGAACTGCAACAGGCCGTTGCGGATGAGCAGTTCTTTATCTGGGCAGTCGATGACGTGACGGAAGCGCTGCCCATTCTGACCCAGCTACTCTGGGACGGAGAAGGACAAACGTTACGGCAAACTATTCAGGAAAGAATTGCGCAGGCGACACAGCAAGAGAGTCGTCATCGCTTTCCGTGGCCGCTACGCTGGTTAGGCGGTTCAGGTTCGAACTGATCGGACTTGTTCAGCGTACACGTGTTAGCTATCCTGCGTCCCGAACTCAAAATAAGGCTTACTGAAAACATGGTAGATAAACGCGAATCCTATACAAAAGAAGACCTTCTTGCCTCTGGTCGTGGTGAACTCTTTGGCGCCAAAGGCCCACAGCTGCCGGCGCCAAGTATGCTGATGATGGACCGCGTCATCAAAATGACCGAAACCGGTGGTAACTATGACAAAGGTTATGTTGAGGCAGAACTCGATATTAACCCGGACCTGTGGTTCTTCGGTTGCCATTTCATTGGTGACCCGGTGATGCCGGGCTGTCTGGGCCTGGATGCCATGTGGCAGCTGGTTGGCTTCTACCTGGGCTGGTTAGGCGGCGAAGGTAAAGGACGTGCATTAGGCGTGGGCGAAGTGAAGCTCACCGGTCAGATACTGCCAACGGCGAAGAAAGTGACCTACCGTATTCATTTCAAACGCGTGATAAACCGTCGTTTGATTATGGGGCTGGCGGATGGAGAAGTGCTGGTTGACGGTCGTTTGATTTACACCGCAACCGATCTGAAAGTGGGCCTGTTCCAGGACACTTCCGCGTTCTGATAAACATCACGCGTTAGAAAAGGCGAAGCCCCCGCGCAGCGGAGGCTTCTTTTTAAAGAGACAGTCAGGCAATTTGTACCCTGTCCTCCATGGCCTCTCGCCAGCCTCCTAGCCAATAAGACCTTTGGTTTAAGGTCTGGTAAGGACACATTTCCTTCGACCTTCCGGTAATACCGGCCTGGTACCCACGCTGATGTGCCCGTTCCAGGCGATCTCGTTTTTGTCTCTTCATGCCTCGTTTCCCTCATACTTTGATCTGGTGGAAAAGAAAACAATGGTCACTAAATACGCTACCACGGTTAACGAATACCGCGAATCAGGGATAGCGTCAATGCGCAAAATTCACGCCATTGTCATATTTGTGAGCTACATGAAACTTCGTTTGTACAAAAACTGTGAACCAGCACAAGTAACAAACTGATGAGACAAATAAAAAAGCCGCTGCGATTTTCACTGTTGCAGCGGCTTTTATTCTTATTAATTTTACTTATGGCAAGCGGTTAATCTCGCTGGCAATCGCCGTCGCTTCCTGGGTCCAGGCCTGAGCGAGCGTTTTCACCATCGCGTCGTAGCCATCCTCTTGTTGCTTAAGCTCAATATGGAACGGCCGCTTAATCAACTGCCCCTGATGCTTCAGCAGCCACTCGCCGCTGACGATGACCCGGCCATCGTAACGGCCATGAAAACCGCTGACGGACACGTTCAGCGTATCCTGCTCGCTACCCAGCGGTTGAGAGGCAACCACCCAACCCGGAAGCTGGTTGCTAAGGTTCGCCACCAGCGTCGTTTTCAGCTGTTGATCGAGCGGGCTCGCCCACAGATTGTTATTCGCAATCACATACTGAACATCGGTGGTCTGATAGACCACCCCGTTACCGGCAAGATAATCCGGAATGCTCACCTGCTCGACCCAAAGCAAGTTTTTGCTTTGGTGGGTGGCGCTTTGCGCGCCACCCTGCGCCACGGGAAGCTGATAGTAAGTTTTACTCTCACCGCCGCTGCTGCATGCCGTCAGCGCGCATACCGCCGCCGCTATTAGCCATTTCTTCATTATTTCGCTCCCTTCGGCTGCGGATCTTTTTTATCCTTCGCCTCAAATACCAGCGCATTGCTCTTATCATTGAGCGTTTTCAGTACCGGCTGCAGTTCACGAAGAACCTGATCGAGACGCTGCATATCCGCAACCATCTTATTGTATGCCGCAGATCCCGGCTGGAAGCCCTGCATACTACGATTAAGCTCGCGCAACGTATTCTGCATATCGCCCGGTAGCTGCTGCATCGACTGACTTGACGTTATCTTGTTCAGACTGTCCAGCGTCGCCTGCACGTGCTGCATCGTTTTTTCACTTTGCGCCAGCGTACTGGTTGCCTGCTCCAGCAGCGGGTTAATTGGCAGATTGTTAATTTTATCCAGCGCGTCCATCAGGCGCTGCTGGATCTGCGCCAGACCACCGCTCACGGTTGGAATAATCGGATAACCGCCAAACTCCTGCATCTTGCCGCGCGGAGGGGCTTTCGGGTAGAAGTCGAGATCGATATACAGCGCACCGGTCACCAGGTTTCCGGTTTTAAGCGAACCGCGCAGCCCGCGATTCATTAGATCATCGATATGCTTACGAATGTCAGGATCGGCGCCTAACTGATTGATCAGACGTTCCGGCTCAATTCGCACTTCTACCGGGATACGGTAATCGTCGTTGATGTTCTGCTTCAGGCCTGGAATAAAGAACGGCACCTTGCCGACGGTCCCCAGACGGATACCGCGGAATTCAACCGGCGCGCCGGGCTGCAAACCGCGAATCGAATCTTTAAAGAACATCACGTAGTCAATATGCTGGGTAAACACCGAATCCTGGATGCTGCGTTGATCGTCAAACAGATGATATTCTGTTTTATTCGCCACCGGCTCACCTAACGGTAGCCCTTCGGGAATATCAAAGCTGACGCCGCCGCCAAACAGCGTCGACAGCGATCCCATCTCAACGCGCATACCCGCAGCAGTCAGATCCACCGCAATACCGCTATCTTTCCAGAAGCGCACGTTATTGGTGACCAGCCGATCGTTAGGCGCGCTAATAAACAGCTGATAGGTAATATTGCGTTTTTGCGCATCGAAGGTGCTGGTTTCAACTGAACCTACGCGGTAGCCGCGGAAAAGCACCGGATCGCCGGGTGAAAGCTGCCCCGCTTTGCTGCTTTCCAGCAGGATGCGAATACCTTTAGCATCAGGGGAGGCCAGCGGCGGTGAATCCAGCAGCGGATACTGCGCAGGAACAGAGCCTTTGCTACCCGGCTGCAGTTCGATATAGGCGCCGGATAACAGCGTTCCCAGACCGCTAATTCCTTCACGGCCGACCTGCGGTTTAACCACCCAAAAAACCGAATCCTGGTGCAGCAGTTTTTCCATACCTGAATTCAGCCGCGCTTTAATCTCCACGTGGGTCAGGTCGTCCGTGAGCGTCGCGCTTTCAATCACGCCGACGTCAACGCTGCGACTTTTTATCCGGGTTTTGCCCCCTTCAATACCTTCTGCGTTAGTGGTTATCAGGGTCACTTCCGGCCCCTGGTGGCTATAGTGATAAAAGAGAATCCATGCGCCAATCAGCGCCGTGACTATCGGGAAGATCCACACCGGTGACCAGTTCTTCACCTTTTGCACTTTCGCTTCTCCGCTCTTATTTTCCATGCTGCAGTCTTTCCTCATGGCTTGAATCTGGCTCACGATCCCACAATAAACGCGGGTCAAAGGTCATGGCCGAAAACATTGTCATTACTACGACCAGCGCAAACATCACTGCTCCTATCGCCGGATAGATATTCATTAATCCACCGATGCGTACCAGAGCGGAGAGGACTGCGATAACAAACACATCAATCATTGACCAGCGGCCAACAAACTCGACGACTTCATAAATCAGATGCATGCGCTCCGAGTCGCGCGCTCCCTTGCCGCTGGCGTTCCAGCATAGCCAGCCAATGGCGATCATTTTTAACGTCGGCACCATAATACTGGCAATAAAGATCACCATCGCCACCGGATACGATCCTTCGCTCCATAGCAGGATCACCCCCGCCATAATCGTGGAAGGCATTTTATCGCCCAGCAGGTCGGTAATCATGATCGGCAGAATATTGGCGGGCATATAGAGGATCAGCGAAGTCACCAACAGCGCCAGCGTCCACTGCAGGCTGTTTTTACGCCGGGCGGTTCCCCTTGTCCGACAGCGCGGACAAACGGCCTCATCGACGGGCAAAACCGCCGTGCAGCATGAGCACGAGCGTAGCCCCTGACGCAGGCCGGAGACGCCGACTTTCAGCGGCTGTGTAATCGCCGGCATTGGTGCAATATCATCCCATAACCAGCGGCGATCCACGCACTGGAACGTCCTCAGCTGTAACAGGCAGAACATACACCAGGGAACGAAGCTCAGGCCGATGCCGATATCGCCGTAGGCCATCAGCTTAACGAAGCTGACCAGCACCCCGGCGAGAAAGATTTCCGCCATCCCCCAGGTTTTAAGGTGAAACAGGATCCGCGCCAGAAACGCCTTTAGCCCGGAAGGCATGCTCACCCGATTGACCAGCAGCAGTATGGTGACCAGGCAGAAAGCCGGCACCAGCTGGACGAAAAGTAAAAAGAAGGTACCGAGGCTGGCGTAATCCTCGCTAAACAGCACGTTCGGAATTTCCAGCAGCTCGATTTCACTGCTGATCCCCCCAACCTTCATATAGATGAAGGGGAACAGATTGGCCAGCAGCAGCATGAACAACGCGACCAGCGCGTAGGCTGTGGGACGCTGCCGGGGCGCGTCCCATGACGTTGTCAATGTCGTTCCGCAACGCGGACACGTAGCTTTCTGGCGATGCTCCAGCTGCGGCAAAGCCACCAGCAGATCACATTGTCGACACAGGATATGCCGCGCAGCATGATGATGATCGCACATGAAAACTCCTCAGCTTATGCGCCGTTTTTTAAACCTTCGAGATATTCCCAGCGTTCGAAGGCGGTTTCCAGCGCCTGCTCCGCTTCACTCAGCTGTGCGAGCACCTGCTGCGTATGGTCATGCGACTGACCAAAGAAAGAAGGGTCGGCAACCTGCTCCTGCAAATTCTGCAGCTGGGCTTCCAGTTCTTCCAGTTTTTGCGGCAGCTGTTCCAGCTCGCGCTGCAGGTTATAGCTTAGTTTGCTGGCAGCGCGTTTGACACTTTCTGCTTTCGGTTGAGCAACTTCAACTGTCTTTTTAGAAACCGGCTGTTTTTTCGCCAGATACTGCGCCTGCTGACCGCGTGCGTCATGATAGCCGCCCACGTATTGGCCAATTTGCCCCGCGCCTTCGAAGATCCAACACTCCGTTACCGTGTTATCCACAAACTGACGGTCGTGGCTAACCAGCATCACGGTTCCCTGATAACCGTCGACAAGCTCTTCCAGCAGCTCCAGGGTTTCGACATCCAGATCGTTTGTCGGTTCATCGAGTATCAACAGGTTGCTGGGCTTGAGGAACAGGCGCGCCAGCAGCAGGCGGTTACGCTCCCCGCCCGACAGTGCCCGCACCGGCGTCATCGCGCGTTTCGGATGGAACATAAAGTCCTGCAGATAGCCCAGGACGTGGCGCGGCTTGCCGTTCACCATCACTTCCTGTTTACCTTCCGCGAGGTTGTCCATCACCGTTTTATCCGGATCAAGTTCCGCGCGGTGCTGGTCGAAGTAAGCCACTTCCAGCTTGGTACCCACATGAATACGTCCACTATCCGCCTGCAGCTGACCGAGCATCAGCTTCAGCAGCGTAGTTTTGCCGCAGCCGTTCGGGCCAATCAGCGCAATTTTGTCGCCGCGCTGGATTTGAGCGGTGAAGTCTTTAACCAGCACCTTGCCATCAACCTGGTAGTTGACGTTCTCCATTTCGAACACAATCTTGCCCGAACGCGCGGCCTCTTCCACCTGCATCTTCGCGCTGCCCATCACTTCACGGCGCTCACCGCGCTCGCGGCGCATGGCTTTCAACGCCCGCACGCGCCCTTCGTTACGGGTGCGACGCGCTTTGATCCCCTGACGGATCCACACTTCTTCCTGCGCCAGCTTGCGATCAAACTCCGCGTTCTGTAACTCTTCCACGCGCAGCGCTTCTTCTTTATCCAGCAGATACTGATCGTAGTTCCCCGGATAGGTCACCAGCTTACCGCGATCGAGATCGACAATTCGCGTCGCCATGTTGCGAATAAAGGAACGGTCATGCGAAATAAAAATAATGGTGCCTTTGAACATCTTCAGGAAACCTTCCAGCCAGTCGATAGTTTCAATATCGAGATGGTTGGTCGGTTCATCGAGCAGCAGCACGCGCGGCCCGCTGACCAGCGCGCGGCCGAGGGCCGCTTTACGTAGCCAGCCGCCGGACAGCGAGGAAAGCTCGGCGTTAGGATCCAGATTCAGCTGTTCCAGCACTTCATTAATGCGGCTATCGAGCTGCCACAGCCCTAAATTATCCAGCTGTTCCTGAAGGCGTGCCAGTTCGTTCAGATTCTTGTCGCTCGGGTCGGTCATCACCAGCTGCGAAACATCGTGATAACCCTTGAGGTATGCCGCTTGTTCAGCAATACCTTCCGCCACAAAGTCATATACGGTTCCGGTCACGTTACGCGGCGGATCCTGCTGTAGACGCGCCACAACCAGATCCAGTTCATAGATAATGCGCCCGTCATCAAGACCCTGTTCACGATTGAGGATCTTCATCAGGGTCGATTTACCCGCACCGTTGCGCCCTACCAGGCAGACGCGTTCGTTATCTTCGATATGCAGTTCAGCATTATCCAGCAGCGGCGCATCGCTGAAAGAGAGCCAGGCGCCGTGCATACTAATTAAAGACATTCTTTATTCCTTTCAGGCTGCGGTAATCAGCCAGCAGTTGTGAATCTGACGGTTGCGGGCAAAATCCTGAGACAGCGTTTTTTGCGTGATCTCCTGCGCCTTCAGGCCCAGCTGCGCCAGCCCGTCATGATCCATACGGAAACCGCGTTTGTTGTTCGAGAACATAATCGTGCCGCCTTTACGCAGCAGACGTTTTAAATCGGTCATCAGGCGCAAATGATCGCGCTGTACGTCAAACGCATCATCCATACGCTTTGAGTTGGAGAAGGTTGGCGGATCGATAAAGATCAGATCAAACTGTTCGGTGGTCTCCCGCAGCCAGCCCAGCACATCAGCCTGCATCAGGCGATGCGCGCGGCCGGTTAAGCCATTGAGGCGCAGGTTACGTTCAGCCCATTCAAGATAGGTACGTGACATATCGACCGTCGTCGTGGAACGCGCGCCGCCAAGGCCGGCGTGGACGCTGGCGCTACCGGTGTAGGAGAAAAGGTTGAGGAAATCTTTGCCTTTGCTCATCTGGCCCAGCATGCGGCGAGCAATACGGTGGTCGAGGAACAGCCCGGTATCCAGGTAGTCGGTCAGGTTTACCCACAGACGTGCGTTATACTCCTGCACCTCAATGAACTCACCTTTTTCACCCATTTTCTGATACTGGTTTTTCCCTTTCTGCCGTTCGCGGGTTTTCAGCACCAGCTTGTTCGGCGCAATCCCCAGTACGGCAATGGTGGCGGCGATAATATCAAACAGGCGCTGGCGGGCCTTGTGCGCGTCAACGGTTTTCGGCGGCGCATACTCCTGCACCACCACCCAATCGGCGTAGCGGTCGATAGCGACGTTGTACTCCGGGAGGTCGGCATCATACAGGCGATAGCATTCAATGCCTTCCTGACGCGCCCACTTCTCATATTTTTTCAGGTTCTTACGCAGACGGTTGGCGAAATCTTCCGCCAGCATCGCGGTTTTGCCGCCTTCGTTTTCCGCAAGATGATAGTTCTTCTGGACGCAGTCGAGCGGTCCATTTTTCGCTTTGAACTGCTTATCAGCGCGCAGCTGCAGGCAGCTCAGCAGATCCGGCGAGGCGCTAAACAGCGACAGGTTCCAGCCGCCAAACTGATTTTTCATGATCCGCCCCAGCAGGCTATGCAGGGCAATCAGCGCCGGTTCACTCTCCAGACGCTCGCCGTACGGCGGGTTGCTTATCACCGTGCCGTAAGGGCCCTTCGGCAGTGGGTTGCTAAGCTGGGCAACATCTTTCACTTCGAAGGTAATCAGTTCGCCAATACCGGCGCGGCGGGCGTTGCGCTGCGCGCGTTCGATGACGCGAGCGTCAACGTCGGAACCGTAAAAGCGCGACTCATACGCCGCCAGCCCCTGACGGGCGCGGGTTTGCGCTTCGGACTTCACCTCTTTCCAGATAGCATCGTCATGCTGCGCCCAGCCGCCGAAACCCCAATGGCCGCGGTGTAAACCCGGCGCACGATCGGTAGCGAGCATCGCCGCTTCAATGAGCAGCGTACCGGAACCGCACATGGGATCGAGCAGCGGCGTACCGGCAGCCCAGCCGGAACGCATCACTATCGCCGCAGCCAGGTTTTCTTTGATTGGCGCCATACCGGTACCGTCGCGGTAGCCGCGCAGGTGCAGCCCCTCGCCGCTAAGATCCAGGGAGATATGCGCGGTCTCTTTATTCAGCCAGACGTTAATACGCAGATCGGGATTTTCGCGATCGACGTTGGGACGCGGCAGATTCTTACGCGTAAAGCTGTCGACGATGGCGTCTTTCACCTTCAACGCCCCGTACTGGCTGTTGCGGATCTCTTCGTTCAGCCCGCTAAAGTGCACGGCAAAAGTGGCATCCTGAGTGAAAATCTCGGTCCATGGAATGGCCTGTACGCCAAGGTACAGATCCAGGTCGCTGTATACGCTGCACTGCCCCAGCGGCAGCATAATCCGCGAAGCCAGCCGGCTCCACATCAGGCTTTGATACAGCAGCCGCGTATCTCCCTGAAAATGGACCCCGCCCTGGACCAACTGGCAGTCCACCGCGCCCAGCCCTTCCAGTTCAGTTTTTAACAGCTCTTCCAGCCCACGAGCCGTACTGGCAAACAGAGAATTCATATCGTCACTTTTACTAAAAGAAAATTGGTGCGCATTATAGCCAATATGCGCCCCATGTCATAAAGTTAAAGGCTTATTTTTAAAGCCAGGGGCAGCGTATGGTAACCCTTTCGCGACTTTTTATTCATCCCGTCAAATCGATGCGGGGAATTGGCCTGAGCCACGCTTATGCAGACAGCAGCGGGCTGGCCTTCGATCGTATATTTATGGTGACGGAAACCGATGGCACCTTCATTACCGCCCGCCAGTTTCCGCAAATGGTCAAATTTATTCCCGCGCCGCTCCATGATGGTCTGCATCTGACCGCGCCGGACGGCAGCAGCGCGATGGTGCGCTTCAGCGATTTCTCCATACAGCAGGAGCCGACCGAAGTCTGGGGCAACCATTTTACCGCCCTGATTGCCCCGGACCGGGTGAACCAGTGGCTAAGCGGGTTCTTCAACCGCAGCGTTCAGCTCCGCTGGCTGGGGCCAGCGCTTAGCCGCAGGGTAAAACGTCACGATGCCGTCCCCCTCTCTTTTGCCGACGGTTTTCCCTATCTGCTGGCCAATGAGGCCTCGCTGCGCGATCTGCAAAATCGCTGTCCGGCCAGCGTAAGCATAGAACAATTTCGCCCAAATCTGCTGGTGACCGGCGCGGCCGCCTGGGAAGAAGATACGTGGAAAGTGGTGCGCATTGGCGAGGTCATTTTTGATGTCGTCAAACCGTGCAGCCGCTGCGTATTGACCACCGTCAGCCCGGAGCGCGGGCAAAAGCATCCTTCCGGGGAGCCCTTAAGCACGCTGCAGCGTTTCCGCACGGCGCTGGATAACGGCGATGTCGATTTTGGCCAGAACCTGATCGCGCGAAATAGCGGCGTAATCCGCGTGGGCGATGCGTTAGAAGTGCTGGCCAGCGGCCCGGCGAAGGCCTACGGCGCAGGCGAGAGTGATACTACGCCGGCACCTGAAGCGCAGGAGAACGCGACGGTGGAAATAGCGTGGCAGGGAGTGAGTTTTACCGGTAATAATCAGCAAATCTTGCTGGAGCAGCTGGAACAACAGGGAATTCGTATTCCTTACTCCTGCCGGGCTGGGATTTGCGGCAGCTGCCGCATCCGGCTGGAAGAAGGAGAAGTCAGCGCGCTGAAGAAAAACGCGGTCGCCGCAGATGGCACCATTTTATGCTGTAGCTGCGTGCCGAAAACCGCGGTGAGGCTGGCGCCTTAAACCGCCTGACCCAGGCTGTAGCTGGCGACGCCTGGCGCCGGCTGCAGCCTGTCGTTCATAATTTTAATCACGTCGCCGAGCTGCATCACCCGCCCGGCAAGCGTCAGACCGGGCTGGGCTAACAGGCACAGCGCGGCGTTTTCTCCGGGCTCAACCACCAGCAGATTCACCTGCTGGCCGGTATCGCTGAGCCATGCGCTGGCGGCATCGCCAACGCCTGGCTGCCAGCTCTCTTCATGCGTGTTGAAATGCCAGCTTTTCGGCATTTGCGGCTTGAGAAAACGAATCGCAACCAGCGCATTGAGTACTAATTCAGCGCGCTGTTCTTTTGATAATTCGAGATCGCGGCACTTTTCTTCAAATGAAAAATAGAGCGCTGCGTCATCAACGCAAAATCCGGAAGGCGCGAAGGCGTCGGGCGTCAACATGCGGCGAGCAAAGCGCGATCTGAATAACATACCATTAGCCAGATCGAGCATCATGCGGTCATGCTCTTCATCGTAATACCAGCGCCAGTTATCGTCAGGTTTGATCCGCATTTCTACCCCCGTCCTCTTCCACTTCCGTCTGTAATAAACAGGTAAACTGCTACAGAATATTTCAAAAATTAAGAAAAGACTAAAATGTCTAAATAAGCAACAATGAAGGAATATAAAACAACCAGGGCTATAAATAAAGCCCTGGAGGAGTATCAGAGGGGGGAAAAGATTAGATATGGGTAACAATTTCTTTAATCAGCGGCGGGCCTTTAAAAATAAATCCGGAATAAATCTGCACCAGCGTCGCTCCGGCGGCTATCTTTTCCCGGGCGGCAATCACCGAGTCAATACCGCCGACTCCGATAATTGGCAGGCGGCCATTTAATTCCGCAGACAGCATGCGGATAATTTCCGTACTCTTCAGCTGCAATGGACGTCCGCTAAGGCCACCGGTTTCATCACAATGTTTCATCCCCTGTACCAGCGATCGATCCAGAGTGGTATTGGTGGCAATGACGCCATCTATATTATGCCGGACTAAACTGTCCGCTACCTGGATCAATTCTTCGACGGAAAGATCCGGAGCGATCTTTACGGCCACAGGAACATATTTTTGATGTTTCTCTTGTAGCTCGCGTTGCTTATTTTTAATACCAGAAAGCAAATCGTCCAGCGCATCCCCGTATTGTAAAGTACGCAAGCCTGGGGTATTCGGCGAGGAGATATTAATGGCGATATAGCCGGCATAAGCATAGATTTTTTCCATACAAATCAGATAATCATCTTTGCCTTGTTCTACCGGTGTATCTTTATTCTTGCCAATATTAATACCCAGAATGCCGTCAAAATGCGCCTTTTTTACGTTCTCCACGAGGTTATCAACACCGTGGTTATTAAAGCCCATGCGGTTGATCAAACCTTCGGCATCGACCAGGCGGAAGATCCTTGGCTTATCGTTGCCCGGCTGTGGACGCGGCGTCACGGTACCAATTTCAATGGAACCAAAACCCATCGCCCCGAGCGCATCAATGCACTCGCCGTTTTTATCCAGCCCGGCGGCCAGGCCCAGCGGGTTCTTAAATGTGAGCCCCATACAGGTTACCGGCTTTGTCGGCACCTTCTGGCGAACCAACATTTCCAGCGGGGTACCCGAAACACGGCGTAATTGTTGAAAAGTGACTTCATGAGCGCGCTCAGGATCGAGCTGAAAAAGGGCTTTACGAACGAAGGGGTAGTACATGAACTCTCCTGGATTCCCGGTGTGCAAACCGGGGGCGTATTATGTGCGATCCACCCCGGAAAGGGAATTGACCTACGACAAAAAATCTTACCTCCGACGCAAACGTTTACTTTTCTCCCGCTCGTTATGCACTTTCTGACAATCCAACGCCGGATAAATCATTTAGGGAAATAAAAGCGCTCTGTCACACTACGGCTAAATGTTATCAATTATAGATAAATGCAAATATTTAGTTATAAGGAGAGAGTATGCGAGTCATCACACTTGCGGGCAGCCCGCGCTACCCTTCCCGCTCCAGCGCGCTTCTGGAATACGCCAGAGAGACGCTCTCTGCGGCGGATATCGAGGTCTGCCACTGGCATCTGCAGAATTTCGCTCCGGAAGACCTGCTCTACGCTCGCTTTGATAACCCAGCCCTCCATGCGTTAAATGAACAGCTTGCCGGCGCCGATGGGCTGATCATCGCGACGCCCGTCTATAAGGCCTCTTTTTCCGGCGCGTTAAAGACGCTTCTGGACCTGCTGCCGGAGCGCGCGCTGGAGGGCAAAATCGTTCTGCCGCTGGCTACCGGCGGAACCATCGCCCATATGCTGGCGGTGGATTACGCCTTAAAACCGGTACTCAACGCGCTGAAAGCCCAGGAGATCCTCCACGGCGTTTTCGCTGACGATAGCCAGGTCACGGATTATCAGCATAAACCGCAGTTTACCCCGAATCTGCAGGGCCGCCTCGACCAGGCGCTGGAAACCTTCTGGCAGGCGCTGCATCGCCCCAGCAGCCGCGCGCCGGCGCTGAAAACCTTACAGCGGGTTGAGCACGTTTAAAGTTCAGCGTTGATGCCCGTCACCAGGCAAAACGCTAAAGAATAAAGGAACACTGTATGGCGACGCTTTCGCAAAAACTCCTGATCCGCATAGCCCCCTGGCTTTTGCCGGTTGGCAGCGTGATTGTATGGCAATTCGCCTCTTCCGTTGGTTGGCTCTCTACCCGTATTTTGCCGTCACCGGAAGGGGTGCTCAAAGCCTTCTGGACGCTCTCCGCCAGCGGTGAGCTTTGGCAACATCTGGCCATCAGCTCATGGCGGGCGCTTATTGGTTTCAGCATCGGCGGTTCCATTGGCCTGGTTCTCGGGCTTATCAGCGGCCTGTCGCGCTGGGGCGAACGCCTGCTGGACACCTCGATTCAGATGCTGCGCAACGTGCCGCACCTCGCGCTGATTCCGCTGGTGATTTTATGGTTCGGCATCGATGAAAGCGCCAAAATTTTCCTCGTGGCGCTGGGGACGATGTTCCCGATTTATATCAACACCTGGCACGGTATTCGAAACATTGACAGGGGTCTGGTGGAGATGGCCCGCAGCTATGGCTTATCGGGTTTTGCTCTGTTCCGTCACGTGATCCTGCCGGGCGCCCTGCCCTCCATTATGGTCGGCATCCGGTTTGCGCTCGGCCTGATGTGGTTAACGCTGATCGTGGCTGAAACCATCTCGGCTAACGCCGGTATCGGCTATCTGGCGATGAACGCCCGCGAATTTCTGCAGACCGATGTCGTGGTCGTCGCCATTATTCTTTACGCTATTCTCGGCAAACTGGCCGACTTCAGCGCACAGCTTCTTGAACGCGTCTGGCTGCGCTGGAATCCGGCTTACCACCTTCAGGAGGCCAACGCATGACAACCGCGCGTCTTAATCCGGGGATCCCGCTGCTGCTAAACGGCGTAAGCAAGCGTTACGGCAGCAAGACGATTCTGAATGAACTCGATCTGCATATTCCCACCGGGCAATTTGTCGCGGTGGTCGGACGCAGCGGCGGCGGTAAAAGCACCCTGCTGCGGCTGCTGGCCGGGCTGGAAAAACCCAACGCCGGGCAGCTGCTGGCGGGTTCGACGCCGCTGGCGCAAATCCAGGAGGATACCCGGATGATGTTCCAGGATTCCCGCCTGCTGCCGTGGAAAACGGTGATCGACAATGTCGGCCTCGGGCTGAAGGGGCAGTGGCGCGAGGCGGCGCTCAAGGCGCTGGCGAGCGTCGGCCTTGAAGACCGCGCCGGTGAGTGGCCCGCGGCGCTTTCCGGCGGGCAAAAGCAGCGCGTGGCGCTGGCTCGCGCGTTAATTCATCGCCCCGGATTATTACTGCTTGATGAGCCGCTGGGCGCGCTGGACGCCCTCACTCGCCTGGAGATGCAGGATCTGATTGTCTCGCTGTGGCAGGAGCACGGATTTACCGTTCTGCTGGTCACCCACGACGTCAGCGAGGCGGTGGCGATGGCCGATCGCGTTTTGCTGATTGAAGAGGGGAAGATAGGGCTGGATCTGCTGGTGGACATTCCCCGTCCGCGACGCACGGGTTCAGTGAAGCTGGCCGAACTGGAAGCGGAAGTACTGAATCGGGTGATGCAGCGCGGCAAGAACAAATCCTCGCCACGCTTAGTGAGCCACGGTTAACGACTGCGACGTTCCCCCGCTCGCGCTGCGCTTAGCGGGGCTACAGGTTTGGACTCGCGCTGGCGTTACGCCAGCGCTTTACTGATTTTCTCGAACAGATCCCCGGAAAGATTCTCCAGACCCTTCAGCTGCTCCAGCGCCCCGCGCATCAGCGCCTGACGTTTCTCGTCATAGCGTTTCAGACGAATCAGCGGCTCAATCAGACGCGAAGCCACCTGCGGGTTGCGGCTGTTCAGCTCAGTCAGCATCTCGACCAGGAACTGATAGCCGCTGCCGTCTTCTGCATGGAACGCCGCCGGGTTGCTGCCGGCAAAGGCGCCGATCAGAGAACGGACGCGGTTCGGGTTACCCATGCTAAACGAGCGATGATGCAACAGGCCGCGAACCGTCTCCAGGACGTTATCCGCCGGGCTGGTGGACTGCAGGATAAACCATTTATCCATGACCAGTCCGTCCTGGTGCCACTTGTCGTCATACTCCTGCATCAGCGCATCGCGGCACGGCAGTTGGGCCGCTACGGCCGCGGCCAGCGCCGCCAGCGCGTCGGTCATATTGTCCGCATGGTGATACTGCGCGCTAATCAGTTTATCCGCCAGCTCGGTATCGCCAAACGCCAGGTAGCGCAGGCAGGTATTACGCAGAGAACGCTTACCGATATCGGCATGCTCAACGCGGTAGCCGTCGAGCTTGTTGGCGTTGTAAACCGCCAGGAACTCGTCAGCCAGCTCTTTCGCCAGCGTGCGGGTCAGCGCTTCGCGCACCGCCGCGATGGCAAGCGGATCGATAATCGCAAACAGCTCCGCCATTTCATTCGCTGAAGGCAGCGTCAGGATCTCCGCCGCCAGCGCCGGATCGATCTTCTCATCCAGCAGAATCGCGCGGAACGCATCGGCGACGTGAATCGGCAGAGACAGCGGCTGCCCCTGCTGGTGACGGTTGACGTTGAGTTTGATATAGGTCGCCAGCAGGCTCTGCGCCGCGTCCCAGCGGGAGAAATCATTCCGCGCGTGGCGCATCAGGAAGGTCAGTTGCTGATCGCTCCATTTGTACTCCAGCTTCACCGGCGCGGAAAACTCGCAAAGCAGCGCCGGGACCGGCTGGAAGTAAACGTTGTCGAAAACAAAAGTCTGCTCCGCCTGGGTGACGTTCAGCACGTGATGCACCGGGTGACCGCCCTTCTGCAGCGGGATTACCTTGCCTTCGTTATCGTACAGCTCGATGTCGAACGGAATATGCAGCGGCAGCTTCTCCGCCTGCTCAGCGGTCGGCGGCGTGCGCTGGCTGATGGTCAGCGTGTACTGCTCCGTTTCCGGGTTGTAGTCATCATGGACGGTGACAATTGGCGTACCGGACTGGCTATACCAGCGGCGGAAGTGGGACAGATCGACGTTGGAAGCGTCTTCCATCGCCTGGACAAAGTCGTCGCAGGTCGCGGCGCTGCCGTCGTGGCGCTCAAAATAGAGCTGCATGCCTTTCTGGAAATTTTCTTCGCCCAGCAGGGTATGCAGCATGCGGATCACTTCCGCTCCCTTCTCATACACCGTCAGGGTATAGAAGTTGTTCATCTCGATCACGCTATCCGGGCGAATCGGATGCGCCATCGGGCTGGCGTCTTCGGCAAACTGCAGGCCGCGCATGGTGCGTACGTTATTAATGCGGTTCACCGCGCGCGAGCCGAGGTCGGAGCTGAATTCCTGATCGCGGAAAACGGTCAGCCCCTCTTTCAGGCTAAGCTGGAACCAGTCGCGGCAGGTCACGCGATTGCCGGTCCAGTTATGGAAATATTCATGACCAATCACGCGCTCGATATCCAGGTAATCTTTATCGGTCGCGGTATCGGTACGCGCCAGTACGTATTTGGAGTTAAAGACGTTAAGGCCTTTGTTCTCCATGGCGCCCATGTTGAAGAAGTCGACGGCGACAATCATATAGATGTCGAGGTCGTACTCGAGACCAAAGCGGGTTTCGTCCCACTTCATGGAATTTTGCAGCGAGGTCATCGCCCACGGCGCGCGGTCAAGGTTACCGCGGTCAACGTAGAGCTCCAGCGCCACTTCACGCCCCGAACGGGTTTTGAAGGTATCGCGCAGGACGTCAAAATCACCGGCCACCAGCGCAAACAGGTAGCACGGTTTTGGGAACGGGTCCTGCCACTGGATCCAGTGACGGCCATTTTCCAGCTCGCCCTGGGCCACGCGGTTACCGTTGGAGAGCAGAAACGGGTATTTTGCTTTATCGGCGATGATTTTGGTGGTGAAGCGCGCCAGAACGTCCGGGCGGTCCGGATACCAGGTAATGTGGCGGAAGCCTTCCGCCTCGCACTGGGTACACAGCGCTTCGCCGGACTGATATAGCCCTTCCAGCGCGGTATTCGCCGCCGGGCTGATTTCATTGACGATGGTCAGAGTGAAATGTTCCGGCAACCCGCTAATCACCAGCTGGTTATTTTCTTCCTTGTAGTCGCTCCACGGCTGACCATCAATCCGCAGAGAGACCAACGTCAGGTCTTCGCCATCCAGACGCAATGGCACATCAGACGTAGCCGCGTGGCGGGAGACCTTGCTCTCAGCCGTCACAACGGTTTTCGCGGCATCCAGGTCAAAGGTCAAATCGATATCGCTAATCAGATACTCCGGCTCACGGTAGTCGTGGCGGTATTTGGCTTGGGGCTGTTGTGTCATAAAAAACCTTTAGCGTGTCCTGTAAAGTGTCGACTCAGTCTATTCCTGTTGCGCAAATCTCGCTATGCAGAATCTTCATCTTTTCAATGCTAAACATGAAAATTGCTACATTTTGATAACACAAGAGGCACGAAATGCGCTCGACCAGGCGCAAAGCTTGTGGTGTGATGCGTGTTCAATATATTAAACTAGGCCTCGCAAATGACCGTCAGCGTCGCCATCAGCCGTCACCGCGGGACAGCGTCGGGTATTACAGGTATACTCCGCCTCCTTTTACCGCTTTGGTTTTGATGGAAACGCTCCAGTGAGAGGATGCTACTGCGCACCATGACCCAATTCACTTCTCCTGTACTGCACTCGTTGCTTGATACGGATGCCTACAAGCTGCACATGCAGCAGGCTGTCTTCCACCGCTACAATGATGTACAGGTTGCGGCGGAGTTCCGCTGCCGCGGGGACGATCTGCTCGGCATCTACGCCGATGCGATTCGCGAGCAGGTTGAGACGATGCGCGACCTGAGACTGCAGGACGATGAATATCACTGGTTGTCGAGCCTGCCCTTCTTTGCGCCAGACTATCTCGAGTGGCTACGCGGCTTCCGCTACGACCCGCGCCAGGTCACGGTCATCAATGACAACGGCAAGCTGAATATTCGCCTTTCCGGCCCCTGGCTTGAAGTTATTATGTGGGAAGTTCCGCTGCTGGCGGTGATAAGCGAGCTGGTACATCGCTATCGCTCGCCGGAAATCAGCGTCGATCTCGCGCTGGACACCCTTGAGCATAAGCTGACTGACTTTAACCGCCTCACTGCTGATATCGATATGTCGGGCTTCCGCCTGATGGATTTCGGTACCCGCCGCCGCTTCTCCCGCGAGGTGCAGCAGGCGATTGTTCAGCGTCTTCAGCAAGAATCCTGGTTCACCGGTACCAGCAATTACGATCTGGCGCGGCGTTTGAATTTGACCCCAATGGGGACCCAGGCTCACGAATGGTTCCAGGCGCATCAGCAGATCAGCCCGAACCTGGCGAGCAGCCAGCGCGCGGCTCTCGCTGCCTGGCTGGAAGAGTATCCCGATCGGCTGGGGATTGCGCTGACCGACTGCATTACGATGGACGCTTTTCTGCGCGATTTCGGGCCGGAGTTTGCGACCCGCTATCAGGGGCTGCGCCACGACTCCGGCGACCCGGTGGAATGGGGCGAG
Organism: Klebsiella sp. ME-303; assembly: GCF_007910085.1. Lineage (NCBI taxonomy): Bacteria > Pseudomonadati > Pseudomonadota > Gammaproteobacteria > Enterobacterales > Enterobacteriaceae > Klebsiella > Klebsiella sp. ME-303. The sequence continues at coordinate 63,528 of NZ_VOJB01000092.1, read as the reverse complement.
AAGGCTATCGCCCACTACAAAAAGCTGGGCATCGACCCGCTGAGCAAAGTGCTGGTATTTTCCGATAATCTCAACCTGACAAAAGCGGTTGATCTCTATCGCCACTTCTCATCGCGGGTGAATCTGAGCTTCGGTATCGGCACGCGTTTAACCTGCGATATTCCTCAGGTGAAGCCGCTCAATATTGTTATCAAGCTGGTGGAGTGCAACGGTAAACCGGTGGCGAAACTTTCGGATAGCCCGGGTAAAACGATTTGTCACGATAAAGCTTTCGTCCGCGCGCTGCGCAAAGCCTTCGATCTACCGCCGGTTAAAAAAGCCAGCTAGGTCATATAAAGACAAAATGCGTCCGCCAAAACGGGCGCATTTTTATTCGCCTCCGCTTATCACCCCGAGACGTTATCAGGCATTAAGAACCCCGTTCGCCCTGCATGGGATCATCGCGCTGAACGAATCTCTCTGAATATCAGGCTCTCACGCAGCAAAGTAGGCTATCTCCTTATTTATTTCCTAAAACCCCCCTTTCTTGTGCGAAATCTACTTGTCTGATGGAAGATGACAGGTAACATAGATATCCCCCTGTTGCAGGGGAATACAGATTTTTCTATTGGACTAACAAGAGAGACTATTATGAGCGTTGTGCCTGTAGCCGACGTACTCCAGGGCCGCGTTGCCGTTGACAGCGAAGTCACCGTGCGCGGATGGGTGCGTACCCGCCGAGATTCTAAAGCTGGCTTTTCTTTCCTCGCCGTCTATGACGGTTCCTGCTTTGATCCTGTACAGGCCGTTATTAGTAATTCTCTTCCCAATTACAATCAGGAAGTGCTGCGCCTGACCACCGGCTGCTCGGTCGTGGTGACCGGTAAAGTCGTGGCATCTCAGGGCCAGGGCCAGAGCTTTGAAATCCAGGCCAGCCACGTGGAAGTCAGCGGCTGGGTGGAAGACCCGGATACTTATCCGATGGCGGCTAAACGCCATAGCATCGAGTACCTGCGTGAAGTTGCCCACCTGCGCCCGCGCACCAACCTGATTGGCGCGGTGGCGCGCGTTCGCCATACCCTGGCGCAGGCGCTGCACCGTTTCTTCGACGAGCAGGGCTTCTTCTGGGTTTCGACTCCGCTGATTACCGCTTCCGACACTGAAGGCGCCGGCGAGATGTTCCGCGTGTCAACGCTGGATCTGGAAAACCTGCCGCGCAACGAACAGGGCAAAGTCGATTTCGATAAAGACTTCTTCGGCAAAGAGTCGTTCCTGACCGTTTCCGGCCAGCTGAACGGCGAAACCTACGCCTGCGCGCTGTCCAAAATCTACACCTTTGGCCCAACCTTCCGTGCGGAAAACTCCAACACCAGCCGCCACCTGGCGGAGTTCTGGATGCTGGAGCCGGAAGTCGCCTTTGCTAACCTGAACGATGTGGCAGGTCTGGCGGAAGCGATGCTGAAGTACGTCTTCAAAGCCGTTCTCGAAGAGCGCGCAGACGACATGCAGTTCTTTGCCGAACGCGTTGATAAAGACGCTATTGACCGCCTGCAGCGTTTCGTTTCCGCTGATTTTGCCCAGGTTGATTACACTGACGCGGTCACCATTCTGGAAAACTGCGGTAAGTCGTTCGAAAACCCGGTCTACTGGGGCGTGGATCTCTCCTCCGAGCACGAACGCTATCTGGCGGAAGAGCACTTTAAAGCTCCGGTGGTGGTGAAAAACTACCCGAAAGACATCAAGGCGTTCTATATGCGCCTTAACGAAGACGGTAAAACCGTCGCCGCAATGGACGTTCTGGCGCCGGGCATCGGTGAAATTATCGGTGGCTCCCAGCGTGAAGAGCGACTGGACGTGCTTGACGCGCGTATGGCGGAAATGGGTCTTAATAAAGAAGACTACTGGTGGTATCGCGACCTGCGCCGTTACGGCACCGTACCGCACTCCGGTTTCGGTCTGGGCTTTGAGCGTCTTATCGCCTACGTGACCGGCGTGCAGAACGTTCGCGACGTCATTCCGTTCCCGCGGACCCCGCGTAACGCGACTTTCTGATTTTTTTCTGCAATTTTCATCCAGGGCCAGCGCAAGCTGGCCTTTTTTTATGTCAATTTACGTTAACGAATATCAGGAAACTTAAACATCAACCATCCTGATTCACAATTATGTTACGCACTATTTCATTAGCGACCGCTAATTAAAACCGCACCTTATGTTCATAAATTGGCAAACATGCTGATTATATTGCTCGTTTTTTAACCAGCCACAGCACAACTTGCAACGACAAGATTTGAATAAAAATAAAGCAAAATGCTGACGTAAAATGCACAAACCCTCTCTTATCTAAATTAATCATAATTAATTCATATAGATATATAAAGACAGGTGATTTAATCGGCGAACAGGGGCGGAATGTTGATTGAGTTCACAAAGTTCCCAAAAATACATATTTAGTTACATAGAATTTCCTTTTGTTACTCATATGCGATATTGGTAGCATTTTCAGGCTAGCGAAACGTTGTTCTGAATGGAAAGATGCCTCCAGACACCAAACTATCATCAATAGTTCTGTAAATTTTTATTGACGAAACTTATTGACGGCAGTGGCAAGTGTTCATAAAAAAATATAAATGAGGGTAATAAATAATGATGAAGCGCAAAATTCTGGCAGCGGTAATTCCTGCCCTGCTGGTAGCCGGTGCAGCTAACGCTGCAGAAATCTATAACAAAAACGGCAACAAACTGGACTTCTACGGAAAAATGGTTGGCGAGCACGTCTGGACCACCAACGGCGACACCAGCAGCGATGATACCACCTACGCCCGTATCGGTCTGAAAGGCGAAACCCAGATCAACGATCAGCTGGTCGGCTACGGTCAGTGGGAATACAACATGGATGCGTCCAATGTTGAAGGTAAACAGACCACCAAAACTCGTCTGGCTTTCGCAGGCTTAAAAGCCGGTGAATACGGTTCATTCGACTACGGTCGTAACTACGGCGCCATCTACGACGTTGAAGCGGCAACCGATATGCTGGTTGAATGGGGCGGCGACGGCTGGAGCTACACCGACAACTTCATGACCGCGCGTACCAACGGCGTAGCCACCTACCGTAACTCTGACTTCTTCGGTCTGGTTGACGGCCTGAGCTTCGCGCTGCAGTACCAGGGTAAAAACGACGCTTCCAGCCGTGATGTTAAGAAACAAAACGGCGACGGCTTCAGCACCGCGGCAACCTACGCGTTTGACAACGGCATTGCGCTGTCTGCAGGCTATGCGAACTCCAACCGTAGCGGCGATCAGAAAGCTGACCGTCAGGGCGAAAAAGCTGAAGCATGGGCAACCTCCGCTAAGTATGACGCGAACAACGTCTATGCTGCGGTCATGTACTCCCAGACTTACAACATGACGCCGGAAAACGAAGGCAACTACTTCGCTAACAAAACTCAGAACTTCGAAGCCGTTGTTCAGTATCAGTTCGACTTCGGCCTGCGTCCGTCCATCGGCTACGTACAGACTAAAGGTAAAGACCTGCGCTCCCGCGCTGGCTTCTCCGGCGGCGATGCTGACCTGGTTAAATACGTCGAAGTGGGTACCTGGTACTACTTCAACAAAAACATGAACGTCTACGCTGCGTATAAATTCAACCAGCTGAACGACAACGATTACACCAAAGCCGCTGGCGTTGCGACCGACGACCAGGCCGCAGTGGGTATCGTTTACCAGTTCTAATCTGCAGTACACCCCTTCGTGATATGCCTAAAAAGCAGGACTTCGGTCCTGCTTTTCTGCTTTCCTGAGAGGAAGATCGTAACTTTCAAAAACCTTCTCGCTTTTTGTCGCAAACGGTTGGCAATTAACATAACTCCCGTTAACCTGATAGCGGATTTCCCTTCAGTAATCACAATGGAACCTCGTCATGTTTGAGAACATTACCGCCGCCCCTGCCGACCCAATTCTGGGCCTGGCCGATCTGTTTCGTGCCGATGACCGCCCAACAAAAATTAATCTTGGAATTGGTGTTTATAAAGATGAAACGGGTAAAACACCGGTCCTGACTAGCGTGAAAAAAGCAGAGCAGTATCTGCTGGAAAATGAAACCACTAAAAATTATCTGGGTATCGATGGTATTCCGGAATTTGGCCGCTGCACCCAGGAGCTTCTGTTCGGGAAAGGAAGCGCAATTATCAATGATAAACGCGCCCGCACCGCGCAAACGCCCGGCGGTACAGGTGGCCTGCGCGTCGCCGCCGATTTTCTGGCGAAGAACACCGACGTTAAACGTATTTGGGTGAGCAACCCCAGCTGGCCGAACCATAAAAGCGTGTTCAATTCAGCCGGGCTGGAAGTTCGCGAATATACCTACTACGATGCCGCTAACCACAAACTCGACTTCGACGGGCTGCTGGCCAGCCTGACCGAAGCGCAGGCCGGCGACGTGGTTCTGTTCCACGGCTGCTGCCATAACCCAACCGGTATCGATCCGACGCTGGAGCAGTGGCAACAGCTGGCGCAGCTCTCCGTAGAGAAAGGCTGGCTGCCGCTGTTTGACTTTGCCTACCAGGGCTTTGCCCGCGGCCTGGAAGAAGATGCTGAAGGCCTGCGCGCTTTCGCCGCTCTGCATAAAGAGCTGCTGGTTGCCAGCTCCTACTCGAAAAACTTCGGCCTGTACAACGAGCGCGTGGGCGCCTGTACGCTGGTCGCCGCTGACCAGGAAGCGGTAGACCGCGCTTTCAGCCAGATGAAGTCGGTTATCCGCGCGAACTACTCAAACCCGCCCGCTCACGGCGCCTCGGTAGTGGCGACCATTCTCAGCAATGACGCACTGCGCGCCATCTGGGAGCAAGAGTTGACCGACATGCGTCAACGCATCCAGCGTATGCGTCTGCTTTTCGTTAATACCCTGCAGGAAAAAGGCGCCAGCCGCGATTTCTCTTTCATCATTCAGCAAAACGGGATGTTCTCGTTCAGCGGCCTGACCAAAGAGCAGGTACTGCGTCTGCGTGAAGAGTTCGGAATTTACGCGGTGGCGTCCGGACGTATAAACGTCGCCGGTATGACGCCCGACAACATGGCGCCGCTGTGCGAAGCGATTGTTGCCGTACTGTAATCTCAGCGCAGGGCAAACAAAAGGCCGCATGTGCGGCCTTTTTTATATGCTGGTTTAGGTCACCAGACCGGCATTTCATCCTGCAGGAATGGGTTGTGCAGACGCTCATAGCCAAGGGTCGACATCGGTCCATGACCCGGAATAAACGACACGTCATCGCCTAGCGGCAACAGCTTGCGCTTAATCGCATCGATCAGTTGGCTATGGTCGCCGCGAGGGAAGTCGCTACGCCCTACTCCGCCTTTAAAAATCACATCGCCAGAAATCAACAGTCGGGAAGCAGGATCGAAGAAGATCACGTGCCCCGGCGTATGGCCTGGGCAGTGCAGCACCTGCAGGGAAATATTCCCCACGCTGACCGTATCGCCTTCGTTCAGCCAGCGATCTGGCTGCAGCGGCTGGCAATCTTCCAGACCGAACATCCGGCTCTGCGCCGGTAATCCTTCCAGCCAGAACTCATCTTCTTTTTCCGGCCCAATAATCGGCACGCCATAATGTTGTGCCAGCTCCGCCGCCGCACCAACGTGATCGAGATGACCGTGCGTGAGCAGAATCTGCATCAGGCTAACGCCTGCCGCCGCGACTTCCTGTTTGATTCGCTCAGCATCACCGCCGGGATCGACCAGCGCCGCCAGTTTGGTTTGTTCACACCAGATTAAAGAACAGTTCTGCGCGAACGCGGTAACCGGAATAATACGATAGTTCATGAGGCTCCTTTCGTTACCAGTGCCGTACTGGCCCGGTATCAATATGCACAAAGTTGCTACGTGGGTAGTATCCTACACCACCTGTGCGCATAGATAACGCGGCTTTGCGAACATTGCTTAACGAAATGCCTTCAATATGAAAATCCATGGCCTGGCCTTTAGTGTGGTAGCTGTGTTTTGCCACACCCCGGCTACGCGCGCGAAGCTCATTATTGGTATCAACAGAACGATAACCGGAAATAAGCTGGACAGGCTTGTTGGTACCAAGTAATCCCTGCAAACGATAGAGTTGATCGAACAAACCGGGATCGATGGACTTAATCTTATTCGCGCGATAATCACGGAAAAAATGATTAAGTCTTGCTAATTCATCCTGAATATAGCCTCTGCCATCGAAAAACTCCGCCTTGAGTGATTCACCGGTATGCAGGTTGTTCAGCGTCAAAATACGCGGTCGGGGGGTCGAGAGGGTGGCAAATGCCGGCGCAGGCAGAATGGCAGCAGCACCGAGCGCCGCTCCACCTAACGCCAGCAGTTTGCGGCGATTAGCGTCAAATTTGTCCATGATAATCAGGTCTACAGGTAAATGAATCGTAATATACTTTTCCCGCAACGCGCCCGTTAGCCGCCAGCACGCACTCGCTCCCCTACGGCTAATAAATATCAGCTATGGAGAACGGGCTGCTTACTGCCACAGCGCCTTTGCAGGATTATATGTATATGCACTTCTGGCGCACGAAAGGCACCTTACCGGGCATTATTGCCAACGTCAAGGTAGCCTAACCCCAGTAAACTCGGGCCTTGCAGCGTGCAAGGCCCGTTTTCACACAGAGGTAGGACAACCAAATCCGTTGAACTACTTCATTTATCTGATTAATTGTTCAGCTTTAGGTAGAATTTGTGCGCTGGATCGCGCGGTGAGATCGTAATTGTAAATATCTGTTCGATATTGTGTACGCCCATCAGCGCCAACGAACGCGGTCAAATAATAGAGATTAACCGGGATATTCTGGCGAATATTAACGTAGCGGGTATTCCCCTGTTTTAGCGCATCTGAAATACGCGCATCATTCCAGCCAGCATCCTGAAGCAGCATATTGGCCAGTTCTGAGGCTTTATTCACGCGCACGCACCCGGAGCTCAGCGCGCGTCCATCCCGCTGGAACAGATTGTGATTGGGCGTATCGTGCAAATATATCGCATCTGAACTTGGCATATTGAATTTATAGCGCCCCAGCGAATTGCGCGCGCCGGGAGCCTGCTGGAAGCGGAACGGCAGATTCGATGCGGTTATCGTTTCCCAGTCCACCTGATACGGGTCGATAGTCTCTTTGCTATTCCAGCCGCGCATCATCGTATAGCCGTGCTGCTCAAGATAGCCTGGGTTATTGCGCACCTTCGGCAGAATATCGTTGCGCGCCAGCGTCGGCGGAACGTTCCACGGCGGGTTGACCACAACGTTGTTCAGCGCACTGCTCATCATAGGGGTTTTGCGATCCGGACGGCCAACGATAACCCGCGATGCCAGCACCTGGCTACCGTCCTGGTAATAGACCAGCGAAAAGGCGGGAATATTCACCATAATTCCGGTCGCCAGATTACCCGGCAGCAGGCGCAAACGCTGGATATTCAATGCCAGCACGCCGGCGCGCTGCGCAGGAGAAACGTTGAGCCAGTCGCGGGTCGCCTGACCAATCACGCCGTCTGCGCCCAGTCCCTGCCACGCCTGGAAGCGCTTAACGCCCTCCACTAACTGGCGATCGTAAACGCCACGGCCGCTGCTTTTGGCCTTTTTCCCGGCGGACGGACTCACCACCTCATCACCGGGCAACGCAATTTTTGCCGCGTCATCCAGCATACCGGTGCGCTGTAAAATTTCGCGCAGCGCGCCGGCATCGTTGCTCCATTCCCCCGGGCGCAGCGACGTCTTACCGGTGAGCTGCGGCCAGGGACGGGAATCGGCAACCTGAGCTAATAGCGCCTGATGCATTGCGGCATACTGCGGATGCTGCGGAGCCAGACCCGCAATAAACTGCGGCAGCGAACCGTTATCCAGCGCCACCTGCCACTGGTTAATCACCGACAGAGGCGGCGTCGACATGGCATACGGTTTCGTGCCATACAGCCAGCGGTTGCCCTGAGTCGGAATACCGCTAATAAAATGCAGATAGCCCATCATGGCGTCAGACAGAACGACATCCCGCGCCAGACCGTTCACTGCCGGGTCGGTCAACAGCTCAACCCAGGTGGTGAACTGCGGCTGAAAACCGGCGATAGCGACCTCAGCCAGCTGCTGTTGAAACGCCTGCACCGCCTCGCGGTTATCCCACATCGGTTTCATATCCCTGGCCGCATACAGCGATACCAGCGGATTCATAAATACGGGTTGATAACCGGACGGCAGTATCGCCTGAATCCCGGCGCGGCTCTTCGCTGCCGCATCGGCAGAAAGCGCCTGCTCGCCGGCCATTTGGGCGACCGCCGCGGATTGGTTTGCGCTTTGGCTTAGCGCGGAAGAGAGCTCGCTGATGGTGGCAGAGCTATCCGATGGTACCACTTCAGGCTCTTCAGCCTGGACATTGAACAGTGGAGCAAATGCAAATGCCAGGCTCAGGCTGAGCGCAGACAATTGACGACCATACCGTTTCTTTAGCAACATCCCTTGCCCCCTGTTAACACATTGCTGCCCGCTAAAATGGGGCTTACTTTCAGTATATGAAGACGAAAACGCTTTTGCCTTCCCAAATGTAAAGAAGTTAAAAGATTATACAATCCTAAAGTACAGGAACGGATAACAAAAAGGGCGACATCGCGTCGCCCTTTGGCTGGTTATTGTACCATCCTATGAAGCATTTGCCGTTCCCGGCAGCGTTTCGGGCAGCTGCGGTGCGAAGCCACGCAGCCCGACGACGTGCACGTGCTCGTGATTATTCACGACCTTACGCACCAGCTTATAGGTGGTACCTTTTTCCGGGCTGATATTTTCCGGCGCCGCAATAATCAGCTGCATCTCCAGACGATCGCAGAGCTCGAACAGCGTCGCGATAGAGCGAGCATCCAGACGCGCCGCTTCATCAAGGAACAGCAGACGACACGGCGAAATGTCCTTACCGCGCAGGCGCATGGATTCATCTTCCCAGCTCTGTACTACCATCACCAGAATCGACATCCCGGTACCGATAGCCTCACCGGTCGATAGCGCACCGGATTCCGCGCGCAGCCAGCCGTCGGAACCACGGTTAACTTCCACTTCCATCTCCAGATAGTTGCGGTAGTCCAGCAGCTCTTCACCGATGGTCTGCGGCGTACGCTGCCCCATATCAATCTGCGGATTGAGGCGCTGATACAGCTTCGCCAGCGCTTCCGAGAAGGTCAGACGATTGCTGTTAAACAGGTCCTGATGCTGTTCATGCTGTTCTGACAGCACGTCCAGCAGCATCGAGTGGGTTTCCCGCACGTTGACGTTCAGACGCACGCTGTTGACCTGGCCGAAGGAGACGCTCTGCAGCCCCTGGTTGAGCATACGAATACGGTTTTGCTCGCGCTGGATAGTCTTGCGGATAATATTGGCCACGCTGCGGGAGCTGATGGCCAGCTTCTGCTCGCGGTTGGTCAGCTCTTCCGTCAGACGGCTGAGTTCGATCTCCATCTGCTCAATCGCTTCCACCGGATCGTCGGTGCGGATGATATCCTGGCGAATACGCTCGCGCAGATGCTGATAAACGGCGACAAAGAACTGGATTTTACGCTCCGGACGTTTCGGATCTTCAGAAATACGCAGTACATCGCGCAGGTGTTCGTTATCCGAGACCGCCAGACGCAGCGCGCCGAGCGCCTTATCCGACATCGAGCGCAGTTCATCTGCCGAAAGGTAGGCCAGCTCGCGACGATGCAGGCGACGCTCCACGCCGTTGTCTTTCACCAGGCGCATGACCGCACACCAGCCGGCTTTAGCGCTGACCACCTGTTCGCGCATTTCGCAATAATCGCGCTCCAGCTTGCGCAGCCTGCGGGTCAGGTTATCCATTTCCGCTTCGCAGAAGGTCAATGCTTTTTCGAGCTGGTTCCGCCGCGCGCGGTTGTTGCTGAGCTGAGCATGAAGCTCATCGCGGCGCAGACGAGCGCGCTCTTCGGCGCCGGCGTCGGCGCGCACGCCAATGTCCTGAAGCTCTTTATGCAGGTCGTTGAGCAGCTCTTTCTTGGTGTCGTAGGAGCTTTTCAGCGATGCCAGCACCTGGTTGTACTGGTTGAGCTGCGCGGCGTGGGTACGCAGCGCTTCGCGAGTACGGGCGCGCTCCGCCTCAGCCTGCTCCAGACGCTGGCGCAGCTTCTCGTTCAGATCGCTATTACCGCTCAGCATCTCTGCGGAATCGGAGTAGCTAAAGTGGGCGCGACGCTGCACCACTTCGGTCAGCGCAAATGCCTGCTGACGCGCGTCGCGCTGAGTCTGCTGCGAATAGGCGTAATCTTCTTTCAGCTGTTCAAACTGCTCCGGGTCGCTTTGAAGCACGGAAACGATCGGCTCCAGTTTTGCCAGCTGATTCCCATGCTGCTGGACGAAGCGCGCGGCTTCCTGCGCTTCGTCCAGGCGTTCCTGGATCTCATCCACGCGATCGGCCAGCGAGTCATCGGCCAGCAAATTCAGACGCGGCAGCAGGCGGTTGAGTGCGGATACGCCCTCTTTTGCCTGCTCATACTGCACCCGGTTCTGCTGGTTATCGCTCTCATGGGCGGTCAGCGCCCGCTCCAGTTCGCCGCGACGCGTATTCAGTTTACGGATTTCTTCTTCCGGGTCGTCCTCAAAGGCTACCGCAAGATGGTTACCGATAAAGCGGCTGAACGCCTGATGGAGGCGCTGGGTTTTCTGCACATCAAACGACAGGGTCGCAAAGCGCTCGGACAGGCTTTCGCGCTCGGCGTGCAGCGTTTCAACGCGGCTTTCACGCGCGGCGCGGCCAAACAGCGGCAGCGTCGGGAAGCGTGAATAGCGCCACTGACGATCGGCAATCTTAACGACCACCGCCTTTTCCAGCTCATCGACGCTGAATACGCTGTCATCGAACGACTGCGGATCGCCCTCGATCAGGTAGAGATCTTCGGGACAATCTTCGAGACCTTCCAGCTGATCGGCAATCAGCGACAGATCCGGTACCACAATGGCGTGGCGGGAAGGACCGTAGAGCGCGGAGTAATACGGCGCATCATCGAGACTCACGTCATCGTAGATTTCCGACAGCAGTACGCCGCCAAAACGTTCCGCCAGCGCGTTCAGGCGCTGATCTTCCGAACCGCCCGGCTGGCTAAGACGCTCAATTTCATCGTCGATAGCGCGCTTGCGGGCCCCGACTTCATCGCGCTCCACGATAGCTTCGCGTTCACGCTCCAGCAGCTGCTGGAGATATTCGGTGACGTCCTGGCTTGACTCAAACTGCTCGCCGCTCTGCTCGCACAGCTGATTGAGGCTGTTCTGCGCCGCCAGCCAGATGGGCGCGCGGCGCATCAGCGTTTGCGTCCGCGACTGTAGCTGTTCCAGCTCCTGACGCAGGGTCATCCGCCGTTCGCTGGCGGTGGAAACGCTGTCGGCAAGGGATGCGATGCGGGCTTCCAGCTCCTGGTGCAGGGCTTCCAGCTCGTCGATATCGTAGCGTTTGCCCTGGCGCTTACAGAACTCATTGAGCTGGCGTTCGGCATCCTGCTGTTCACGCAGACGCTGTTCAAGCTCCGTCAGACGACTGCGCAGCCCGTGCGCCTGTTCGGCCTGATGACGTTGATTAACGCCTTCGCGCAGCAGCTCGCGCGCCACGTTCCAGGCTTCATTACGCGCCAGCGGGCCGTTGATCTCCGCCACCAGCTGGTAAGCCTGTTCAAACTGGCTGTGCGCGGTTTGCGCCACGCTCATCTTCTGTTCCAGCGACAGCATTTTCTCCGTCGCTTCCTGCTCTTTCGCCTGGAAAGTTTCCAGCCACTCGTCGGCGCTCTCCGGCGTTAAATCCGGCAGATGGCAGAGGGCTTTTGCCCGCTCCAGCGCCTGCAGCGCCTGGGTGTACTGAATCGCGCGAGTCTGCTGCACGTCCAGCGCCTGCTGGTAGTCGGCAAGCTGGTTTTTCAGCTCATCCACTTCCAGCTCGGCGGCTTCGGCGCGGGCTTCGTTCTCTTCCTGCTGGTCAACCGCTTCCGCGACGACTTCATTTTGTTCTTCGAGGCGAATCTGCAGTTCATCAAGATCCGCTTCATAGCGCTCGATTTTTTCCTGCTGGCGCAGAGCGGTCTGCACCAAGTTCAGATGGTCGCTGGCGGCCTGATAATCGGCTTCCAGATCGCCTTCCGCGCCGTTATGTTCCTGCAGCTCGCGGGCCATATCGACGTGCTTATACTGTTCCGCCGCGAGCTGAGCGCGGGAGGTGAACAGATCGCGACGATACTCCAGCGCCTTGTCGAGATGAATGCGTCGCTCGTTAGCGTGACGCATATAGTCGGCGGCAACGTAGTTGGTGGCTTCGCTGATCAGATGCTTGAACAGGTCGCGGTCCGACTGCGTCACGCGGATAGCTTCCAGCGTCATGCGGTTTTCACGCAGCGCCGCTTCCATATCCTGGAACGCCTTACGCACGCCGCCGTTTTCCGGCAACAGGTAGTCGCGCAGCGAGCGGGTAATGGTGCTCGAAATACCGCCGTACAGCGAGGCTTCGATCAGGCGATAGTATTTGCTACGGTCCGAAGCCGAACGCAGGCGGCGAGCCACCACGCCCAGGTCGAACATCAGCGAGTGATACTCGGTAATAGAGTTAAACTGCTTGAACTGCACCCCTTCCATCGCTTCGAGCTTATCTTTCAGCTCGTTGAGCGTCACCACGCGCGCCTGGCGCTCGTTAAGGGTTTCGGTCAGCAGCTGAGTTGGCTGGATGGAGGTTGGCAGGCCCTGGATCGCAAAAGGCTTGATATCGACTTTACGATCGCGACCGGCGACCTGCTGTAGACGAACGCCGACCACCACGCGCTGGTGGCGGGAGTTGATCACGTCCAGCACGGAGTAGCAGACGCCAGCGCGCAGCTTACCGTGCAGGCCTTTATCGCGCGAGCCGCTGGTCGCCCCCGCTTCCGTGGTGTTACGAAAGTGCAGCAGCGTCAGGTCCGGGATCAGTGCGGTGACGAAGGCGGCCATGGTCGTGGATTTACCGGCACCGTTACCACCGGAAAGCGTGGTCACTAATTCATCGAGATCAAAAGTACGGGCAAAAAAACCGTTCCAGTTAACCAGCGTCAGCGAGCGAAACTTACCGCGTTCAATCATTACTCTTCCTCCCCGCTATCCGGCTGATTCTCTTCATTCTCATCATTAAGCTGCAGGCGATTTTCCAGCGCCATCGCTTCACCGTCGCGGATCATACGCAGCTGGGCTTCGCGCGGATCGTCACCGGCGCGCACGTCGGCGCCGAAGCGAAACACCGATTCGGTAATGCGGAATTTGCTGCTGTCATGGCCCATAAACCACACCATGCCGAGGCGGCGCAGGCGGTTGAGCGAAGCGCGCATTTTTTCCTGCAGCTTCTGGCGGTCAAGGTCGGACCCGGTAGAACGGTTATTGACCAGCTTGAGCAGCTTGGCTTCGTCTGCGAGGGTCAGCAGCTCGTCGTAAAGCTCCTGCTGAGTGAAGATGCCCTCGTTGGCCAGACGCTCCGGGCTGAGGTAGAGATAGCAGAGAATTTTACCCACCATCATATCCAGCTCGGAGAGCACCGAGCGCGGGATCAGCGTGGTCGACCGCGGGCGCAGATAGAAAAAACCCTCCGGCGCGCGAATCAGCTCGACGTTGTAGCGAGCATAAAACTCTTCCAGGTAATCCTGAAAATCCATTAAAAATGCGTGATTATCCAGCTCGTCAAGGCCGATATGACGGCCCGCGCGCAGGGCGCTATCCAGCGCCGGAAATAACGGATTAGCCAACGCTTGCGCCAGTTTAACCGGCATCACTTGTTCAATATTTGTCGATGACATGCGCCTGTACCTTGGCTCCGTAATCATTAATCGGCTGCCATTTTGCCGGCAGTCCGGTGAAATCTGCTTGCGCTACGCCCAAACGTACCGCCTGGTCGACCACAATACGCGCGACGTCAAAGTGGCGCGCGCGCGGATACTGCGACAGATATTCGCGTACCACCAGGCCAAGATCCAGCGGCAGTCCCTTCTCTTTATAGACCACCAGCTGTCCTTCAATCAGCGCCGCCAGCTGTTCGCGAATTTCGTTAAACTCTTCGTACTCCAGATCCGTTGGAAGTTCCCCGGTAACCTCTTCATCATGCAGCGCCATCTCTTCATCGCGCATATCAAGCAGACGATCGGCATTCGCATGGGTGAGCGCCCAGGGGGCGTCGAAGTAGGTTTGCACCGACTGACGCAAACGCTGTGCGAAGACGCGGTTTTTATCCATATCAATGGCGGTACGGATAAATTTATGCACGTGGCGATCGTAGCCGATCCACAGGTCAATCGCCTGCTGCCCCCAGCTGACGATACGGTCCAGCTTGCTTTGCAGATCGAACACCAGACGATCGATAAAATTCAGATCGTCGCGCGCCATGGTCGAATCCTGGATACGCAGCAGGTTTGCCTGCAGCTTATCGCCCGCCGCGTCCAGGGTATCCTGCAGTTCCCGCAGGGTGCCGGACGTTTCCGACAGCAGCAGCTCGCAGCTGGAGATCGCCGCCCGCCAGTCTTTGTTCAGCAGCTGGGCAATATCATCTTTCACCAGCTGCTGCTGCTCATCCATGATTCGCTGAGTCAGGTCGATGCTGTCAAAGATTTCCGCTACCGAGTACTTCAGCGGAGCGAAAACGTTACGATGCCAGTGGAACTCATCGCCGCCCTCTTCTGCCGAGTCGGCGGCGCGCTTGAGTTCGCTGGCAACGATGGAGAGCTGCATCGACAGTCGCAGGGTGGAGAACTCGCGCTGGCGAATATAGTAGTCGGTGATCCCAATGCCCAGCGGCGTCAGGCGATAAATAGCGTTACCCTCGGTGATTTCGCTGGTAAAGCGGTTCAGCAGACGCTGGCGCACCATATCGTTAATGGCATTATTGGCGCGCTGGCTGATGGTTTCGCTGGTCTGCTCAAACGCATCACTCACGTGGCGGAACGCATCCACCAGTTCTCCCTCGGTCATTTCCCCTTCCATCCGCTCGCCGTTCAGCGTGGCAATCGCCAGCAGAAAAGAGAGTCTGTCGACCGGCAGCGAAATAGAAAAATCATTTTTCCTGGCCCAGGCAACCAGTTCGGGGACTGTCTGGGAAAATTCACTCATAGTTTATCCTTGCATCTGCGGCTTAAGCGCGGTGACGTGAATATAACGGCCTAAGCTAATATACGGCTCCTGGCGACAGTAGCGCGTTTCCAGCTCCAGCAGCGCCGCAAATTTATCGTGCTGTTGGTGTTTTTCACGCAGATAATCATGAAACACCCGCACGCCGGTCTTGCCGGTAATCTGCCAGCCAATCTCTTCCAGCCAGCCGTAAACCTGCTGCGGATCGCGCGGATAGTCCGGCGACAGCGTGCGTTTTTTCTTTTTCGGCATGCCGATTTGCACATAGTCGAGATTTCCGGCGACCATATTGTGCATCAACAGACCGTTAGCATTGTAGAACATCAGCGACAACGCGCCGCCGGGGCGCAGCATCGACCACAGGGTACGCAACATCGCCTGTGGTTCGGCTATCCACTCCAGCACCGCATGAAACAGTATCAGATCGACCGGACTTTCCAAATGCTGCTCAATATCCTGAGCCGCGCATTGTACAAAATGCATGTTGTCGATCACACCTTTATCGGCAGCCGCCTGCCGGGCACGAGCCACCATTTCACCAGAGAGATCGCATAACGTGACGTGATGCCCCATTTCCGCCACTTTGATCGCCGTCTGCCCTTCGCCGCCGCCCGCGTCAAGAACTCGCAATGGCCCAGGCCCCAGCCGGTCCAGCAGCGGTTGCAGATCCTGCCAGAGGATCGCCTGCCGCAGCTGGCCTTTGGTGGTGCCGTATATATTGCGCGAAAACTTTTCAGCAATATCATCGAAATTACGATCCTGCACGGGTGACTCCACACGCCAACACAAAGCCGCTATTTTGTCATACCCGCGCGGAGAATGAAGCGATCTGTTGTAAGATCCGGGCATATCTTTGGTTATATGGTTAAAAAAGGAACCGTACGGCATGCTTTTTACGCTGAAAAAGGTTTTAGGCGGTATGATGCTGCCGCTTCCCCTGCTGCTGCTGCTCATTGCGCTCGGCATAGCCCTGCTGTGGTTTAGCCGTTTCCAGCGCACCGGCAAGCTCTGCGTCAGCCTCGGCTGGCTGCTGTTGCTGCTGTTGAGCCTGCAACCGGTCGCCGATAGCCTGCTCAAGCCAATTGAAGATAAGTACCCGACGTGGCGAGGTGAAAAGCGCGTGCAGTACGTGGTCGTGCTTGGCGGAGGCTACACCTGGAACCCGGACTGGGCGCCCAGTTCCAATCTCATCAATAATAGCCTGCCGCGGCTGACGGAGGGGATCCGCCTGTGGTATGAAAATCCGGGCTCGAAACTCATCTTTACCGGCGCAGCGGCAAAAACAAATCCGGTCAGTACGGCAGAAGCCGGGGCCAGAGTGGCAGAGAGCCTGGGCATACCGCGCAGCGAAATCCTTGTCCTGGATAAACCCAAAGATACCGAAGAGGAAGCCGCTGCGGTGAAGATGGCGATAGGCGATGCGCCGTTCCTGCTGGTCACCTCCGCCTCTCATCTGCCGCGGGCGATGATTTTCTTTCGCCGCGCCGGGCTAACTCCCCTGCCCGCGCCGGCCAACCAGCTGGCGATTGAGTCACCGCTTAACCCGTGGGAGCGGGCTATTCCTTCGCCCGTCTGGCTCATGCATAGCGATCGGGTGGGTTACGAAACGTTAGGCCGCATCTGGCAGTGGCTAAAAGGTTCTTCAGGCGAGCCAGGGCAGGATTGACTTTGCCGCCAGGTCAAACCGGACGCGGTCAAAGCGTCCGGTATTCACCAGATTATCCACTTCGTCCCACAGCAGATACAGCCAGCGCCGCCAGAGAAACGCTTCCGCCACCGGCGCCCGGCGCAGATAGTGCCACAGCAGCTCCTCTTCCTGACCGCTCTCGGCCAGACGGAAAAGCTCGTATTCCCGCGGCGCCCAGAGCATCATGCCCGGCCCCACCATCGCCAGCAGCTGATCGCTGCGCGGATCCTTAAGCATGCTGCGCAGCGTGAAGCTACCGTGTACCAGCACGCAGTTATCATTGAAACCTTTAAACAAATCCATAAGGCATTCGCGCGTGCGGAACAGGATGCGTTTGTCCTGCATCGTCAGGCCGGTATCCTGATAAAGATTCAGCGTACTCCATAGCACCTCCACGCGCTGGCGGTACCAGTACGGCCAGAGATTTTCCTGAGTGCTATCGACCATCCCGACGCAGCCGCCGCTATCCTGACGATGCCAGGCCAGCAGCGCTTCCACGATCTGCTCCTGCAGCTGCTCCCAGCGCTCCGGCGTGCGGGCGGGGGCTTCAACCGAGACGCCGCGCAGTCGTTCAATCAGCAGTACATCGGGACCCGGATGCTCGTCGTGCGTCATCACGCCGTAGACAACCGGCATACGGACGGTGCCGCTTCGCGCCAGGGTTGATATCTTCCACGCCAGCTGACGCGCCACGCCCGGCGTCGTAAAGCTGCGCGCCAGCAGCGGCATTGGGTTTCCCTGCGCATCATATAGCGACCACAGCGCCGACGACGGTTTCTCGCTGACGCACTCCACGCGGCTTAGTTTTTCACCCAGCAGGTGGCTCAGCTCGGTACGCAACTGTTCCATTTCTGATTACCCCTATGAATACTACCGGTTTCATAATGAGCGCCTGGGCCGGGGTTGTCATCGGGTGAGATCAAAATTGACGTAAAAAAGTATGGAATAACGGCCTGGGGATATCCCCTCCTGGCGGAGGGGATGGGGGGGATTAACGCAGCTCCGCGCGAACGCGCTCCAGATCTTCCGGCGTATCGACACCTGTACCGGGAACCACTTCCGCCACCGCGACATGGATTTTCTCGCCATACCACAGCACGCGCAGCTGCTCGAGCATCTCTATTTGCTCCAGCGGGCTCGGCGCCCAGCTCACATAGCGACGAATAAAACCGGCGCGATAGCCATAAATACCGATATGACGCAGCAGCGAATCACCGATAGACTCGCGGGATTTAGCGAAACGATCGCGATCCCACGGAATGGTGGCGCGGGAAAAATAGAGCGCGTAGCCCTCAGCATCCATGACGACCTTCACCGCATTCGGATTAAACGCCTCTTCCGCATCGTGGATTGGCACCGCTAAGGTTGCCATACCACTGGTGCTGGCAGCCAGATTCTCGGCTACCTGGCGCACGATCGCGGGCGGGATCATCGGCTCATCGCCCTGAATATTCACAATGATGGTGTCATCGCTGAAGGCGCATTTTTCAACCACCTCGGCCAGGCGTTCGGTGCCTGACTGATGATCTTCACGGGTCATGCAGACTTCACCGCCGGCGGCTTCCACCGCGCGGGCCACGTCCGGATGGTCGGTAGCAACGATAATCCGCTCGGCCCCGGATTCGCGAGCGCGTTCCAGAACATGGACAATCATCGGCTTGCCGTTGATATCCTGGAGCGGTTTCCCTGGCAGGCGGGTAGAAGCGAAGCGCGCGGGGATAATAACCACGAAACTCATGACTGGCTCTCTTCTACAGGAAGCGGGCGGGCTTCGGTTTCCAGTAGTACGGGAATGCCTTCACGCAGCGGAAAAGCCAGGCGATCAAGTTTGCAGATCAGTTCTTGCTTATCCTGGCTGTAATACAGCTTACCGTTACAAACCGGACAGGCGATAATTTCAAGTAAACGGTGATCCATGATTCCTCCAGATGGACCGAATAGATTCTTCAGCAGCATATCACACGTGGGCTCAGGCAGCGTCAATTTCCCAACCCTGTTGCCGCCCGGCAAAAAGTTCCGCCGGCAGCTTCCCGCAGCTCACCCGCGTGGCGTCCTGCCAGAGGGCAAAATCATCAATGGCGCGTTTTAGCCCGCTCTCCAGACCCGACGTCACCTTGACGCCCTCCTCCAGCCACAGGGCGATAATTTCCAGAACGCCGGTTTTGCGGTGCATTTTGCTATCCATTCTGCCAACCAGTCTCCCCTGGTGCAGCAGCGGTAATACGAAATAGCCATACTGCCGTTTCGGCGCGGGCGTGTAGCACTCCAGGCGATAGGTAAAGTTAAACAGCTGTTCCGCTCGTTTGCGATCCCAGACTACCGGATCGAAAGGCGAAAGCACCGCGCTGCGGCTGGCGGCGAGCCTACCGCCGGGTGAAGATTCCAGCAGCGCCAGTGCATCACGGTGGAGCCACATTTCGCCCAGCGCTTCAACGTTAACCGGCACCACCAGCCCCTCCTCCTGCCAGCTCGCCAGCAGTAGCGGCAGCGGGGGCTGACGCAGACGATAATAATCCGCCAGCCACTGCGCGCGAAAAATCCCCAGGCTGCGAGCACTATTACGTAACATCATGGCTTCAGCCTGCTCCTGAGAGAGCCCATCGCGCTCATCGTCCCAGTCCGGCATGACCCGCTGCGTCAGATCGTAAACGCGCTGAAAATTACGCCGCTCGATAACCATCACTTCACCGGCTGTGAATAAGCCTTCAAGATGGCGCTTATGCGGTTTCCACTCCCACCATCCGCTGGCGCCTTTGCGCGGATGCTCGAAGTCGGCCGAGCGAACCGGGCCATTTTCGGCTATATGCGCCAACAGCGCCTGAATGCCCTCGGCGTGTTCGGTCATCCACGCTTTGTGATATTTCCAGCCCATTTTATCCGGCGTCAGCATGCGGTGACGTACCAGTGAAAAGTCGCTGCGCGGTAAAAAGCAGGCTTCGTGCGCCCAGTACTCCATCAGCTCGCCGGCGCGGAGCGCCTCGTCCAGCCAGCGCTGCGGATAGTGGCCGAGGCGGCTGAACAGCACCAGATAAGGACTGCGCGCAACAACATTGATGGTATCGATTTGCAGCAGGGACATCTGCTTAATGGTCTGCAGAATATCCCCGGGCTTTGCGCGGCGACGGGGCTTTTTTAGCAGCCCCTGAGCGGCAAGGTGAAGATGGCGGGCTTCTTTAAGCGAGAGGGACAATACCGGCATGCAGCTTCTCCGTTAAGGGTTCCGGCGCAAGCGGTGATACGACGATTAGCGTTGCGCCAGGGTAACTAAGTCCGTGAGCAACCGCTGCGCGCGTTGGTCAGTCATTATCGCGTCGACCGGAAGATACCACCAGTTTGCCTGAGCAAATTCGCGGCACTTCACCGCATCTTTTTCGGTCATCAGCAGGGTTTGCTGCGGCGTCGCCAGCGCGGCGACTGCGCTCTGCGCCAATGCCTGATGATCGGCTAAGGCGACGGTTTTTACCGGACTGACGCCGCAGCTTTCAAGGGTGGCGAAGAAGCGCGGCGGGTGGCCGATTCCGGCCATCGCCACCACGTTGTCCAACGCCGCCGCATCCCGGCGTTCACCGGTCAGCAGATTTACCGCCTGCCCGGGGCGAAGCTGCATCGGGATCTCTCCCGGACGGGCGAGACCGCCGTTAACGATAACCGCATCCACGCTGCGTAAACGCGAAGCGCGCTCGCGCATGGGGCCGGCAGGCAGCCACCAGCCGTTGCCAAAACGGCGCACGCCGTCAATCACCACAATTTCTTTGTCGCGCGCCAGCTTATAGTGCTGCAGGCCATCGTCTGTGACGATAAGCTGAAGATCGTGGGCGGCGAGCAGGGCCTGTACCGCATCGCTGCGTACCGGCGAGACGGCAACCGGCGCGCCGGTACGCTGGTAAATCAGCACCGGCTCATCGCCCGCTTCCGCTGTGGGGGTAGCCGTATTGAGCAGCAGCGGATAGCTCGCTGCTTTACCGCCGTAGCCGCGTGAAACGACGCCAACGCGAATACCGCGCTGCTGGAGCTGTTCCACCAGCCAGACGACAACCGGCGTTTTACCATTACCGCCCGCGGTCAGATTACCCACCACTACCACCGGCACCGGCGCTCGCCAGGCTTTTTGCCAACCGAGTTTATAGCTCAGCCGTATCAACCCGCTCACCAGGCCATAGAGCCAGGAGAGCGGAAGCAGCAGCCGCCATAATGGCGACTCACCGGACCAGATGCGTGCAATCATGCGCCGAACTGCATCTTATGCAGCTGGGCGTAAACGCCCCTGTGCTCAAGCAGGTCGGTATGGCTGCCGCGTTCAACGATCTGGCCATCTTCCACCACCACGATCTCGTCGGCCTGCTCAATCGTCGACAGACGGTGGGCAATCACCAGCGAGGTGCGGTTTTTCTGCAGTTCGTCCAGCGCCGCCTGAATAGCGCGTTCCGATTCGGTATCCAGCGCCGACGTGGCTTCGTCGAGGATCAGTATCGGGCTGTTACGCAGCAGGGCGCGAGCGATAGCGATACGCTGGCGCTGACCGCCGGAAAGCATAACGCCGTTTTCCCCGATAATCGTATCCAGGCCATTGTCCATTTTGTTGATAAAGTCCATGGCATAAGCCATACGAGCAGCTTCTTCTATCTGCTCGCGGCTGTACTCTTCAGTACGCGCGTAGGCGATGTTATTCGCTACGGTATCGTTAAAGAGATGAACGTTTTGCGACACCAGCGCAACCTGATCGCGCAGGGAGCTCAGGGTGTATTCACGCAGGTCGTGGCCGTCCAGTAAGATCTGCCCATCATCAACATCGTAGAAACGCGTAATCAGGCTGGCGATGGTCGATTTACCCGAACCCGAGCGCCCTACCAGCGCCACGGTTTTTCCTTCCGGAATATTCAGGTCTATATTGCGCAGCGCGGCGACTTCGCGTCCCGGGTATCTGAAGGTGACGTTTTTAAATTCGAGGTTGCCCTTCGCGCGTTCGATAACCCGCGTGCCTTCATCTTTCTCCTGCTCGGAGTCAAGGATAGCGAAAAGCGTCTGGCAAGCGGCCATCCCGCGCTGGAACTGCGCGTTGACGTTAGTCAGTGATTTCAGCGGACGCATCAGCGCGATCATTGAAGAGAAGACAACGGTGATGGTACCCGCCGTCAGCGTCTCCATTACGCTCGGGAAGCTGGCAGCATAGAGCACGAAAGCCAGGGCCAGAGAGGCGATCAGCTGAATAATCGGGTCAGAAATTGACGACGCGGAGACCATTTTCATCCCCTGCAGGCGCATTTTATTGCTGACTTTATCAAAACGTTTGGTTTCGACGGCCTGACCGCCAAACATCAGCACTTCTTTATGCCCTTTCAGCATCTGCTCTGCGCTGGTCGTCACCTGGCCCATGGTGTTCTGCATATTCTTGCTGATATTACGAAAACGCTTCGAGACCACGCGAATCGCAATAGACACGATCGGCGCCAGCACGATCAGAATCAATGACAGCTGCCAGCTGTAATAAAACATCATCGCGAAGAGGCCAATAATCGACGCGCCTTCGCGCACGACGGTAATCAGCGCGCTGGAGGAAGAAGACGCGACCTGCTCGGAATCATAGGTAATACGCGATAGCAGCGTCCCGGTGGACTGTTTGTCAAAGAAGGCAACCGGCATCCCCATCATGTGGCTGAATAAACGACGGCGCATCGTCATCACGACCTTGCCGGAAACCCAGGAGATACAGTAGCTCGAAACGTAGCTGGTAATGCCGCGCAGAACCATCAACCCGATCACCACCAGCGGCATCCATATCAGCACCGAGCGATCCGTTTTACCAAAACCATCATCCAATAACGGTTTAAGAAGCGATAGCATGAAGGTATCACTAGCCGCGTTAAGCACTAACGCTACCGCTGCCACGATTAGCCCGGGTTTAAACGGCGCTATAATCGGCCAGAGTCGGCGGAAGGTCTGCCACGTGGAGAGATCTTTATCGTTCTGCATTCAATAAACCAGCTTGTGTTGAAATAGCCGCATATTCTACCCGTTCTACGCCTTCCCGCCAAACCACTGATGATACCATCGCGGTAAAACTTGATCCCGTAAGCCATGGATTTGCCAGCTATCCGGAGAAAAAACCACCGTAATTTGCCCCTGATGCGGCGTGTCGAACCACTGATAACTCTGTTTTCGGTAGCGCTGAATCACTTTGGTTGATGGCATGCGCCACGCGTTATAGCGCGAAGCGGAAGCCAGCGCAGCTTCTCCGCCAACGCTACGCAGCAGGGCGATTCCCGACGAGGTATTACTGCCGTGGTGGGGGACCTGGATAAGTGTAGACGTAAGATGCTGCCAGTAGCGGCTAATCATCGCCCGTTCCGCAGGCGTTTCGATATCCCCGGTCAGCAGAATACTGTGTTTACCGTCATCAATACGCACCACGCACGAGCGATTATTCCCCTGCGCTGTCGCTCCAGGCAGCGGCCATAGCGCGCGAAAGGTTAAACCCCGCCACTGCCAGGTTTCTCCGCGCTGGCAGGCTAAATGACCCGCCCAGCCTAAAGGGCTTCGCACCCATATCCGGGGCCACGCCTTTAACACCGAATTTAGCCCGCCGCGGTGATCGAGATGCTCGTGGCTGAGAACGACGCCTTCAAGCTGCAAATGATGCCAGCGTAGCCAGGGAATAATGATCTGCTGACCGCTGTCTCCCTCGGGCCAGGCCAGGCCGGTATCATAGAGAAGCGCCGCGCCCTCGCGTTCAATCACCATTGCCAGCCCCTGCCCGACATCCAGCATGGTGACTCGCCATTCGTTAGCAGCCGTGCTCCGCCAGAAGGGCCAGCTCAATAGCCCGAGAAATGCTAAACAAAACGCGGGCAACGTGCGCCACGCATGAAAACGCCAGACGATTAACGCCAGCCACGGCAGCAAGCTTATCCCAAGCCAGCGCGCATCCAGCGCCAGCCAGCCGGGCGGTAGCTGTCGTAAGAACCAGAATAGCGCGGCCAGAACACGGTCCGCCGATTGCCAGACCGCCATCTCAATGATAAACGGCGCGCAGAGGTGTAAAAACATCGCGGTCAGAATTAGCGGGACAACGACAAAGGTCACCAGCGGCACGGCAATCAAGTTGGCCAGCACGGACGTCAGGCTGATGCCGTGAAAAAGTGCGATCTGTAGAGGAGCAAGTAAAAACATTAAACCGATCTGCAGATGACATAACGCGAGGCTTTGACGCAGTAGCCCGCTCCTTTTGCCGCCCGGCATCGGCGCCAGCTGATACCAGAAGATAAGCGCCGCAACGGCAAACGCGGAAAGCCAGAGGCTTTCGGACAACACCGCCAGCGGATCGGCAAACAGTATTGCGCCAATGCAGCAGACCCATAGCTGCCATGGCGACCAGCGTTTTCCGGATAGCCGCAGCGTGCAGCCGGCGGCCAGCGCGACGCAGGTGCGCAACGCGGGTGGCTGCATACCGGTCAGCCCGGCGTAAAAAATCGCGCTCGCCAGGCCAACGAGCAGCGGCGCCCGCCAGCCAAGCCAGCGGCACGGGAGAAAAAACTGCACACCTCTGAGCAGCAACCAGCCCAATGAAGCCCCTAGCGCGATATGTAAGCCAGAAATCGCCATCAGGTGCGATGTCCCGGTTTCCTGCATCAGGGTCTTTATCTCGCGCGGTATCGCCAGACGCTCCCCCATGCCTAACCCTAGCATCACCGATTGCCACGGCAACGCGTTCAGCGTTTGATTCAGCGAAGCAAGATAACGCGCTCGCAAACTACAGGTCCGCACCCGAACGTCAGCGGTGATAAAGCGTCCGGTTAACGGACGATGCTGCGACAATGCATGACGCTGGCTATCAAACCCGCCATCGTTGAGCTGTCCGTGTACCGGACGCGCGCGCAGCGTCATTGCCCAAACCTGACCTGCGCAGGGCGTTTCTGGCAGGTAGCTGCCGTAGAGGCTAATCCCTGGCGCAGGAAACAGCCGTCGCCCATCCAGACGGATAATCTTCCCCTGATGCGTTGTCTGCCCGTCCGTTGCGGTTAGCTCAACGTCAACCTGGCGATTCCTGTCCGTTAACCTCTCCGTCGGCCACAGTACCTCGCCTGCGCTGAGGGCTCCCCAGACAAAAAACAGCGTTATCAATGCCGCATATTGCGCAGGTCTGCGTCGACATTGCGCAATGAGTAGCGCCAGGGCCATGAGCCCCCAGATAACCCACCGCCCGGGCAGTACTGGCAGCCAGAGCAGCGGCAGAATACCGAGAATCACACAGCCGGCAAGTTGTGGTAAACGCATTAGCACCTCCCTGTCAGAGGGAGTGTTACGCTAAACGGGGAGAGTGTCGCCAGGCAAGGAAAGGAACTGCGCCGCGCCATCCGCAAAATCTACTGCGTTAACGCAACAGAACCCGCGTTTTGCGAGGTCACTTCAAAGAGAGATTTAAAGGCATAAAAAAAGCACCCGAAGGTGCTTTTTTAACGTTTAAGTATGTTGTCGCCGATCGGCGAAACTTACTCTTCGTAAATATTGGCGCGGTCGCGTAATTCTTTGCCCGGCTTAAAGTGGGGAACGTATTTACCTTCCAGTTCAACTTTATCGCCAGTCTTTGGGTTACGCCCGGTGCGGGGTGCTCGATAATGCAGAGAGAAGCTGCCGAAACCGCGGATTTCAATGCGCTCGCCTTGAGCAAGCGTTGAGGCCATATGCTCCAGCATTTCTTTAACAGCATCTTCCACTGCTTTCGCAGGAATGTGAGATTGCTGGCTGGCAAGTCTTTCTATCAATTCTGACTTGGTCATTATTCCTCCGGTTTCCTTCAAGGCAAAATTAGCTAACAGCTTAAACAAGGGCGGCCGTAGCCGCCCTTTGTGCTTGATTACAGGACGAATCCTGCAATCTGTCAAGTAAACTCGTCGTAATTCAGGTTGTTGTAACCCGAAAGACTAAGATTACTCGCCTTTAGCTGCTTTGAAAGCTTCAGCCATTGCGTTGTTGGAGAAGTTTGCATCTTCCTGTTTGTTAACAGTTGCGATTGCATCTTTCTCGTCAGCTTCGTCTTTCGCACGAACAGACAGGCTGATTGCGCGGTTTTTACGATCAACGCCGGTGAATTTAGCTTCAACGTCGTCGCCAACGCTCAGAACCAGAGTTGCATCTTCAACGCGGTCACGGGAAGCTTCAGAAGCGCGCAGGTAACCTTCAACGCCGTCAGCCAGCTCTACGGTTGCGCCTTTAGCGTCAACTGCAGTGACTTTACCGTTTACGATTGCGCCTTTCTTGTTCAGTGCAACCCAGTTGTTGAACGGATCTTCTGCGAGCTGTTTAACGCCCAGAGAGATACGCTCGCGCTCTGCGTCAACCTGCAGAACAACTGCTGCGATTTCGTCGCCTTTTTTGTATTCACGAACTGCTTCTTCGCCTGCAACGTTCCAGGAGATGTCAGACAGGTGAACCAGGCCATCGATGCCGCCGTCCAGGCCGATGAAGATACCGAAGTCAGTGATAGACTTGATTTTACCTTCAACACGGTCGCCCTTGTTGTGGGTTTCCGCGAACTGCTGCCATGGGTTGTTTTTGCACTGCTTCAGGCCCAGGGAGATACGGCGACGTTCTTCGTCGATATCCAGAACCATAACTTCCACTACATCGCCAACGTTAACAACTTTGGACGGGTGGATGTTTTTGTTGGTCCAGTCCATTTCGGAAACGTGAACCAGGCCTTCAACGCCTTCTTCGATTTCAACGAAGCAGCCGTAGTCGGTCAGGTTGGTCACGCGACCGGTCAGTTTGGTACCTTCCGGATAACGCTTAGCGATAGCTACCCACGGATCTTCGCCCAGCTGTTTCAGGCCAAGAGATACACGAGTACGTTCGCGGTCGAACTTCAGCACTTTAACAGTGATTTCGTCGCCAACGTTTACGATTTCGCTCGGATGCTTAACGCGTTTCCATGCCATATCGGTAATGTGCAGCAGGCCGTCAACGCCGCCCAGATCAACGAATGCACCGTAGTCAGTGAGGTTCTTAACGATACCTTTAACTTCCATGCCTTCCTGCAGGTTTTCCAGCAGCTGATCGCGCTCTGCGCTGTTTTCGGATTCGATAACGGCACGACGAGAAACAACAACGTTGTTACGTTTCTGGTCCAGCTTGATGACTTTGAATTCAAGCTCTTTGCCTTCCAGGTGCAGCGTATCGCGCACCGGACGAACGTCTACCAGGGAGCCCGGCAGGAACGCACGAATACCATTCAGCTCAACAGTGAAGCCACCTTTAACTTTGCCGTTGATAATACCGACTACAGTTTCAGCGTCTTCGTAAGCTTTTTCCAGCGTGATCCAAGCTTCGTGACGTTTAGCTTTCTCACGGGACAGCAGGGTTTCACCGAAGCCGTCTTCTACTGCATCCAGAGCAACGTCAACTTCGTCACCAACCTGGATTTCCAGCTCGCCCTGGGCGTTTTTGAACTGCTCTGCCGGAATGGCAGACTCAGATTTCAGACCGGCGTCAACCAGTACTACGTCTTTGTCGATAGCAACAACAACACCACGAACGATGGAACCCGGACGGGTTTCGATTGTTTTTAAGGATTCTTCAAATAGTTGAGCAAAAGATTCAGTCATGTTTAATCTTCAGGTTTCATATTTAACGTCCACCTGGCTCCATGCCGGATGGGGTTGTTTAACATACCCGCTAACACTCCATTGCTGCGGGGGTACTGCTATAATTCGGAGGCTGTTGTGCTTTATCGATAAGACGATTAAGCGGAAGCCAGTTTTTCGCGCGCATAGTGTAGCGCTTTTTCAATCACTTGCTCAATGTTTAGTTCTGTTGAATCAAGAACTAAAGCATCGGCAGCCGGGATCAGCGGCGCGACTGTACGATTGCGATCGCGATCGTCGCGCTCTTTTATCTCGGATAAAAGGCGATCAAAGTTAACACTAAAGCCCTTCTCCTGCAACTGAAGCATGCGGCGATGAGCACGTTCCTCCGCGGAGGCGTCAAGGAAAATTTTCACCTGCGCATCAGGGAATACGACGGTGCCCATATCGCGTCCGTCGGCGATCAGGCCTGGCAATTCGCGAAAGGCCCGCTGGCGGCGCAGCAACGCTTCACGCACGCGGGGAAAAGCCGCCACTTTAGAGGCCGTGTTGGCAACATCCTGAGTGCGAATCTCAGCGCTAACGTCCTCCCCCTCCAGCACCACTTCCAGGCTACCGTTAGTGGAGACAAAACGAACATCCAGGTGCGCAGCCAGCGGCACCAGCGCCTCTTCGGATTCAACATCCACATGATGATGTAGCGCAGCAAGAGCAAGCACGCGATAAATCGCCCCAGAGTCGAGCAGATGCCAGCCCAGCGTTTCTGCCATTGCCTTGCATAAGGTGCCTTTGCCCGCACCGCCAGGCCCATCAATGGTGATTACCGGAACTGTTGCCGTCATCTTTTTCTCCTTCAGCAAGGCGCATCAATATATAAACGCCGCGCATTATACGCATCTCTTCGACGGAAAGTGAGCATTGCTTGTAAATTACGGATAACAGGAAATCTCCTGTGGAAGAATTGTGCAATTATAGCGGGCTGACAGAGCAACAGCCCGGAAGATGATGCCGTTTTACCGTTAATCTGCGGCGATGCCAGCGCGAACGTACTGCGCCAGGGCTTGCCGATTTAACTCGCGGGCATAAAAAAACGCCGACACGATGGCCGGCGTTTTTACCTTAAACGCGCGTTATTCAGGCCAGCGTACTGATTCGCGCCAGCTGCTCGAAGTAGTCCGGGAACGTTTTCGCCGTACACTTCGGATCAAGGATGGTGACCGGCGTATCGGAAAGCGCCACCAGCGAGAAGCACATTGCCATACGGTGGTCGTTATAGGTGCCGATCTCAGCAAACTGGAGCTTCGCGGGCGGAGTAATGCGGATGTAATCCTCCCCCTCTTCCACCTCTGCCCCCACTTTACGCAGCTCCGTGGCCATCGCAAACAGACGATCGGTCTCTTTGACACGCCAGTTATAGATGTTGCGCAGCGTCGTGGTGCCCTTAGCGAACAGGGCCGCCGTGGCGATGGTCATCGCCGCATCCGGAATATGATTCATATCCATATCGATGGCGTTCAGTTCACCATGGGTGCAGGCAATGAAGTCATCGCCCCAGGTGATGGTTGCGCCCATTTTTTCCAGCACATCGGCAAAACGGATATCGCCCTGGACGCTGTTGCGGCCGATACCGGTGACTTTCACCGTTCCGCCCTTAATCGCGCCGGCGGCGAGGAAGTAGGATGCCGAGGAGGCATCGCCTTCAACCAGGTAGTCGCCCGGCGAGCGGTAGTGTTGATTGCCGCGTACGATAAAACGCTGGTAAGACTGATTTTCAACCTCAACGCCAAAGGTTTTCATCAGGTGTAGCGTAATATCAATATAAGGTTTGGAAACCAGATCGCCTTTAATCGCGATGACGGTATCCTGAGGCGCCAGCGGGGCGGTCATCAGGAGCGCGGTCAGAAACTGGCTGGAAACGCTGCCGTCCACTTCAACCTGGCCGCCGCTGAAACCGCCGCGCAGGCGCAGCGGCGGGTAGTTTTCCTGCTCCAGGTAATCAATCTGCGCCCCGCCCTGACGCAGCGCGTCAACCAGGTGGCCAATCGGCCGCTCTTTCATTCGCGGCTCGCCGGTCAGCACAATATCGTTACGGCCTAAACATAACGCCGCCGCCAGCGGACGCATCGCCGTTCCGGCATTACCGAGGAACAGTTCTAATGCTTCAGCCGCCTGCAGAGGGCCGCCGTTGCCGGTGACTTCACAGCGGGTACGATCGGAAGACAGGGTGTAATGAACTCCCAGCGCGCTCAGGGCATTCAGCATGTGGCGTACATCGTCGCTATCCAGCAGGTTGGTCAGCACCGTCGTGCCGCGGGCCAAAGCCGCCAGCAGCAAGGCACGGTTAGAGACACTCTTGGACCCGGGCAGGTTAATCGTGCCATCTACGCGTGCGATGGGTTGTAACGTCAGGGATTCCATTAAACTCAACTCTCAAACAAACAGAATAAAAACCCCGCAGACCGGCTGCGGGGATGAAAAAACGCGGCGGCGATTAACCGTGACGGCGTTCGAAGTCCTGCATAAAGTCGGTCAGCGCCTTCACGCCCGCCAGCGGCATGGCGTTATAAATGGAAGCACGCATGCCGCCCACGACGCGGTGGCCCTTCAGCGCATGCAAACCTGCGGCAAAGGACTCTTCGAGGAACAGTTTATCAAGCGCGCTGTCCGCCAGCTGGAACGGCACGTTCATGCGCGAGCGGTTCGCCGCAGCGACATCGTTGCGATAGAAACCGCTGTTATCGATGGTGCTATAAAGCAGGTCGGCTTTCTGCTGGTTGATTTTATCCATAGCGGCAACGCCGCCCTGCTCTTTCAGCCATTTAAACACCAGACCTGACAGGTACCAGGCAAACGTCGGCGGCGTGTTAAACATGGAGTCATTGGCGGACAGGATGGAGTAATCAAGAATCGACGGGCAGGCTACGCTGGCTTTACCCAGCAGATCTTCGCGCACAATAATCAGCGTCAGACCTGCGGGACCGATGTTTTTCTGCGCGCCCGCGTAGATCACGCCATAGCGGCTGACGTCAATTTCACGGGATAAAATCGTCGATGACAAATCCGCCGTGACGACCACATCGTCGCCAAAGTTTGGCGCTTCTTCAATGGCAATACCGTCAATGGTTTCGTTCGGGCAGTAGTGCAGATAGGCCGCGCCAGGGGTCAGCTGCCATTCGCTCATCGGCTTAACCGCGCGCAGGCCGTCAACGGTGATTTTGGCGTCGATCACGTTCGGCGTGCAGTATTTATGCGCTTCTTTTACCGCGCTGGCCGCCCAGTAGCCGGCATCGACGTAGTCGGCAACGGTTTTATCGCCAAGCAGGTTCAGCGGGATACCGGCAAACTGTCCGCGACCGCCGCCGTGGCAGAATAAAACTTTATAGTTGGAAGGAATATTGAGCAGGGAGCGAAAATCCTGTTCCGCTTCTTCAGCCACCTTAATGAACTCTTTACCACGGTGGCTGATTTCCATCACCGACGTCCCCAAACCGTTCCAGTCGCACAGTTCCTTTTGTGCCAGTTTGAGTACTTCCGCCGGCAGCATTGCCGGGCCTGAACTGAAGTTATAGACCTGAGCCATTTCCCCTCACCACTTGCTATGTTATTTACCCGCGAACCGTCGCGGGCATAAGTTATTCCTGTGGCTATCGGTTTTATCATTCAGTGACACGCACCGCAATGGCTAAAACTGAGCGTCGGGGAAATGCGGCCTCGCTCACACAAAAGAATCTGCCAGCTTGACGTCATAAAACCGACATAATTG
Organism: Klebsiella sp. ME-303; assembly: GCF_007910085.1. Lineage (NCBI taxonomy): Bacteria > Pseudomonadati > Pseudomonadota > Gammaproteobacteria > Enterobacterales > Enterobacteriaceae > Klebsiella > Klebsiella sp. ME-303. The sequence continues at coordinate 32,392 of NZ_VOJB01000092.1, read as the reverse complement.
CTGTCAGGTGACTCTTTTTGCCCGGCTGACCTTCGACCATTCTGCATTTGCGCAGCGAGGGCATAATTGTTTATCCCCGGCTCGTAGCGTAAGGATTGCGCTACAGCGAACGCAGGCATACTCGTCGTCCCGGGGTATCGTGGTAAAACGATCGGTAAAGCGGGAAGGAAGAATGGAGAGTCCGGCTTTAACATCGTCATCCTCATAGAAATAGAGGCTGATCTGCCCGTTGGTTTCCAGAATAGCCAGCCGCACCTGCCCCAGTTGCTCAACCCCGCTGATTCGCAGCTCCATAAAAAACTCAAATTCGGTCATGTTTTCCGCCTGCAGTTTCTCCCAGGCCAGCTCGCCGTTTTCCACAACAATAATCGGCTTACCCTCCAGCAGATCCTCCAGTTTTTCGCTATGCCCCATCAGCCACATAATCAATCGGTACAGCAGGGCCAGAGTGATAAAAACCGCCAGTACCGGCAGCATCGGAACGTCATCATAGAATGCGACGTCGCCCGCGGCCGAACCGAGGGTCAAAATGATGAGCACTTCGAACAGTGACATCTGACGAACGCCCCGCCGCCCGGTTATCTTGAGAAAAATAAATACCAGTACGAAGGTGTAGAGGCTCCGTAATGCCACCTCGGCCAGAAATTCCACGGGCACTTTATCCAGTGCCATACGATGCCAGTCAAATGTCTTCATGATTAACGCCTGAACAGTTATTGAGTGACATAAGCATAGCCAGACGATGGAGATAGCACCCGTCATCTAAAACCCGTATCATTGCGCGCTTTACGTACGATAAAAGTGACTGCCATGACTCAAACATTTATTCCCGGCAAAGATGCCGCCCTGGAAGATTCCATCGCTCGCTTCCAGCAGAAGTTGCACGACCTCGGATTCGATATTGAAGAGGCCTCATGGCTCAACCCGGTTCCGCACGTCTGGTCAGTGCATATCCGCGATAAAGAGTGCGCCCTGTGCTTCACCAACGGCAAAGGCGCCACCAAAAAAGCCGCGCTGGCCTCCGCGCTCGGAGAGTACTTTGAGCGTCTCTCGACCAACTATTTCTTTGCCGACTTCTGGCTGGGCGAGACTATCGCCAACGGTCCCTTCGTTCACTATCCGAATGAAAAATGGTTCCCGTTAACCGACGATGACGAAGTACCGGAAGGCCTGCTGGATACCCGCCTGCGCGCGTTCTACGATCCTGACGATCAGTTAACCGCCAGCATGCTGGTCGATCTGCAGTCAGGGAATGACGATCGCGGCGTCTGCGGTCTGCCGTTCACCCGCCAGTCTGATGGTGAAACGGTCTATATTCCGATGAATATTGTCGGCAACCTGTACGTTTCTAACGGGATGTCCGCGGGCAACACCCGCAACGAAGCCCGCGTTCAGGGCCTCTCAGAAGTGTTCGAACGGCATATTAAAAACCGCATTATCGCCGAAAGCATCAGCCTGCCGGAGATCCCGGCGGAGGTAATGGCACGCTATCCGGGCGTAGTCGAATCGATCAATAAGCTGGAGGCCGAAGGTTTCCCGATTTTCGCTTATGACGGTTCGCTCGGCGGCAAATATCCGGTTATCTGCGTCGTGCTGTTTAACCCGGCTAACGGCACCTGTTTCGCCTCTTTCGGCGCGCATCCCGATTTCGGCGTGGCGCTGGAACGTACCGTTACCGAACTGCTCCAGGGTCGCAGCCTGAAAGATCTCGACGTCTTCACGCCGCCAACCTTCGATGATGAAGAAGTCGCTGAACATGCGAACCTTGAAACGCACTTTATCGATTCCAGCGGCCTGATCTCCTGGGATATGTTTAAGCAGGATGCCGACTACCCGTTCGTGGACTGGAGCTTCTCCGGAACCACGGAGGAAGAGTTCGCCACCCTGATGGCTATCTTTAAACAAGAAGATAAAGAAGTTTACATCGCCGATTACGAACACCTGAGCGTCTACGCCTGCCGAATCATTGTCCCGGGCATGTCTGATATTTATCCGGCGGAAGACCTCTGGCTGGCGAATAACAGCATGGGCGCGCCTCTGCGGGAAACGATTCTTTCCCTGCCGGAAAGCGAGTGGGAAAAAGAAGATTATCTGGCGCTTATCGAACAAATGGATGATGAAGGCCTTGATGACTTCACCCGCGTGCGCGAACTGCTGGGTCTGGCGACCGGCAAAGACAACGGCTGGTATACGCTGCGCATTGGCGAGCTGAAAGCTATGCTCGCGCTGGCGGGCGGCGATCTCGAGCAGGCGCTAATCTGGACCGAGTGGACCATGGAGTTCAACGCCTCCATCTTTAGCGCCGAGCGCGCTAATTACTACCGCTGCCTGCAAACCCTGCTGCTGCTGAGCCAGGAAGAGGAGCGCCAGCCGCTGCAGTATCTGAACGCTTTTGTACGCATGTACGGCGCCGATGCCGTAGAAGCCGCCAGCGCCGCGCTGAGCGGAGAAGCGCCTTTCTACGGCCTGCAGGCAGTAGACAGCGACCTGCTCGCGTTCCCGGCTCATCAGTCGCTGCTGAAAGCCTACGAAAAGCTGCAGCGCGCAAAAGCAGCATTCTGGGGTAAATAAGCGCGCTTTACTGCCTGAATAACCCTATTATGGGGGCCGGCGAAGGCCCCCATTTTTATGTTTTCCGCAACCCCAAAGCCCGATTGTAGCCATAAAGTTAATTAGTGGTGAGAAATAATAAAATCCCACCGCAAATATTGTTAATTTTAATAAAAATACCCCATTTTAATTAACCGAAAAACGGGGGTAAAATGAAAATAATCAACATTATTTGTAAATTTTAAAATTTATTTTTTCATTAAAAAACAACAAATTAAGTCAACATTAAGGCAAATCCACACACTCAAAAGGCCTATAGTTCCGGTAGGATATGATCTACATCAAATTCCCTTCTATAATGCTTTGTTAGTATCTCACCGCCAACTTACATAAAGAGAGAGTTAGTGTGAAAGCTGACAACCCTTTTGATCTTTTACTCCCTGCTGCCATGGCGAAAGTCGCCGAAGAAGCGGGTGTCTATAAAGCGACAAAACATCCGATAAAGACGTTTTATCTGGCGATCACCGCAGGTGTCTTCATCTCTATCGCTTTTGTTTTCTATATTACCGCGACAACCGGCACAGCCGGGATGCCATTCGGGGTTGCCAAACTGATTGGAGGCATCTGCTTCTCACTAGGTTTGATTCTCTGCGTTATTTGCGGTGCCGACCTGTTTACCTCAACCGTTCTTATCGTTGTCGCGAAAGCCAGCGGAAGAATCACATGGGGTCAACTGGCGAAAAACTGGCTCAACGTCTATGTTGGTAACCTGATTGGTTGCTTACTCTTTGTATTGCTGATGTGGCTTTCAGGCGAATATATGACTGCCAACGGTCAATGGGGACTTAACGTTCTGCAAACCGCCGACCACAAAATGCACCATACTTTTGTTGAAGCCGTGTGCCTGGGTATCCTGGCAAACCTGATGGTCTGCCTTGCGGTATGGATGAGCTACTCCGGCCGCAGCCTGATGGATAAAGCCATGATTATGGTTTTACCGGTGGCAATGTTTGTTGCCAGCGGGTTTGAGCATAGTATCGCGAACATGTTTATGATCCCGCTGGGTATCGTTATCCGCGACTTTGCAAGCCCGGAATTCTGGACCGCTGTCGGTTCAACTCCGGAAAGTTTCTCTCACCTGACCGTCATGAACTTCATCACTGATAACCTGATTCCGGTAACTATCGGGAACATCATCGGCGGTGGTCTGCTGGTTGGGTTGACATACTGGGTCATTTACCTGCGTGGCGACGACCATCACTAAGGGTTGTTTCAGGCAGTAAATAAAAAATCCACTTAAGAAGGTAGGTGTTACATGTCCGAGCTTAATGAAAAGTTAGCCACAGCCTGGGAAGGTTTTGCGAAAGGTGACTGGCAGAACGAAGTCAACGTCCGCGACTTCATCCAGAAAAACTATACCCCGTACGAAGGTGACGAGTCCTTCCTGGCTGGCGCAACTGACGCGACCACCAAGCTGTGGGACACCGTAATGGAAGGCGTTAAACAGGAAAACCGCACTCACGCGCCTGTTGATTTTGATACTTCCCTTGCATCCACCATCACTTCTCATGACGCTGGCTACATCGAGAAAGGTCTCGAGAAAATCGTTGGTCTGCAGACTGAAGCTCCGCTGAAACGCGCGATTATCCCGTTCGGCGGCATCAAAATGGTAGAAGGTTCCTGCAAAGCGTACAATCGCGAACTGGACCCGATGCTGAAGAAAATCTTCACTGAATACCGCAAAACTCACAACCAGGGCGTGTTTGACGTTTACACCAAAGACATCCTGAACTGCCGTAAATCTGGCGTTCTGACCGGTCTGCCGGATGCCTATGGCCGTGGTCGTATCATCGGTGACTACCGTCGCGTTGCGCTGTACGGTATCGACTTCCTGATGAAAGACAAATACGCTCAGTTCGTCTCTCTGCAAGAGAAACTGGAAAACGGCGAAGATCTGGAAGGAACTATTCGTCTGCGCGAAGAAATCTCTGAACAGCACCGTGCGCTGGGTCAGATCAAAGAAATGGCGGCAAAATACGGCTGCGATATCTCTGGTCCGGCAACCACCGCTCAGGAAGCTATCCAGTGGACCTACTTCGGCTACCTGGCTGCCGTTAAATCTCAGAACGGCGCGGCAATGTCCTTCGGTCGTACCTCCAGCTTCCTGGATATCTTCATCGAACGTGACCTGAAAGCCGGTAAAATCACCGAGCAAGACGCACAGGAAATGATTGACCACCTGGTCATGAAACTGCGTATGGTTCGTTTCCTGCGTACCCCTGAATATGATGAACTGTTCTCTGGCGACCCGATTTGGGCAACCGAATCTATCGGCGGTATGGGCGTTGACGGCCGTACTCTGGTCACCAAAAACAGCTTCCGTTTTCTGAACACCCTGTACACCATGGGGCCGTCTCCGGAGCCGAACATCACCATTCTGTGGTCTGAAAAACTGCCGCTGAGCTTCAAAAAATACGCCGCGAAAGTGTCCATCGATACCTCTTCTCTGCAGTACGAGAACGATGACCTGATGCGTCCTGACTTCAACAACGATGACTACGCTATCGCTTGCTGCGTAAGCCCGATGGTTGTTGGTAAGCAAATGCAGTTCTTCGGCGCGCGTGCTAACCTGGCGAAAACCATGCTGTACGCAATCAACGGCGGCGTTGATGAAAAACTGAAAATGCAGGTTGGTCCTAAATCTGAACCGATCAAAGGCGACGTTCTGAACTTCGACGAAGTGATGGACCGCATGGATCACTTCATGGACTGGCTGGCTAAACAGTACGTCACTGCGCTGAACATCATCCACTACATGCACGACAAGTACAGCTACGAAGCTTCCCTGATGGCGCTGCACGACCGTGATGTTATCCGCACCATGGCATGTGGTATCGCAGGTCTGTCCGTTGCGGCTGACTCCCTGTCTGCAATCAAATATGCGAAAGTTAAACCGATTCGTGACGAAAACGGTCTGGCTGTCGACTTCGAAATCGAAGGCGAATACCCGCAGTTTGGTAACAACGACTCTCGCGTCGATGATATGGCCGTTGACCTGGTTGAACGTTTCATGAAGAAAATTCAGAAACTGCACACCTACCGCAACGCTATCCCGACTCAGTCCGTTCTGACCATCACCTCTAACGTTGTGTATGGTAAGAAAACCGGTAACACCCCTGACGGTCGTCGCGCTGGCGCTCCGTTCGGACCAGGTGCTAACCCGATGCACGGCCGTGACCAGAAAGGTGCTGTTGCCTCTCTGACCTCCGTTGCGAAACTGCCGTTTGCTTACGCGAAAGATGGTATTTCTTACACCTTCTCTATCGTGCCGAACGCGCTGGGTAAAGACGACGAAGTTCGTAAAACTAACCTCGCCGGCCTGATGGATGGTTACTTCCACCACGAAGCGTCCATCGAAGGCGGTCAGCATCTGAACGTCAACGTTATGAACCGCGAAATGCTGCTCGACGCGATGGAAAACCCGGAAAAATATCCGCAGCTGACCATCCGCGTATCCGGCTACGCAGTACGTTTTAACTCCCTGACGAAAGAGCAGCAGCAGGACGTTATTACTCGTACCTTCACTCAGACCATGTAATGGTATTGACTGAAATCGTACAGTAAAAAGCGTACAATAAAGGCTCCACGCAAGTGGGGCCTTTTTAGCAATATCATCCTGCCCCAGCCTCTTTTGTCTGCTGTCTATACTTTATGGATAACAGCCAAAACAGACTCGACATAGCCTTTGAGCTGTGCATCTACATAGGCCCCGGATGGGCCAAATTCGGAGATATCACCGCAATGTCAACAATTGGTCGCATTCACTCCTTTGAATCCTGTGGCACCGTCGATGGCCCGGGGATCCGCTTTATCACCTTCTTCCAGGGCTGCCTGATGCGCTGCCTCTATTGCCACAACCGCGATACCTGGGATACCCACGGCGGCAAAGAGATTACCGTTGAAGAGCTGATGAAAGAGGTGGTGACCTATCGCCACTTTATGAACGCTTCCGGCGGCGGCGTGACGGCATCCGGCGGCGAGGCTATCCTGCAGGCCGAATTTGTTCGCGACTGGTTCCGCGCCTGTAAGAAAGAAGGTATTCATACCTGTCTCGATACCAACGGCTTTGTGCGCCGCTACGACCCGGTTATTGATGAACTGCTGGAAGTCACCGATCTGGTGATGCTCGATCTCAAGCAAATGAATGATGAAATTCACCAGAATCTGGTAGGCGTCTCTAACCATCGGACGCTGGAGTTTGCCCGTTACCTGTCAAACAAAAACATCAACGTCTGGATCCGCTACGTTGTGGTTCCGGGCTGGTCCGACGATGATGATTCCGCGCATCGCCTGGGTGAGTTTACTCGTGACATGGGCAACGTTGAGAAAATCGAACTGCTGCCGTACCACGAGCTGGGCAAGCACAAATGGGTAGCCATGGGCGAAGAGTACAAGCTGGACGGCGTCCATCCGCCAAAGAAAGAGACCATGGAACGCGTGAAGGGCATTCTGGAACAGTACGGTCATAAGGTGATGTACTAAAATCCCCACCCGGTAGAGATTGCGCTACCGGGTGTTTCCCCAACAAAATCAGCGTCAGGACATAAAATATTCCGACAGCTTATTCGCCACGCTCTCAATCGAGAAAATGCGCTTCTGATGCGCTTTTCGGTATTCCGCATAGCGTTCATCCTGCTCTTCCAGCGCGCTGAGGATCCGGTCGGCCACCATCATTGCGCCGGCGATTTCCGCAAACCCCGACTCCCCTTCCCCCTGTAAAGCTACCGCCGCCTGAAGATTCCAGTCAGATAAACGGGCCAGCGGCGCAAACGTCCCGCGGGTCAGCGATAAAATTTTAACGCCCTGCTGCTTTGCCAGCGACAGGGCCTGCATCATATCCGCCGATGCCTGTTCGCTGTGAACGACGATGATGCCGGTTTTTTGACTGTCAGCCAGCAGCGGCATCGCCGCCGGATAGGAGCGATCGATAAAGCTGGCCGCCTTACCCATATTGATTAAATTCATCTGCAGGAACAACGCCACCGGCACCGCCGTGCCCACGGCATAAATAGCAATGCTGTTCAGGGTGTTAAGCCAGTCGGCCGCGGCTTTCAGCTCCTGGTTATCGACAATGGCATTACTGTCGCGAATGCTCGCCAGCACCGGCGCAATCTCTTCGCTCTCGTTGATACCGTGGTCTTCCGAGCGCGCGGCGCCCTGCTCCATCGCCAGCGCGGTTCTGAAATCCGAGAAACCTTTAAAACCAAAGGCCCGACAAAAACGGGTGATACTCCCCTCACTGGTATCAATGGAGTCGGCCAGTTCTGAAATCGTGTGACGCATCACAAAGTCAGGATTTTCCGTAATAAAACGGCCAACTTTCTCCAGTATCGGGCTTAGCCCTGAAGCTCCGTTTCTTATGCTTATCAACAAGTTATTGTCTATCTGGCTCATGTTTTGCCTTATTTGCTCAAAATGCAAACACAGTCACATCTTTCGTCCTGCCGCAAAGATAATAATTATTATCTCATACAAATAAATAAAAATAATTATTTTTACAAACAGGAGAACATCGAATGAAAGGTCTCATAGTCTGTCGTACCGGTATGGGCAGCTCCTTAATGCTCAAAATCAAAGCACAAAAAATCATCGACAAGCACGGCTGGAATATCGAGCTGGAGCACGACGTCCTCTCAGGGTTACGCACCTGGCGAGATATTGATTTTGTCATCACTATGCGCGATCTCACCGACGAAGTCGAAGCCGCCGGATTCAGAGCGGTCGGCATCACCGACCTGATGAACAGTGAAGAGATGGAGTCTGCGCTCACCGACATCGTTCAAAGCAACTAACCTCTCCCGGAGGCAATATGGATTTCCTCAGATTTATTGTATTCGACATTCTGGGCGTAACCCCACTTTTAGTTGGCTTTATTGCATTAATCGGCCTGTTAATCCAACGCAAGCCGATTGAAAAAGTCCTTTCCGGCACCTTCAAAACCATCGTCGGCTTTCTGGTTTTTGCCGGCGGCGCCGGTCTGGCAGTCACTTCCCTGGGTAACTTTCAGACCTTATTCAGCGATGGCTTTGGCCTGAAGGGCGTCATGCCGCTGGCAGAAGCGCTAACCGGACTGGCGCAAACCAAATTCGCCATGTGCGTGTCGCTGATCATGGTGATTGGTTTTGGCTGGAACCTGTTTTTTGCCCGCGTGACGCCGTTTAAATATATCTTTCTTACCGGGCAACATAATCTTTATCTCTCCGCGCTGCTTACCGTAACGCTGAAAGCGCTGGGCTACAGCGACATGACGACCATCATTGTCGGCTCCGTGCTGCTGGGTCTCGCCGCCTGCCTCTATCCGGCCATTGCGCAACCGTGGATGCGAAAAATTACCGGTAATGATGAGATCGCGATGGGGCACTACGTCACCCTGGCCTACGCCGCCTCCGGCTGGATTGGCGCAAAGGTCGGCGATCCGAAACAATCCACCGAAAAGCTGAATCTTCCCGGCTGGCTGGGGATCTTTAAAGATTACATCGTCTCGGTGTCGATCTCGGTGAGCATCTTCTACTACATCGCCGCGCTCGCTGCCGGAAAAGCCGCGGTCACCGCAGCGGCAGGCGGGATGCACTGGCTGGTTTACCCGCTCTTTCAGTCTCTGACCTTTACCGCTTCGCTGTACATCATCATTACCGGCGTACGCCTGCTGCTGTCAGAAATTGTTCCGGCCTTCCTCGGCATCTCGGAGAAGTTTATTCCTAACGCCAAACCCGCGCTCGACTGCCCGGTGGTCTTCCCCTACGCCCCGACCGCCACGGTGCTGGGGTTTATCTCTTCGTTTGTCGGCGGGCTGGTGGTGATGGGCTTTCTGGCGATCCTTGGCCAAACCGTGATTATCCCGGTAGCCATTCCCTACTTCTTCATTGGCGCGACCGCAGCGGTATTTGGTAATGCCTCCGGCGGCTGGAAAGGCGCGATTGCCGGAAGCTTTATCACCGGGATCCTGATCGGCATCGGCCCGGCGCTGATTTACCCGATTATGGAATCCGTCGGTCTTTCAGGCACCAGCTTCCCGGAAACCGACTTCGTCGCTCTGGGTCTGGTCGTGTACTACATCGGTAAAATGCTGCCCTAAGAAGGAATGAACATGAACATTGATGAACTGAAATCCCACGCGCTTGCCGCCCGCCGCGAGATCGTCACCATGATTTACGAGTCCGGAATTGGCCATCCGGGCGGGGCGCTGTCAATAATCGACGTGCTTACCTGGCTCTATTACCAGGAAGTCGATCTGGCCGCCTCCCCCCGCTCGCGCGTGGTGATGAGTAAAGGCCACGCCGTCGCCGCGCAGTACGCCATGCTGTATCAACAAGGCAAGATCGAGCGCAGCGAGTTCAATACGTTCCGACAGATCAACTCGCGCCTGCAGGGGCACCCGAGCATTAAGTCGCTGCCGGAAGTCGATGCGACAACCGGACTGCTGGGTCAGGGGCTGTCGATTGCTTTTGGTATGGCGGCCGCCAAAAAGCGGCGCAACGATCCGCACCGGGTATTTGCCATCGTTGGCGATGGCGAAATGCATGAAGGCCAAATCTGGGAAACCTTACAGCAGGCCGGGCATATGAAAATGGATAATCTGGTCGCCATCATCGATTACAACGGCTTCTCTTCCCACGATCCGGTCAATGACGTCGTTAATCTCGAGCCGCTGGCGGACAAAATCCGCAGCTTTGGCTGGCATGTACTGGAACTGCACAACGGCAATGATATGCATCAGGTTGCCGATACCCTGATGCTATCCCGTCACCTGAAAGGTAAACCTGTCGCCATCGTGGCGCGCACCACCAAAGGTTCCGGCGTCAGCTATATGGAAAACAACGGCGACTGGCACTCAAAAACCCCGAGCAAAGAACAATTTCAGCAGGCGATGGAGGAGTTACAGTGATGAAAGCACCCCGTGATGAGATCGGGCATGCCCTGATTGCGCTAAAAGAAAAGGGCTATCCCGTTGTTGTTATCGACAGCGATTTAGCCAGCTCTACCCGTACCGACCAGTTTCAGGCCGTCTATCCGGAGGCCTTTTTCGAAATGGGCATTGCGGAAGGTTCCGCCATGAGCTTCGCGGCCGGCCAGGCGCTGGAAGGCTTTATGCCCTTCTATGTTAACTTTGCGATGTTCGTCACCGGCACCGCCTGGACCCAGCTGCGGCAGGCGTGCTATGCCAAAGCCAACATCAAACTCGTCGGTAGCCACCCCGGTATGGATGATGGCCCGGACGGCGCTTCACACCATGCGCTGGAGGATTTAGCGCTGACCCGCGTCCTTCCGGGGTTAACCGTCCTGACCCCGGCAGATGCGGAAGAAATCGCCGAGGCCTTCGAGCAGGCGGCAAAAATAAAGGGACCCGTTTATATTCGCGTGGCGCGCGAGCCGATGCCGGTTCGCGACAAAAGCGTCGTTCCGCGGGTCAGCGATATCGCCGCCATCGCCGACAGCGGCGCGGATTTTGCGATTCTGTTTGAAGGAACGGTACTGGAACAGGCTACCGACGGCTATGAAAAGCTGCTCGCCAGCGGCAAAAAGGGCAAGCTTATTCACGTTGCAACCGTCAAACCCTTCAACCAGCAGGCATTTTATCGGCTGGTCGAAGGCTGCCCGCTTATCGCTACGCTTGAAAATCACACCGTCAACGGCGGCCTCGGCGGCCTGATCGCGGAAACCCTGGCGCAAAAGGCACATCCGGCGCGCCTTACGCGTCTGGGAACGCAGGACACATTTACCGAATCGGGTAATAGCAGGCAGCTAAAAGCGAAATATGGCATCTCGGGAGACGCGCTGTTTAACGCGCTACGCTAACCACCAGGCGAGCCGATCAGTTGGCGGTCGGCTCGCGCGTAAAGGGAACGTTTATGGAAGAGAGGCTATTTTCCGCCTGTCAGTTCACCAGCGACTGCCTGAGCTGGCGCAGCGCCGTTCATCTCGCCTGCCGCCCGCTTGAGGAGCAGGGAAAAATCACCGGGGGCTATGCCAGGGCTATTATCAGCGCCACGGAGCAGGATGGCCCCTGGTATATATTGAGCCCGGCGTTTGCGCTACCGCACGCGCGTCCGGAAGCCGGCGTGCTGAGCAGAAACAGCGCGCTTTCGCTGCTTTGCTGTAGCGAGGCCGTTGATTTTCCGGAGCATCCCGGCATTCGGCTGATAGTCGTACTGGCGGCGGCCGATAGTGAACAGCATATCCAGACCATCCAGCGGTTAGTCTGCTGGCTGGATGAGGGGGAGAGACTTCAGCGATACAGCATGGTGCAAAACCGGGCACAGTTTATTGCGCTTCTTGCGTCGCATTAATCCATAGCCAGGGACATGCCCTGGCTATGTTCTGAAAAATCAGGCGTGCGCCACCGGCGTAGGATGGTGCCCCGCTTTGCGCAGCAGCGTCAGCAGGTAGATGAATGACACGCTGGCAATCATGATAAACAACAGATTGTCAGAGAAGTTCTGCATCAGCATGGCGGTCAGCGTCGGCCCAAGCAGGCTGCCCACGGTATAGCTCATTAACAGCGCCTGGTTCATCGCCACCAGCTGATGACGCTCAACTTTTTCGCAGGCCCAGGCCATAGCCACCGGATAGAGCGTGAAGCCGGAAGCGCCCAGCACGAACAGCGCGGGCGCCATTGCGGCCTGGCTTAACATCGCCAGACAGCCGAGAATCACCACAAATACCTGAACGCGCAGGACCAGCAGACGGCCGTAGCGATCGGCGAGCCGGCCAATCGGCCACTGCCCCACGATACCTGCGCTCACCATCACCGCCATCCAGAAGCCGATGCCGGAATCGCTAACGCCCTGGTGGTTGAGCCACAGCGGCATCAGGCCATACAGCGAACCGAGCACAATGCCGGAAATAATGCAGCCGTTGACGCCATGGCGGGCCTGACGCAGCCTTAACATTGGCCAGATACGCGCCGGTTCGTGCGGCTCATCGGCCTGAGTCGCCACGCGAGCAAACAGCAGCGGCAGAATGGCCGCCAGCGCCAGCGCCGTCACCCACGGCAGAACGCTCATCAGATCCGTCGGCAGCTTGCTGACCATTAACTGGCCCAGCACCGTGCCGACGTAATAAATCATCATATACGCCGCCAGCAGGCGACCCCGGCTCCGCGAAGTGCCGCTACAGACCAGCGCGCTCTCCACCACCACCCAAATCATCGCGCAGCCGACGCCGGCGATAAAGCGCCAGCTGAACCAGCTCCAGAAGCCCAGCGTAATACCAAGACCCACGCAGCCCACGGCAAAAATAACCGATGCCAGGTAATAGCTGCGGTTAAAGCCCAGACGCTTAATTACCCATCCGGCAAGCAATGTTCCCACCAGATTACCGGTAAAATAGGACGAGCCCACCATCCCGACCTGCCAGGTCGGCATATTTTCATGGGCGAGCCAAAGCGGGACGAGCGTATTTAAAACAGCTATCGCCAGGGTCAACAAAAGCAGGCCACAGAGCAGCATTTGCACTGGCCGGGTGTAGATGGTCATGGATATAAACCGTGATGGAGTTCAGATTTCGTGCGCATCATGCCACTGCTGCAAACATTGTCAATCCGCCTGAAATCAGGCGTGACGCGGTTTGCGGGGGAACGATAGAAGTTTTTTATCCAGCGGATCGACAACAGAATAGTTATTTATATTATTCCATTGTTTTTATTAATTTATTGGAAAATAGCGGTGGGAATATCGGTAGAAATATTTCATGAATCGACCGCACTTTTTATCGCGCCAGAATAAGGGTTTCTGGCGCGATAAAGGGCGATTAGCTGGCGATTGCCATTCCAACGGTCATATGCAGGCCGTAGAAGACGCCGCGGCCGATCGTCTCGCCGATCAGCACCAGCACAAAAGCCAGCCCCAGCATCGGCAGCGCAGGCTGGTAGCCTTTGAGCTGGGGAGCAATCCAGCAGATCAGCGCCAACGCCAGCGCAACCAGGCGCCACGCCATCAGCGAGCCGTAGGCCGGCACCAGCGCCGAGGCCTGCTGAATAGAGCTATGGATTGTCGCCAGCTCGCTGCCTTGCATCAGCACCACGATGGCGCTAATCACCAGCGCCAGCAGGGTCACCGCCGGCAGCAGGCGCATCGCCCAGCCGTTGACATCGGCAACGCGCAGCAGCAGATATCCCAGCAGCGGACCGCCGATAAACATCGTCAGGAAGAAGCTAAGCGGCGTCCAGACCGTATACCAGGTGGGTACCGTATCAATAGTGTTATAGACGCGGACCATCATCCAGACGAAGATAATCCCCAGCACCATGGTAATGACCAGCCAGAGATGACGCAGCCCCGCCGGTAGCTTATTGACCACCGCCAGCAGCCAGCCAATGCCGCCGACGGCGAAGAAAAGCGCCCCGCTGGCGATTTCGTTACTGAGCGACGAGGCGCCTACGCGATTGAGCGAGTTAAACGCGCGCATAGGCGACCCAAGATGCAGGGTTGAGGCAATAAAGCCCACGCCCATCAGCACCCACAGGCCAAACATGCTCCACACGACGCGCTGCTGCTGTTCACGCGATAAGTCGCCTTTCATTAGCGCCAGAGCCAGCACAATGAAGCCGCCCACCACGCACTGACCAAAGACCGTGAAAATAATCAGCGGCCATTCATGCCATCCACTCCCCATCTCACACCTCCTTTGGGTTGGCCAGGTAGCCGGTGGTATCTCCACACGGTCGGCTGTTGGCGTTAGGTTTAATCACGATACTCGGTTTAGTGAAGTGGGCCGAAGGCAGCGGCGCAACGGCGGCCAGCTGGCCGTGTTTTTGGCGCAGCTCTTCAATCGGGCCGAAATCTAACGCGCGCAGCGGGCAAGATTCCACGCAAATCGGCTTTTTGCCGTCGGCGACGCGCTCGTGGCAGCCGTCGCATTTGGTCATATGACCTTTTGTCGCATTGTACTGCGGCGCGCCGTATGGGCAGGCCATATGGCAATAGCGACAGCCGATACAGACATCTTCATCGACAACGACAAAGCCATCTTCACGTTTATGCATCGCCCCGCTCGGGCAAACTTTGGTGCAGGCCGGATCCTCACAATGGTTGCAGGCAATAGAGAGGTAATAGGCAAAGACGTTTTGCTGCCAGACGCCGTTATCCTCCTGCCAGTCGCCGCCGGCGTATTCGTAGATACGACGGAAGCTCACTTCCGGCGTGAGGTTTTTATAGTCTTTACAAGCCAGTTCGCAGGTTTTGCAACCGGTGCAACGGGCGGAATCAATAAAAAATCCATATTGAGTTGTCATCGGTTACTCCTTACAGCTTTTCAACCTGGACGAGGTTGCTATGCGATGGATTGCCTTTCGCCAGCGGCGACGGGCGTTGGGTGGTCAGCACGTTAATGCAGCCAGCCTGATCCACGCGGCCTGCGTCCGGGTTATACCAGGCCCCCTCACCCAGCGCGACCACGCCCGGTATCATGCGCGGGGTCACTTTGGCCTCGATATGCACTTCACCGCGATCGTTAAAAATGCGGATCCGATCGCCATTGGCGATACCGCGCTTCTGTGCATCAAGCGGGTTGATCCACATCTCCTGACGGCAGGCGGCTTTCAGTACGTCAACGTTGCCGTAGGTGGAGTGCGTGCGGGCTTTATAGTGAAAACCGGTCAGCTGCAGCGGATACTTTTTCGCCAGCGGATCGTCATAGTTTTCAAACCCAGGGCTGTATATCGGCAGCGGATCGATAACATCCTCTTCTTTCAGCTCCCAGGTCGCGGCAATTTCCGCCAGCTGCGCAGAGTAGATTTCAATTTTCCCTGACGGCGTCGTGAGCGGATTGGCGACGGGATCTTCGCGGAAAGCTTTATAGGCAACGTGGTGGCCTTCCGGATCGCGCTGTTTGAAGATTCCCTGCTTGCGGAATTCATCAAACGGCAGCAGCGCCGGGATCGCTTTACGGGATTGCTCATAGAGGTGACGCAGCCACTCTTCCTGAGTGCGGCCTTCGGTGAAACGTTGCTCAACGCCCATGCGCTTCGCCAGCTCCGTGGTCATCTCATAGATGGTTTTGCATTCAAAGCGCGGCTTGATGGCCCGATCGGCAAAAATCACGTATGACATGTTGCCGCAGGAGGCATCGAGGGCAAAATCCATCTGCTCCGAAGCCGTACAGTCCGGCAGCAGAATATCGGCATATTTCGCCGAGGAGGTCATATGGCAATCAATGACCACAATCATCTCGCACTTCTTGTCATCCTGAAGGATGTCATGGGTACGGTTAATCTCTGAATGCTGGTTGACCAGGCAGTTACCGGCATAGTTCCAGACCATTTTAATAGGCACGTCGAGCTTATCTTTGCCGCGCACGCCGTCGCGCAGCGCGGTCATTTCCGTCCCGCGATCAATCGCATCGGTCCACATAAACATGGAAATACTGGTTTCCACCGGATTATCCAGCGTCGGCATACGTTCAAAAGGCAGGGAGTAAGAACCTTCACGTGCGCCGGTATTGCCGCCGTTAATCCCGACGTTGCCGGTTAAGATTGCCAGCATGGAAATCGCGCGGGAAACCAGCTCACCGTTGGCATGACGCTGTGGGCCCCAGCCCTGAGAAATATAGGCAGGTTTAGCGCTGGCGATTTCGCGCGCCAGCTGCACGATACGCGCCTGGGGAATGCCGGTAATCGTCGACGCCCACTCAGGGGTCTTCGCGATACCGTCTTTGCCCTGACCGAGAATATAGGCCTTATAGTGGCCATTGGCCGGCGCCCCTTCCGGCAGCGTTTTCTCGTCATAGCCTACGCAGTACTTGTCGAGGAAAGGCTGGTCAACGAGGTTCTCGTTAATCATCACCCACGCCAACGCGGAGACAAGCGCAGCATCGGTTCCCGGGCGGATAGGGATCCACTCGTCTTCGCGTCCGGCGCCGGTGTCGGTATAGCGTGGATCGATAATAATCAGCCTGGCGTTGGATTTCTCCCGCGCCTGTTCCAGGTAGTAGGTCACTCCGCCGCCGCTCATGCGGGTTTCCCCGGGGTTATTGCCAAACAGCACCACCAGCTTGCTGTTTTCGATATCCGACGGGCTATTGCCATCGGCCCAGCCGCCGTAGGTGTAGTTCAGTCCCGCGGCAATTTGCGCGGTGGAGTAGTCGCCATAATGGTTGAGATAGCCGCCGCAGCAGTTCATCAGGCGGGCAATCAGGGTTTTCCCCGGTGGCCATGAGCGAGTCAAGGTTCCGCCGAGGGTTCCCGTTCCGTAGTTCAGATAGATGGACTCATTACCGTACTCTTTTATCAGGCGCTGCATATTGCTGGCGATAGTATCAAACGCTTCTTCCCAGCTGATTTGCTCGAATTTGCCCTCGCCGCGTTTACCCACGCGCTTCATCGGATATTTCAGGCGGTCCGGGTTGTAGACGCGTCGACGCATCGAGCGGCCGCGCAGACAGGCGCGAACCTGATGCAGACCGTCGTAGCTATCGTCGCCGGTATTGTCCGTTTCAACATATTTTATCTCACCACCCACCACATGCATCCGCAGCGGGCAGCGGCTGCCGCAGTTCACCGTACAGGCGCTCCAGGTGACCGTTTCGCTGGCGGGATTGAGGTTATCTGCGGCTTGGGCAATGCGCGTGAAGGGTAAGGTAAAAGCGCTGCTGGCCATCGCCAGCCCGCCAATCGCCGTGGTTTTCATTAAACCACGCCGGCTCACCTCAGCAGCCAGTAAAGCATCGGAGGTTTTGGTTTTCATAGATACTCGCTTTGGTTGCTCACAATTAACTTAATGCCGTTATATAGTTATATATACAACGAAATTAACCTTTATTAGTTTTTTATCCTGTTTAATCCAAAGGGAGTATCTTCGTAATCGCGAAGGCGATTATTGCCCGGTATCAAGAAGGGGGTAAAAAAAAAGCGCCCGCAGGCGCTTTTGAGAAGAGCGTTGAAAAATCAGCCGATAAATTCAAGGCCGCGCATATACGGGCGCAGAACTTCCGGGATCTCGATGCGACCATCCGCCTGCTGATAGTTTTCCATCACCGCGACCAGCGTACGTCCGACCGCCAGGCCAGAACCGTTCAGCGTGTGTACGAGGCGAGTTTTCTTGTCAGATTTGCTGCGGCAGCGTGCCTGCATGCGACGCGCCTGGAAATCCCAGACGTTGGAGCAGGAAGAGATCTCACGATAGGTATTCTGCGCCGGCACCCACACTTCCAGATCGTAGGTTTTGCATGCGCTGAAGCCCATATCGCCCGTGCACAGAGCCACTTTACGATACGGCAGACCCAGCAGCTGCAGCACTTTCTCGGCGTGGCCGGTCATCTCTTCCAGCGCCGCCATGGAATCTTCCGGACGTACAATCTGCACCATCTCGACTTTGTCGAACTGGTGCATACGGATCAGACCGCGGGTATCGCGGCCGTAAGATCCGGCTTCAGAGCGGAAGCACGGCGTATGCGCGGTCATTTTGATCGGCAGATCGTCTTCATCAATGATTTCATCGCGAACCAGGTTGGTCAGCGGAACTTCCGCCGTCGGGATCAGCGCGTAGTTGCTGCTGTCGGCTTCTTCTTCCAGCGGACGAGTATGGAACAGGTCGCCGGCGAATTTCGGCAGCTGACCGGTACCGTACAGCGTGTCCTGGTTAACCAGATACGGGACGTAGTTTTCGCTGTAGCCGTGCTGTTCGGTATGCAGATCCAGCATAAACTGCGCCAGCGCGCGATGCAGGCGTGCCAGCTGGCCCTTCATGACCACAAAGCGAGAACCGGTCAGCTTCACGGCGGCGGCAAAATCCAGCCCTCCATGCATTTCGCCCAGCGTGACGTGATCGCGAACGTCAAAATCGAACTCACGCGGGGTTCCCCAGCGGCTGACTTCAACGTTGTCGTTTTCGTCGCGACCGGCCGGAACGTCGTCGTGCGGGATATTAGGGATAGCCAGCGCGATATCGCGGATCTCCGCCAGCAGCGCGTCCAGCTCGGTCTTAGCGGCATCAAGCTGCTCGCCGAGTTTGTTCACTTCCAGGCGTAATGGCTCAATATCTTCCCCGCGCGCTTTCGCCTGGCCAATGGATTTCGATCGGGAGTTGCGCTCCGCCTGCAGGTTTTCAGTTTGAACCTGCAGAACTTTACGACGCTCTTCCAGAGCGCGAAGTTTATCTACATCCAGCTTAAAGCCCCGGCGTGCCAGTTTTTCTGCGACTGCGTCTGGCTCGGTACGCAGCAGATTGGGATCGAGCATGCTTATCCTGTGCTTATCGAATTAATAAAAGAAAAATGGCCGCAGAGCGCGACCACGGAAATAGTGTGACAACCTTACCGCAACGCCTCAATTATCGGTAGCGTTTTATCGGGCTATTTTGATCCTGTTCGGTTAACCAGGCGAGCTTTTCGCCTATTTTGCCCTCCAGCCCCCGGTTTGTCGGCTTATAATAGCGCGTTTGCGCCATTTCCTGCGGGAAGTACTGCTCCCCGGCGGCATAAGCATTCGGTTCATCGTGAGCATAGCGATACTCTTGCCCGTAGCCCATCTCTTTCATCAGCTTCGTTGGGGCATTGCGCAAATGAACCGGGACGTCGTAATCGGGACGTTCGCGGGCGTCGGCCATTGCCGCTTTAAACGCGGTGTAAACCGCGTTGCTTTTGGGCGCACAGGCAAGATAAACAATGGCCTGTGCAATCGCCCGTTCGCCTTCCGCCGGTCCGACACGGGTAAAGCAGTCCCATGCGGAGATCGCAACCTGCATCGCGCGCGGATCGGCGTTGCCGACATCTTCCGAGGCAATCGCCAGGCAGCGGCGGGCAACGTAGAGCGGATCGCCGCCGGCGGTAATAATCCGCGCGTACCAGTAGAGGGCGGCGTCCGGGGCGCTGCCGCGAACCGATTTGTGCAGCGCGGAGATTAAATCGTAAAAGCGATCGCCTTTGTTGTCGAAACGCGCGCTGCGCTCACCGGCAATTTCAGTCAGCAGCTCAACTTTCAGCACGCGATTGCCGGAGGCGTCGGCTTCGGCCATATCGGCCATCATTTCCAGCGTATTCAGCGCCCGGCGCGCATCGCCGTTGACAAGGTCGGCGATGGCCTTGCGCGTCTCGTCCGGCAGGACGATATTTTGCCCGCCGTAGCCGCGCGTTTTGTCGCTCATCGCCTGGTTGAGCACCTGCTCGATGTCGTCGCTGGTCAGCGACTTGAGCAGATAAACGCGCGCGCGGGATAACAGCGCGGAATTGAGTTCAAAGGAGGGATTTTCCGTCGTCGCGCCGATAAAGGTGATGGTCCCGTCTTCAATATGCGGCAGAAAGGCGTCCTGCTGGCTTTTATTGAAACGGTGCACTTCGTCGACAAACAGGATCGTGCGGCGACCCGCGTTGCGGTTTTGGCGCGCGCGTTCAATGGCCTCGCGGATCTCTTTCACCCCGGAGGTCACCGCTGAGATACGTTCAACGTCGGCGCTGGCATAGCGCGCAATCACTTCGGCCAGGGTGGTTTTTCCTGTCCCGGGCGGCCCCCAGAGGATCATCGAGTGTAGATGCCCGGCCTCAATCGCCCTCGGTAAGGGTTTACCCGGCGCCAGCAGGTGCTGCTGGCCAATGTACTGCGCTAAATTTTCTGGCCGCATACGTGCGGCCAGAGGTTGAAACGCGTTATCGGAAAAATCGAGCGACAGGTTGCTCACGTTCGCCTCTATTTACGTTGATCGTCCACCGTAACCCCTTGCGGCGGCGTGAAGGTGAACTTAGATGCATCCACGGCACCATTTTGTTGCGATTTCAGCTGATAGCTGCTGCGTTGATCGTCCTGTTCCACGGCGCTGAACTGATGAATCGTACCGTCGCGACCCACGTTGATGGTGAACTGCTTCAGATTACCGCTGCCGTTTT
Organism: Klebsiella sp. ME-303; assembly: GCF_007910085.1. NCBI lineage: Bacteria > Pseudomonadati > Pseudomonadota > Gammaproteobacteria > Enterobacterales > Enterobacteriaceae > Klebsiella > Klebsiella sp. ME-303. The sequence continues at coordinate 11,968 of NZ_VOJB01000092.1, read as the reverse complement.
TCGGCGTCAGAACAAAATCGTCACCGTTCTGCTTAATGTTGTAGTTCTGCCAGTCGCTGGCCTGATTGCGGGCAATCAGCATAAACGGCGTGTTGCTGGTCGCATCTTTCAGCCAGGTAGCGGTAGCCTGCTCAACAAACGGGTTGTAAAACCACAGCGTTTTGCCGTCGGACACCAGCACGCTTTCATCCGGCTGGGTCATATGCCAGTTGAACAGATTAGGCCGCTTGACCCACAGGTCCCCCTGCCCGTCCTGCACGGCATTACCGCTGCCGTCGGTGACCTTCTGGGTAAAGCTGGAGTGGAAGCTGCTCACTTTATCAAGGCGGCTTTTTAAATCGCTGGCGGCATCCGCCCATACCTGACTGACGACAAAACTGGACAGTAATGCACAGGTGATTGCGAGTTTTTTCATTGTTATTCCTTAATGTGCGTCACTCCCGACGCGGGAGCCTGGTCTGCTGCTAATGTAGAACGGCCAATGACCGTAAAACAGCAGAACAGGCTGATTTTCACTTATTTACCCAACTTTGCGGTTACTCAAAAGGCGGCGGCGCCAGCACTTCACGGTTACCGTTATGCCCCTGCTCGCTCACGATCCCCTGAGCTTCCATTTGCTCAATGATACGCGCGGCGCGGTTATAGCCAATGCGGAACTGACGCTGTACCCCGGATATGGAGGCTTTGCGTTTTTCCGTGACAAAGTTGACGGCCTGATCGAACAGCGGATCGAGCTCTTCACCGCCCTCGTAGCCACCGCCGCCGCCTTCGCTTTCGCTATCGGAGGTAATGCCATCGACATACTGCGGACGCCCGCGCGCCTTCCAGTCCTGAACGACGGCGTGAACTTCCTCGTCGCGTACAAAAGCGCCGTGGACGCGCACAGGGATCGTCGAGTTAGGCGCGGAGTAGAGCATATCGCCCATTCCCAGCAGAGATTCCGCACCGCCCTGGTCAAGGATAGTACGCGAGTCAATTTTACTCGATACGGTAAAGGCGATACGCGTCGGGATGTTGGCTTTAATCAGGCCGGTGATAACGTCAACCGACGGTCGCTGGGTCGCCAGCACCAGGTGGATCCCCGCGGCGCGCGCTTTCTGCGCCAGGCGCGCAATCAGCTCTTCCACTTTCTTGCCGACGGTCATCATCAGGTCGGCAAACTCATCCACCAGCACCACGATGTAAGGCTCTTTTTTCAGTACCGGATGCGTCGCATCCATACTGTCGCCAGGCTTCCAGTAAGGATCCGGAATGGGCCGTCCCATACGTGCAGCTTCAGCAATCTTCTCGTTATAACCCGCGAGATTACGTACGCCCAGCGCAGACATCAGTTTATACCGACGCTCCATCTCGTTAACGCTCCAGCGCAAAGCATTGGCCGCGTCTTTCATATCCGTCACGACTTCCGTTAACAGATGCGGTATTCCCTCATAGACCGACAGCTCGAGCATTTTCGGGTCAATCATGATGAATTTCACGTCTTCCGGCTGCGCTTTATAGAGCATGCTGAGGATCATGGCGTTGACCCCAACGGATTTACCGGAACCGGTGGTACCCGCCACCAGCAGGTGCGGCATCTTCGCCAGATCGGCGGTGACAGGTTCGCCCGCAATGTCTTTCCCGAGGACCACCGTGAGCGGTGAAGGATTATCGCGGAATTTCGCATTATCCAGCACTTCGCGCAGGTAAACGGTCTGGCGCTTTTTGTTAGGCAGCTCCAGGCCAACGTAGGGTTTACCCGGAATCACTTCCACCACGCGAACCGCCGCAGTGGACAGAGAACGGGCCAGATCGCGCGACAGGTTGGAAATGCGCGCCGCTTTCACGCCCGGAGCCAGATTAAGCTCAAAGCGGGTAATGACCGGGCCAGGTGAGTAGTTCACCACATCGGCTTTAATGCGGAAATCGGCCAGACGAGCTTCAACCAGACGCGCCATTTGCTCAAGCGCAAAGGTATCGATCGGCTCAACTTCAGCCGGTGGCGGCGTGAGCAGGTCAAGCGAGGGCAGCAGCGTCGTCGGCTTCTGTAACGGGCGACTGTCGCCATTGCGCATCAGCAGCGGGTGAATGAGACTTTCCTGCGGCTGCGGGATCGGCTGCTGCGGAGCCTGCTGCTGCGGATAGCTGCCAGGAGCCTGCTGCGGCATCGGCTGATGGTGAACCGGCTGCTGCTGCGCGGGTTGATAAGCCTGCTGCTGCGCATGTTGCGGCGGCTGAGGCATCTGCTGGTGCGGCATCGGCTGCTGTACGGGCTGCGAATGCTGGGCCGGCTGCTGATACTGCGGGGCAGGCTGCTGTACTTCCGGCAACGGCGTGAAGACAGGCTCGCTCGGTGTGTCATCAACTAACGTTTTCATTGGCGAGAATTCATAATCCGCCGCAGAGAACGGATGCGATCCCGGCGGCTGCTCGCTGGCGTAGCGCTGCTGCTGGGAAGCGGCAAACTGACGGGCAAGTTCGGCTTCAGCGGCAGAATCCTCGTCTACATCAGCCTCTTCCGCAGCGTAGCTCTCGCCATAGCGCTGATTTTGCGCAGCCGCGAACTGACGCGCCAGCTCACCCTGCTCAAGCTCTGCAACTTCCTCGTCCGTCAGCGCATCGTCATCATAGTGCTGATGCTCTGCCTGACGCGCACGTTCTTCAGCCAACCGCTGCGAAGGCAGCTTAATGCCATAGGAAGCCAGCTCACGGCGCGTGGGCACGCGAACGCGGTTTGGACGCGGCAATTTCGGGCCTATACCCTCTTTTACCTGCGCACGCGGGCCGCCCGACGCCGGGCTAAATAGCGGCGCGGCGCTGGATGCGGCAGATGCGACGGAGGCCGCCGCGGCGCTAGCAGAGGCCGCCCCGGTGGCCTGATGGACGCCAGCCGCCAGCGCGCTCACCGCGGCAACATCAGCCGCCGGAGCAGGCGGAGGCGAGATCGGCTTTGTCGCAACCGGACTGACCGGCTCCGGAATCGGCTGATACCATGCGGCAAGCTGCTCGCGTTCACGCGCGCGTTTCTCTTCCACTTCTTCGAAGTAGTACATCGGCGGACGCTGAGGCTTCACCTCCTCTTGCGGAGGCTCAGGCTCAACGGAGGCGGCGTAAGGCTCAGGCTGCTGTACCGGGGCCTGTTCCGGCTGGTACGCGTGCTGCGGCTGGTAAGCCGGTTCCGGCTGGTACGCATGCTGCGGCTGGTAAGCCGGTTCCGGCTGATACGCTGGCTGCTGTACCGGCGCCTGTTCCGGCTGGTACGCATGCTGCGGCGGGTAAGCCGGTTCCGGCTGATACGCTGGCTGCTGTACCGGGGCCTGCTCCGGCTGATACGCATGCTGCGGCTGGTAAGCCGGTTCCGGCTGATATGCTGGCTGCTGTACCGGCGCCTGTTCCGGCTGGTAAGCATGCTGCGGCTGGTAAGTCGGTTCCGGCTGATACGCTGACTGCTGTACCGGCGCCTGCTCTGGCTGGTACGCATGCTGCGGCTGGTAAGCCGGTTCTGGCTGATATGCTGGCTGCTGTACCGGTGCCTGTTCCGGATGATAGACCGGCTGAGCCTCATACCCTGGCAGCGGTTCAGACCATGCCTGCGGCGCAGCGGTATCCTGCGCGGCCAAAGCTACCGGATCGGCAATGCTATGACCGTTTAACAGAGGATCGTAGGGGTCAAAATCGCCGGGACGTGCCGCACTGACGCCGGAGAACAGAACATCATCAGCATTTGCCGGACGCGCTGCGCTGGAGCCAGAAAAAAGGACATCGTCAGCGGCAACAGGCGCACCGCCGGCGCTGTACTGAACCTCGTCTTCGGCGTCATCCATCCGTTTACCCGAGAACAGCGCCGCATCGGTCTTACGTCCCATCGGATTAGAGAACTTCTCAGCCAGACGCTGGCGGCGAGCTAAGGCGCTGCGTAAAATTCGCGCCCGTCGAGAACCCTGCGGCTTCGCGGGTTCATCATCTTCATATTCTTCTTCATCATCTTCATATTCCCCTTCATCAACCCAGGTATCGTCACGACGAGTACGGTTGCTGGCAAACGTGAGAATAGAAAGAATCGCACCGCCGAGTTTTTCAGCAATGCTAACCCAGGACCAGCCGGTAAATAGCGTCAGTCCTGCCGCCCAGATGCAGAGCAGCGCGATTGTGCCGCCGCTGCTGTGCAGCAGCGGTTGCAGGGTGGTGCTCAGCAGGCTGCCGATCACGCCGCCGGAGGCGAAATACCAGATATCATCAGCGTTGATTGCCGCCAGACCGCAGGAAGTGAGGATCAGCGCCAGCGCGCCAATTAAACGCAGCGAGACGGCGAAATAGTCGATGTACTCGTCGTTTTCCTGATGACGCCAGGCAAACCAGCAGCCGCCGATAATGATGACCGGAATGGTATAGGCCATTACGCCAAAAATAAAAAATAGCGTATCGGCAAGCCAGGCTCCCGGCGTCCCACCTATGTTGTGAATAGGCTCATGCCACGCCGTTTGCGACCAGCTAGGATCCGAGGGATTAAAGCTGAGTAAGGCCGCCATCAACCAGATGGCAAAAAGGGAGCAAAGAATGAGTAACGCCTCAAGGAGCCGGCGTCCGCTACTCAGCTTTGTGAATTTGACTTCTTTGTCTTCAGTGTATTCCTGGCTCAAGAAAGGCTCTCCAGGTATCAGGCTGTTTCCTGCCTTCGGCTAAAACGGACAACAGTGCCGGGTCTCCCCGGCACTGTTGCTGTATGGATTAACAGGAGTGTAATCAAACTACATCGATTTTGCACCTGTTCCGTGTTAGCGCGTCTTGATTACCAGACGATTACTCTGCTTGACTTCTTCCATTACCACATAGGTACGGGTGTCATTTACGCCCGGCAGGCGCAGCAAGGTCTCGCCCAGTAATTTACGATACGCTGACATATCCGGTACGCGGGTTTTCAACAGGTAGTCAAAATCCCCGGAAACCAGATGACACTCTTGAATTTCTTCAAGTTTTTGCACAGCGGAGTTAAATTGCTCAAACACATCCGGCGCGCCACGATTCAGAGTAATCTCAACAAATACCAGAAGTGATGCATCCAGATAGTGCGGGTTGAGCAGCGCTGTATAGCCCTGAATAAAACCCTGTCTTTCCAGTCGACGCACGCGCTCAAGGCAAGGCGTCGGAGAAAGTCCCACCCGTTTAGAAAGCTCGACGTTGGAAATACGCCCGTCTTTTTGCAATTCATTCAATATATTACGATCAATGCGGTCGAGATCTTTGCCAGGGCGCTTCTTGCTATCTACCATTATTATTGTCTCTCTGTATTCCTTCCCTACTCCTGTTCCGACTCTGAGCCTTCACTGCCAGAGTCCATCCTGTTATCACCCGTACGACGTTGGGTAACCCAGGGGTACGTGAGAAGCCCGTTGCCTGACGGCAGTCACCGACATCACGCATGGCGTCTGTCCACACCATGCGTAGATTTCGCTAACCCGGATAAAAATGGCATTTGCGTGCATGAAAATTCGCCACACGCGAAACACTGCTTTTCTTCTTCCATGAATGTTTTCGCAAAAGCACAGGGGATTGTCAAAGCAAAACATCGATTTTTAGTACAAGATGCCAGATATTCATAATCCTCCCCGGTTGATTCTCATGTTTTCCTCTTATAATTGTCTCGCTAACAGTAGAATTAGTTATATTCTTCGTTCGTTAAATCGCCGATTAATCGGCAGCTTCTATTGCACATATCGTTAACAAAACCGCCGCGCTCTTTTTTTACGTCCACAAATTCCCTACAATCCAGCCCATGTATGCCAATAAATTATGAGGATCTCATGGGCACGGCCAAACACAGTAAACTGCTTATCCTTGGTTCTGGACCTGCGGGATACACCGCTGCGGTCTACGCAGCGCGCGCAAATCTGCAGCCGGTACTGATTACCGGAATGGAAAAAGGCGGTCAGCTGACCACCACCACGGAAGTGGAAAACTGGCCAGGCGATCCTAACGATCTGACCGGACCGCTGCTGATGGAGCGCATGCATGAACATGCCACCAAATTTGAAACCGAAATTATTTTCGATCATATCAACAGCGTTGACCTGCAAAACCGTCCGTTCCGTCTGGTCGGCGACAGCGGCGAATACACCTGCGATGCCCTGATTATTGCCACCGGCGCTTCAGCACGCTATCTGGGTCTTCCCTCGGAAGAAGCGTTTAAGGGCCGCGGCGTGTCTGCCTGCGCGACCTGCGACGGTTTCTTCTATCGTAACCAAAAGGTTGCCGTCATCGGCGGCGGCAATACGGCCGTCGAAGAAGCGCTCTACCTGTCTAACATTGCTTCCGAAGTGCATTTGATCCACCGTCGTGACGGCTTCCGCGCGGAAAAAATCCTTATTAAACGCCTGATGGACAAAGTGGAGAGCGGCAATATCGTGCTGCACACCCACCGTACGCTGGAAGAAGTGACCGGCGACCAGATGGGCGTAAGCGGCTTGCGTCTGCGCGATACCCAGAATGCGGACAACGTTGAATCCCTCGAGGTTGCTGGGCTGTTCGTGGCTATCGGCCACAGCCCGAACACGGCAATTTTCGCCGGTCAGCTGGAGCTGGAAAACGGCTACATTAAAGTCCAGTCCGGCATCCACGGCAACGCTACCCAGACCAGCATCCCGGGCGTCTTCGCCGCCGGCGACGTGATGGATCATATCTACCGTCAGGCGATTACTTCTGCGGGTACCGGCTGCATGGCGGCGCTGGACGCGGAGCGCTATCTGGATGGTTTAGCCGACGCTTGCAAATAATCTTTACAAGTCAGTAACAAAGGTAAAGAAGGCGACGAAAAGTCGCCTTTATTTTTGCCTCGTTGTAACATTGCCGTGCCCAAAAAACTCATAACTACACCTGCTAAGCGCGCAATGAATAAAACCCGTCAACAAGAGTTAACCCGTTGGTTAAAAGATCAAAGCATTATCTCCCGTCGCTGGTTGATGATTTCCCGCGTATTGGGCGTCGTTAGCGGCCTGTTGATCGTCGCCCAGGCCTGGTTCCTGGCGAGGATCCTCCATCGCATGATTATGGAAAATATCCCCGCAACGGCGCTGCTGCTGCCCTTTACGCTACTGGTGCTGGTCTTTGTGCTGCGCGCCTGGGTGGTCTGGCTGCGTGAAAGAGTGGGTTTTCAGGCCGGTCAACATATCCGCCTTGAGATCCGCCGTCAGGTTCTGGATCGTTTACAGCAGGCGGGACCGGCGTGGATACAGGGCAAACCTGCGGGTAGCTGGGCCACGCTGATCCTTGAGCAGATCGACGATATGCATGACTACTATGCTCGCTATTTGCCGCAGATGACGCTGGCCGCCTCTGTACCGTTGCTGATTGTTATTACGATTTTCCCCATCAACTGGGCCGCGGCGCTGATTCTGCTGGGTACCGCACCGCTTATTCCGCTGTTTATGGCGCTGGTGGGAATGGGCGCGGCTGATGCCAACCGCCGCAACTTTCTCGCTCTGGCGCGTTTAAGCGGCCATTTTCTCGATCGCCTGCGCGGTATGGAAACGCTGCGTATTTTTCATCGCGGCGAAGCGGAGACGGACAACATACGCGAGGCCTCGCAGGATTTCCGCCAGCGAACAATGGAAGTGCTGCGCCTGGCGTTTCTCTCCTCCGGTGTCCTGGAGTTTTTCACCTCGCTGTCGATTGCGCTGGTCGCCGTTTACTTTGGTTTTTCCTATCTGGGAGAGCTCAACTTTGGCCATTACGGCGCCGGGGTGACGTTGATGTCCGGTTTCCTCGCCCTGATTCTGGCTCCTGAGTTTTTCCAGCCACTGCGCGATTTAGGTACCTTTTATCATGCGAAAGCGCAGGCGATTGGCGCCGCCGATAGCCTGAAGACCTTTATGGAAGCGCCGCTAGCGCAGGCAGAGCGTGGGGAAAAGGCATTAAAAGATGATGAAACGGTAAGCCTTGAAGCTCGCGACCTGCTGATTAAGTCTCCCGAAGGGAAAGTGCTGGCCGGGCCGCTGAATTTTTCCCTGCGCGCCGGTGAACGCGTGGTGCTGGTTGGGCAAAGCGGCTCGGGCAAAAGCTCGCTACTGAATACGTTAACGGGTTTTCTTCCCTATGACGGCTCGCTCAAGGTCAATGGCGTCGAGTTAAAGAGTCTGGATGCCGACCGCTGGCGTCGTCTCCTGAGCTGGGTCGGGCAAAATCCACAGCTGCCCGCGGCGACGCTGCGCGAAAACGTCCTGCTCTCCTGCCCTGAAGCCACCGAAGCGCAGCTGCAGCTTGCGCTGGATAAAGCCTGGGTTAGCGAGTTCGTCTCTCTTCTGCCGCAGGGTATTAATACGCCTGTTGGCGATCAGGCCGGCCGGCTGTCGGTCGGGCAGGCTCAGCGCGTCGCCGTCGCACGAGCGCTGCTGGTGCCCTGTCGTCTGCTGCTGCTTGATGAGCCTGCCGCCAGCCTTGACGCGCATAGCGAACAGCGCGTGATGCAGGCGCTGACCAATGCATCAACGCAGCAAACCACGTTAATGGTTACCCATCAGCTGGAAGGACTGGCGAACTGGGATGCGATCTGGGTTATGCAGGATGGTCGAATTGTTGAGCAAGGCAGCTATTCGCAGCTGGCGGCCGCTGGCGGCCCCTTCGCGACCCTGCTCGCTCATCGTCAGGAGGAGATTTAAATGCGCGCATTATGGCCTTACCTGGCGCTGTACAAACGACACAAATGGCTGTTGCTGCTCGGTATCGTGCTGGCGATCGTGACGCTGCTGGCCAGCATTGGCTTATTAACGCTATCCGGCTGGTTCCTGTCGGCATCAGCCGTCGTTGGCGTGGCGGGCATCTACAGCTTTAACTATATGCTGCCAGCCGCGGGCGTGCGCGGCGCGGCAATTATTCGCACCGCGGGCCGCTACTTTGAGCGTCTGGTCAGCCATGACGCCACCTTCCGCGTTCTGCAACACCTGCGGGTCTTTACCTTCAGTAAGCTGCTGCCGCTCTCCCCCGCCGGACTGGCGCGTTTTCGTCAGGGTGAGCTGCTTAACCGGGTGGTTGCAGATGTCGATACCCTGGATCATCTCTATTTGCGCGTCATATCACCGCTGGTAGGCGCGCTGGTGGTGATCCTGGTCGTCACCGTAGGGTTGAGCGTGCTGGACGTCACTCTGGCCCTGACCCTCGGTGGTATTATGCTGCTCACCCTGCTGGTGATGCCGCCGCTGTTCTATCGCGCAGGTAAACCCGCAGGTGAAAGCATAACCCGGCTTCGCGGGCAATATCGCCAGCATCTGACCTCATGGCTCCAGGGACAGGCGGAACTCATGCTGTTCAACGCCAGCGACCGCTACCGGCAGCAAATGGAAAAAACGGAAGCGCGCTGGCTGGATGCGCAGCGTCGCCAGGCTGAGCTCACCGCGCTCTCTCAGGCGCTGATGCTGCTGATTGGCGGAATTGCGGTTATCGCTATGCTGTGGCTCGCCTCCGCGGGCGTTGGCGGCGATACTCAGCCAGGGGCGCTGATTGCGCTGTTTGTCTTCTGCGCGCTGGCGGCGTTTGAAGCGCTGGCGCCGGTAACCGGCGCATTTCAGCATTTAGGGCAGGTGATCGCCTCCGCAAAGCGCATCACGCAAATTACCGAGCAAGAGCCGGAAGTGGCCTTCCCTCAGGGCGAAGGCCAGACGCTGGATCGCGTCTCGTTACGCTTACATCAGGTCACCTTCAGCTATCCGCAGCAGCCCTCCCCCGCGCTGGAGAAAGTGTCATTGCAGATCGAGGCCGGAGAGCATATCGCCATCCTCGGACGAACAGGCTGCGGTAAATCGACCCTGTTGCAGCTGCTGACCCGTGCCTGGGATCCGGCTGAAGGGGAAATATTACTCAACAATCAGCCGCTGGGGCAGTTTAATGAGGCGACGCTGCGCCGGGCGATGAGCGTCGTGCCGCAGCGCGTGCATCTGTTCAGCGCTACGCTGCGCGACAACCTGCTGCTGGCTTCTCCCGGAGCCAGCGATGCCCGGCTTGCCCAAACGCTTGAACGCGTCGGCTTAGCGAAATTACTGGAAGATAGCGGTCTGAACAGCTGGCTGGGTGAAGGCGGTCGTCAGCTTTCCGGCGGCGAGCTGCGCAGGCTGGCTATCGCCCGCGCCCTGCTTCACGATGCGCCTCTCATGCTGCTTGATGAGCCCACTGAAGGCCTCGATGCGACGACCGAAAGTCAAATCCTTGATTTACTGGCGGAAGTGATGCGTGAAAAAACCGTGTTAATGGTAACCCATCGTCTGCGCGGACTGGCGCGTTTTAATCAGATAATAGTCATGGACAACGGGAAGATTATTGAGCAAGGTAGTCACGCAGAACTGCTGGCTGAACAGGGGCGTTACTACCAGTTTAAGCAGCGCCTGTAGGCTACTATTGAATCATTGCCTGATGCGTTGAGGTAAAAATGCGGCTGGTTCAGCTCTCTCATCATTCCATCGCCTTCCCCTCCCCGGAAGGCGCTTTACGCGAACCTAATGGCCTGCTAGCGCTGGGCGGCGATCTTAGCCCGGCGCGTTTACTGATGGCCTATCAGCGCGGTATTTTTCCGTGGTTTTCGCCCGGCGACCCTATTTTGTGGTGGTCCCCCGATCCGCGAGCAGTGCTGTGGCCAGAGAAATTTCATCTCAGCCGCAGTATGAAGCGTTTCCATCAGCGCTCGCCTTATCGCGTCACGCTGAATCATGCCTTTGGTCAGGTTATCGAGGGCTGCGCCGACCATCGCGATGAGGGAACATGGATAACGCCGGGGATCGTTCAGGCATACCACCAGCTGCATGAGCTGGGACATGCTCATTCTGTTGAAGTATGGCAGGGAAAGGAATTAGTCGGCGGGATGTACGGCGTCGCGCAGGGCGCGCTGTTTTGCGGAGAGTCGATGTTCAGCCGTGCCGAAAACGCCTCTAAAACCGCGCTGCTGGTCTTTAGCCAGATATTTTCGCAGGATGGCGGAAAATTAATCGATTGTCAGGTGCTGAATAAGCATACGGCGTCGCTGGGCGCAGTGGAAATTCCCCGCCGCGATTACCTCGACTATCTTTCCGTGCTGCGGACGTATCGTCTGCCGGAGCGATTCTGGGTACCAAGGGTGCTATTTGCAGGAGAAGCATAAATGTTTTCAGCACATTTTTTGTTGGGATGTTATAATTGCGCGGTAGAGTAGCTTCTGCCCGTTGCCCCGCCGCCGTTTGGGAATAATAAGAGTCAGATAACACCCATTGTTCTGTCACTCCCCCTTTACGTTTGCGCCTGTCACCCGGTTTATCCGCGTGAATTACGGGTAATGCGCCAAAACTACTTCGGCGATTTGACGTAAAACTTTACATACTTGCTGAACTTCGGCATTATCTTGCCGGTTCAAAACTACGGTAGTGATACCCCAGAGGACTAGATGGCCAAAGAAGACAATATTGAAATGCAGGGCACCGTACTTGATACGCTGCCTAACACTATGTTCCGCGTAGAACTGGAAAACGGTCACGTGGTAACTGCGCATATTTCCGGTAAAATGCGTAAAAACTACATCCGCATTCTGACGGGCGACAAAGTGACTGTTGAGCTGACCCCGTACGACCTGAGCAAAGGCCGCATTGTCTTCCGTAGTCGCTGATCGTTTTCGCGCTTAGCGCGCCAGATGCTGAAGGCCGGGATAATTCCCGGTCTTTTCATTTTATATTCCTGCCTGATACCATTATTTAGTTATAAACTCACGCTATTCATGACCGTAGCTCTCTGTGAGAGCAAGCTTCGAATTATCTTTCTATAACCATATGCTTAATCCACCATAAGCTGCCTGTACGGCAGTGAAGTAGAGCCATAACCTGTCGCATTGGCTGTCCAGTTTCTAAGCTGCCTGCACGGCAGTGAACTGAAACCAAAACAACGTAAAAGATTGATTTAAAATCAAAAAAAACCTCACTCTCATCAACACCCTTTTCCGCCCCTTATATAACTAGCTTGTAAAATCAACAAGATAGCCTCATCA
>NZ_VOJB01000091.1:0-42382 GCF_007910085.1 Klebsiella sp. ME-303 | reverse complement strand
GGGTGGCGAAAAGGGACTGGTGGGCGTCGCGCAGGACGACATCGGTAATGGCAACGGTCATGGATTCCTCCGTGAATTAAGGGTTAAGTCGGCGATGGTGGTGGATAGCGGCGGCAATCACCGGCTTTAAGCGGGCGAAGTCGTCAGCGGGCGCTACGGCGGCGGGTGCGGCCTTCGGCGCGGGAGCCGGTTCCGGGAAGAAGCGGTTGACGGCGGCGGACATGCCGCGGATGGCGAAAATCAGCAGAAACAGAAACGCCAGCACGAACCCCATGCCGAGAAACATCAGGGTGAAGCCTTCACCTAATAGCAGTGCTGCATCAGTCATAAAATAGCCTTCAGGCAGGAGGCACGATAATGGTGCTATTTATGACGAAGAAATAACAAGGGTGGATTTCCCTGAGCCGCCCCCGGCCAGAACCCTTGGTTATTATTATCGTCATAACGCATTACCACCATTACCGTGCAATTTACGTAATCAGGTTTATTTGATGAAACTTACGTTCTGGCATATTTCATCAGCGACAATCTCTTTACGCTGATTGAAAATAACTTTGTTCTGTTCAAACAGGTTATTACCATGAGTATCAATAGAAACAATTAACGGGCCAAACTCTTTCACCCGACATACCCACAGCGTTTCCGGCATCCCCAGATCGCGCCACTGCGCATCTTCAATTTCTTCCACGCACACCGCGGCTACTACCGCGCAGCCGGCCGGGAATACGCAGTGCAGCGCTTTATGCTCCGCGCAGCCCTCTTCAGTGCCCTTCCCCATACCGCCTTTACCAACAATTAATTTCACGCCGGTCTTTGCAATAAATTCTTTTTCGAATTTTTCCATGCGCATGCTGGTCGTTGGTCCGACGGAGACCATTTCAAACTTATCGTCTTCGCCTTTAATCGGACGGACAATAGGCCCGGCGTGTAAAATAGCGCCGCCGCTAACATCAACGGGTAATTCACGGCCACCTTCAATTAAGCGACGGTGCGCCACATCACGGCAGGTAACAATATGGCCATTGAGATAAATAATATCGCCAGCTTTAATATCGGCTAAATCTTCATCTTTAATTGGCGTAGTAAGGATTTTTTTCGTCATCAGAAATTCACTCCGCTGTGAGACATAATGGTGTAGTTCAAGTCTTTATCAAAAACGATATGCCCTTTCCGGTGCGACCAGCAGCCCACGTTCACCGCCACCCCAATGGTGGAAGGATGACGCGCGGTGTTTTCAATATTCACGCCCATAACGGAGGTATTACCGGACATCCCCTGCGGCCCAAGGCCAATTTTGTTAATACCGTCTTCCAGCATTTTTTCCAGCGAGGCCGCACGTTCATTTTCATTATGCGAACCGATCGGACGCATCAGCGCTTTTTTCGACAGCAGCGCCGCCGTTTCAACGGAGGTCGCCACGCCCACGCCGACCAGCAGCGGCGGACACGCGTTCAAACCGTAGCTGGTCATCACGTCGAGAACAAAGCGGGTAACACCTTCATAACCCGCGCCCGGCATCAGCACCATCGCTTTCCCCGGCAGGGAACAGCCGCCGCCAGCCATATAGGTATAAATGCTGCACTGGTCAGAATTGGGGACAATCTCCCAGAACACCGTCGGCGTGCCTTTACCCACGTTTTTGCCGGTATTGTATTCATCAAAAGTCTCAACGCTGTTGTGGCGCAGCGGGGAATCCACGGTCGCTTTAATCACCGCTTCACGCAGCAGCGCTTCCAGCTCGCCGATCAGCGGGAAGTTAGCCCCGCACTCCACCAGAAACTGAATCACGCCGGTATCCTGGCAGGAAGGGCGATCCAGCTCCTTTGCCAGACGCTGGTTCTCAATCATGGTCGTAAAGATAACGTCAGCCAGTTTACTGGTCTCTTTCTTATGCAAATCTTCCAGTTTTGCAGTGACGTCATCAGGTAAGACTTTGCCGGTATACCCCACAAATTTGGCCATCACATTGGTCATATGGGATATCTGTTCACTTTTGCTCATACAGGCTCCTTAGTCAGGACAGCTTCCGTTCATTACGGATGAAAAGGGAAAAGGATTGGCAGCAGAATCAGGCTGACAATGGTGGAAACGATAATCAGAGGGATGCCGGATTTGGCGTAGTCGACAAACTTATAGCCACCTGCCGACAGCACCATCATGTTGGCAGGCATACCGATTGGCGTAGCGTAGGCGCAAGAACTGCCAATAACCGTCGCCATTAGCACCGCACGAGGATCGGCGCCCATGCCCGCGGCAATCGACAGGCTCACCGGTACTAACAGCGCGACGGTCGCGGTGTTGGACATGAAGTTAGTCATAATGATGGACAGCGCAAAGACCACCACCAGCAGCATAAACGGCGAAGAGTTTTGCCCCAGCATGCCAATCACGTGATCCGCCACCAGTTTTCCCGCCCCGGTCATTTCCAGCGCTTTCGCCAGCGCCAGCGTGCCGCCGAAGATAAAAATGGTCTGAGAATCTATGGCTTTATAGGCCTGCTTTTCTGTAAGTACGCCGGTAACCACCAGCACCAGCGCGCCGATACAGCCCGCTACCGCCAGACTCACACCGGTCTGCTTTTCGAAAATCATGCCGAGGATCGTGGCGATCAGAACAACCAAAGAGAGGATTTGCTTCCAGCGCGGAACGTGGCTGTAATCGCGCTGTTCACCGATGCTGCCAACTGCACCGCTGTTCGGGTGATTGGGCAGGAATTTATAGCCGATGGTCAGGAAGTAAATAACGCCGCAAATCAGCATCGGTAAACCGACTTTGGCATATTCAAAAAAGCCAAAACCGCTGCCAATATTCTGCAAAGCTGACTGCGCAATCAGGTTGCCCGGCGCGCCAATCAACGACAGGTTACCGCCGAGCGCGGCGGCAAAAACCAGCGGCATCAGCAACCGGGAACGGGCAAAGCCTGATTTCGCCGCCACGCCGATAACGACCGGGATCAGTACGGCTGCGGTACCGGTATTGGAGAGAAAACCGGACATCACGCCAACCACAACCATAATGGTAAAAATCAGCTGTTTTTCCGTTTTCGCGAAGCGCGTAATCACGCCCCCCACCTTATTCGCCATTCCGGTTTCAAATAGCGCCCCGCCGACGATAAACATGGCGACGAAGAGAATAACGTTGGTGTCGATAAAGCCGGCGAAAGCCTGCTTGAGATTGAGCACGCCGGTGAGCACCAGCACGACGCAAACCACCATAGACGTGACCGCAAGGGGGATTTTTTCCCACACGAACATGGCGATAGCAAACACCAGCAAACATAGGGTAATGGTAATCGGTTCCATATTTATAGTTATCCCATCAATGATATATGATATTGTATCCAATATTGACGAGGGGAAATTATTCCCATACAAAGAGTAAGTCAACGCGTTTTTTTCGAAAGCTTCAGGATTGAGATCTTTATCAAAATCTCGCGAAAGCAGTCACTTATCGAAACTTATTTATGAAATGAATAAGTAAGACGCCTGCAGCGATCCTACAGGCGATGCGATCAAGCGGAGGGTTCTTCGACGTAGCGCGTTAGCATGTTCTCCATCGAACGGATGATATGCTCGCGCATTCGCTGGCGCGCCAGCGCTTCATTATGCTGCTCCAGGGCCTGTAAAATCCCCTTGTGCTCGCGGATGGAAATGATCGCGTACTCTTCCTCAGTGACCTTATGCCCCATCGAAAGCCCGTTCCACATATTGCTGAGCAGCAGCTTCATTTTGCCATTTCCCGCCGCGTTCCATATCTCCATATGAAACGCCTGGTTCAGGTCTGAATATTCAGCTGAGTTATTTTCCGCCAGCGCTTTTTCCGCAGAGTAATGCACTTCGGCAATGCGCGAAATGTCCGTCCCGGGACGGCACGCTTTAGCGACTGCTTCACTCTCCAGCAGCGCGCGAATCTCATAATGCTCGCGGATCGTTTGTTCGTTAATTCCCAGCACGACCGCCCCTTTATTGGGCCGGACTTTAATCAGCCCATCCGCAGCCAGTATCTGAAATGCTTCACGCACGGGCATACTGGACACGCCGACCATGGTGGCGATCCCTTCAAGGGTAATTTCTTGCCCTTCAACTAAATCTCGCGACAGTATAGCTTTACGTAATACTGCCGCGACCTGCTCTTTCGCTGAAAGAAGCTTAATTTTCCCTAATCGAGGCTTCTGCACTTTCCCAATCCTTCATGTGTTGACGCATTATTTCTGCCAGAGAGAGGAAATAACGCTGCGTTTCCTGCGCGATCTCGGCGCGATCGCCCTGACGAATAGCCTCCATCAGAGAGCTGAGTATTTGCGCCGACTCCTGATTATCCTCTTTCAGATACAGAATGACATAACCGATATAACCATCCAAAAACTGCTGATAAATTTTTTCCAGATAGCGATTATCAATATAAGAAATGAGCGTCTCGTGGAACGCCAGCTCTCGCGCTCGCTCACCGGGATGCCCCAGCGCGCGCGCGCTGGCCGCCAGCGATTCGCACGCCGCTGCGGGTACCAATGAAAAAAGCTCCGTTGCCATCACCGCAATGGCCCGGAAAATATGACTGACGTGGTCAGGCGCCAGCCTGGCGACCTGCATATGGCGGTTTGGCAAACGCACCAGAAACCCTTCCTGCTCAAGGGCCTGTAGCGCTTCCCGAACCGGCATACGAGAAAGCCCCAGCTGTTCCGCAATACTCTCCTGCGCGAGTTCATCCCCCGGTTTCATGCTACCGGAAAGGATCTCGTAACGGAGCATTTGCGTAATGTGGTCCCTGGTCTGCTTTCTTTCGATTTTTTTCACAACGTCCTCGTTTATTACCGCTCAAGACGCGGGGAGTTTAGCAGATTTACCAGCAGGTTGAGTCATTCAGGGGTGGGAGAAAGCCATAAAAAAGCCGGAACCCAGGCTCCGGCTTTTCTTTTCATGAAACGTTATTTATTCACAAAGTCTTCGCCAAGGGCGATATCTTTCTTCAGCGTATCCAGCATCCCCTCCAGCGCCTGCTGCTCAAACGCGCTCAGCGTGCCGATAGACTGACGCTGCTCTACGCCATTTTTGCCTAACAGCAGCGGCTGTGAGAAGAAACGGGCATATTGACCATCACCTTCAACGTAGGCGCATTCCACTACCCCTTTCTCTCCCTGCATGGCGCGAACTAAGGAGAGACCGAATCGCGCGGCGGCCTGTCCCATCGAGAGCGTTGCTGAGCCGCCACCGGCTTTTGCTTCCACAACTTCAGTACCGGCATTTTGAATGCGCTTAGTCAAATCGGCCACTTCCTGCTCGCTGAAGCTGACGCCCGGAATTTGTGACAATAAAGGAAGGATAGTCACGCCTGAGTGGCCGCCAATCACCGGAACCTCAACCTCTGATGAAGATTTGCCTTTCAGTTCGGCAACAAAGGTATTCGAGCGGATAATATCCAGCGTTGTAACGCCAAAGAGCTTGTTCTTATCGTAAACACCGGCTTTTTTCAGCACTTCTGCGGCAATCGCCACGGTGGTGTTCACCGGGTTGGTAATCACCCCGACGCAGGCCTGCGGACAGGTTTTGGCGATTTGCTGTACCAGATTTTTCACAATACCGGCATTAACATTGAATAAATCGGAGCGATCCATGCCGGGCTTACGCGCTACGCCCGCGGATATCAGCACCACATCAGCGCCTTCCAGCGCAGGGGTGGCGTCTTCGCCGGAAAAACCTTTGATTTTTACATCGGTAGGGATATGGCTTAGATCAACCGCCACGCCCGGGGTTACCGGAGCAATGTCGTACAACGAGAGTTCTGAACCTGAAGGCAGTTGGGTCTTAAGTAGTAGGGCAAGCGCCTGGCCAATTCCACCAGCGGCGCCGAGGACTGCAACTTTCATCCTAAACTCCTTATTATGGTTAAAATAGTCTTTCGTTACTCCGTCGCCTGGACCTTAATTCACAAGATGAACAATTACAATAATTATGGCTGAAGAATGCGTGGTCGTGCGCAGCGATGCAGCAGCTTCGCATTTTCCTCCCTGAGACTGACCATCCAGCAAAGCGTAGTACCGGATCGACTGTTGGTTACAATACACCCAGCGTATTGAGCAGAACAACATCATTTAATAACATTTCATTTACTTTTGTGGCAATTTGCGCGCCGTGACGAAAGCATGTTCCTTATTAGTGTTTTTTGCTAAAATATGCGCCCTTCATAACATTATTTACGCTTCTCCCCTGCGGATTATTTGCATAAAAATGCATGCTTATGCATAATGATGTTGTTTTTACCACCATAATTGGGTGACTTATGCGTAGTTCGGCAAAACAAGAAGAACTGGTTAAAGCGTTTAAAGCGCTGCTTAAAGAAGAGAAATTCAGCTCTCAAGGTGAAATCGTTCAGGCCCTGCAAGAGGAAGGCTTCGATAATATCAACCAATCGAAAGTCTCACGTATGCTCACCAAGTTTGGCGCCGTACGCACGCGTAACGCCAAAATGGAAATGGTTTACTGCCTGCCCGCCGAGCTTGGCGTCCCGACGACCTCCAGCCCGCTAAAAAACCTGGTGCTGGATATCGATTATAACGATTCGGTCGTGGTTATTCATACCAGCCCAGGCGCAGCGCAGCTGATCGCCCGGCTTCTGGACTCCCTTGGCAAAGCCGAAGGGATTCTCGGCAGCATTGCGGGTGATGACACTATCTTTACCACCCCGGCCAGAGGTTTTACCGTTAAAGAGCTGCATGACGCCATTCTCGTCCTGTTTGAGCAGGAACTCTGATGCCCTTCCCTCTGGTTAGCGCCAGAGGGTATCCCTTCAAAAAATTATCATTTCTTTAACATTTTGTGTGTTTTTCCGCTTCTATACATTCATTTACGTGATGAAACCGGCTTAAGCGCACAAAAGATCAAATTCACCTATCATTATGATTTTATTAGCAATAATGACCACACGTGGCGAAGAAAAGACATTTCTAATTCTTATATGTTATAAAAAAGACATTTCTTTGTAATTATTTACATGAAAAACAATTAGCAAGGTATTAATTTTTTCTGTGATTAGTGTATACTTGATTTTGTGATGAGGGTCACGAAACAAAGGCCCCAACAAAAAGATTCGACGAGGTGAACATCATGAAAATCAAAACCACTGTAGCAGCATTAAGCATCCTTTCCGTTCTGTCTTTTGGCGCCTTCGCCGCTGACTCTATCAACAGCGAACAGGCTCAAGGCCGTCAGGCAATCGGCACCGTTTCCGTCGGCGCGGTAAGTTCTTCCCCGATGGATATGCACGAAATGCTGAACAAAAAAGCACAAGAAGAAGGTGCTTCTTCCTACCGCATTATTGAAGCACGTACCGGTGACCACTGGCACGCAACGGCTGAACTTTATAAATAAGATTTAACGATTGTCGGTCATTAACTGAAACAGAATCTCTCCAGCGGCCCCAGGTTCATTAAGCCTCCCGCCGCTGCAAATATGAAGGTTGGAGAAAAAATTATGAAAAGCGCAATTATCATCGCATCCCTGGGTCTGGCTTCCGTTCTCTCTTTCGGCGCAAACGCCGCCGTTAATCAAGTGAACGCCGAACAGGCGCAAAATCTGCAGTCCATGGGCACCGTTTCCGTTTCTCAGGTAGGCAGCGCGCCGATGGATATGCGTCAGGAACTGGCGGCTAAAGCTGAGAAAGAAGGCGCCAGCAGCTACCGTATTATTGAAGCCCGTACCGGCGATAACTGGCACGCTACGGCTGAGCTGTACAAATAAACCCTCGTCGTCTTATCCGACGACTTGCCCCCGCTCCGTCGGGGGCTTTTTTATGACTGCCGCACATTAAAACGCAGCTCCCCTTCCAGCTCCTCTTCCGCCTCATCAAAGAGCAGAATTAACGCGCCGAAACGCCGCCGCTGATTATCGCTTAAATGAATAAACTCAATCTCCAGCGGTAAGGGTAACAGCCCGGCGGTCACGGCCTCCCACAGAGAATCCAGGTTATTCACTTTCTCACGCGCTAAAGCAAAGGTACGAGAAAACTCACGATAAAAATCCTGCTGCTCAGCTATTTCATCAAAATCAAAGGTATAGGTAGTCATTGCCCGCATCCCGTCCACACCTGCAACTTTTCATAGCCCGGTCATCCCGGCGTGTAGTTCCACTCTGACGGCGGAATTCATACTCTGAGCGTTAAGTATAGCGATAAAAAAACCGACGCTTCGGCGTCGGTTCTGGCGGTTAGCTGTTGGTTAACACATGCTGGTACTTATGCAGCATCTCCACCAGCCTGCGTACCGGCTCGGTCACCTGCGGAGAGGCTTCCCAATGCTGTAATTTTTGCTGGTAGATATCCAGTTCATCAAGCAAGCGGGCAAAATAGTAGCGGCGCTTATCATCACTACTGGCTGAAATGACGCGATCCGCGGTACGTCGCAGCTGCCGGTGAAAGGCCGACAGATCGTCATTTATCGGTACCGGCGCATCGCGCAGACGCTGATGCGCGATAATCAGGGTCAGCGCCAGACGAAAGCGGGCGATATCGCCAGGGAATTTATTCAGCAACAAAAAGAGCTGACGATACAGGGCCGGCAAGTGGTTCTCTTTACGTCGCGCCATATTGGTGGTCAGCGATGATACCGCCGCCGAGACAAACTGGTTGAGCAGCACGCGGCCGGTACGGGCCTGCGAATTATCACGAACCAGCAGGATCACCATCAGCGCAAGGAAGCATCCGACGATCTGGCCCAGGGCACTATCAAGAAACTGGTTGAATTCAAACTTCATCGGATTGTCGAGCACCAGAATATTAATGGTGCTGGCCAGCGCCCCCAGCGAGCCCAGCCGCCGCTTTTGTACCTCGATGCCGATAAAAAAGGCCATCACCGCCAGGCTGATACACAGCAGCAGCATACTTTGCTGCGTCGCGGGCATAATCACGAGGAAAAACAGCGCCCCCAGCGGTAACGCCGCCAACGTGCCGTAGAGGAAATCTATAGCTACCATCCGCGGATTAGGTAAACGCATCGCTAAGGCCGTGACAACCGCAATCATGACCATCGCCCCGCTTCCTGAAGTCCAGCCGGTCCACAGCCAGAACAGCGTACCGAGGATACAGGAGATAGACGTACGCCAAAAGTTGACCATCGCATGGTGCCGCTCGGCGGATTCCGCCTTCACCACCACTTCGCCTTGCAGCACTTCTTCTTCAATACGGCTGATTTTGGTATTGCCGACCACGCCCCGCTTCAAAAGCAGATAGCGCGTCGCAGCGCCTACCCAGCTGTAGATTGTTACCGGCGTATTGTGCTCTCCCTTCCAGGTCAAGAAGCGGCGCATCCGCTTTAGCTGGCGGTGCACGTCCTGCACGGTCTCGACCGGTTCAGCAAACAGCTCGCGGTAATCATCCGTCACCATCTCAGGCCGGGTATTCTGAATCAAATAGGTTTCACAGGCCTGAGTAATTAAGGTCAGAGAGAGGGTATTGATCGCCTTCAGCCGCTGATTCACTTTTGCCCAGCGCGAGGACTCCATGATCAAGTTGCCGCGCATCCCTTCCAGCCCGTTGGTACGACGCACCAGCGCGCTCCAGGCCTTATCGACGTCATCTTTATCACCATGCGCCACGCAAAGCTGCATCAGGCGATAGTGATCGATCAGCAGATTATCCAGTTCAAGGTCGATCTCTTTTTTAATCGAACGCGGAGAAAACAGCAGGTCGGCCACAATGGCGCTGACGATACCGATGACAATCTCACTGCATCGCTCAACGGCGAACTGCGGCGCCAGCATCGGCTCTTCATGAATAGTGATAATAATGATAAGCGCGGTATAGCCCGCCAGGCCCCAGGCATAGGAGTTCTCAACCCGCACCAGCGAGGAGATCCAGGTGCAGAATCCGGCCCACAGGCAGCATACCAGCACCATCAGCAGCGGGGCGCGGATCATCAGGATGATGATCGCCAGCGCGGCGATACAGCCGATAAAGGTGCCGGCGATACGCAGCATCCCGCGATAGCGGATCGCCCCGGAGTAAGGCTCCCCGCCTGCGGCAAACGCCGGGCCGGCAGCAACGATGGCGGCGGTAAGCACCGCCCAGCGCGGCGTTTCCAGCTGAAAATGAAAACCGACGAATAACGCCAGCACCACCGCGCAGGCTAACTTAACGGCGAAGCGGAGATGCCGGAGTTCGATGGTGAAGATCCCCATGGCGATTAACCGAACTCACGCAGGCGCATCGCCAGTTTCTGGAAGAAGTTTGCCTGGCGAGTATCGCGATCCTCTTTACCGGTAATCACCACCGTCGCGGTGGTACCCGCTGGCCAGAGATTGCCCTGCTGTTGATCGAGGCGAATACGTACCGGCACCCGCTGTGCCAGACGTACCCATTCAAGGTTAGAATCAATAGAGGCCAGCCCTTTTGAATCGCTGCTGCTGCTGGCATTGGTGACGCCTGCAGCAATGCTGTCGACGGTGCCCCTGAGGGTGTGTACGCTTCCCAGCGGGGTAATTTCAGCACGAAAACCGGGGCGCACGCCCTCAAGCTTGGTCTCTTCAAGATAGGCCATAACATAGAAGGTATTCTGCTTCACCAGCGCAACCGCGGTGGAGCCTCGGGTGATAAACTCGCCGCGGTAAACGTTCAGGTTGGTCACCCAGCCGTCGGCCGGGGCGCGAATCACCGTACGTTCAAGGTCAAGCTTCGCCAGGTCGCGACTTGCCGTCGCTTTGGCTAATTGATGCTCAACGGTTTGCAGAACGTTATTCGCCTGGTCTATCTCTTCCCGGGACATGGCCTGGACGCCAAGGCGGTTACGACGGCCGGCTTCGACGCGTTTCTCCTGCGCCAGAGTCTGATAGTAGGAGACATCGGCTTCAGCCTCGGCTAACGCCTTCTGGTAACGCGGCTGGTCAATGACGAACAAAACCTGGTCTTTCTTAACCAGTTGGTTATCCTTGATATTCACCTGCGAAATCAGGCCGGAGACATCGGGAGCGATGGCCACAATATCCGCACTAAAACGCGCATCGCGCGTCCAGGGCGAGGCGGTGTAATACACCCATGCGCGAAAAATCGCCATAAATGCAAGGATAACCAGTATCACAGTGATTGCGGTACGGAGGATATTTCTTGTTAGTGTTTTCACATCAACCTCAAACGAACAAACGTGATATCAGATAAAACAGGCAGCAATATAGCGCGGTATTAAACAGTGCCGGGTGCCAGACAAAATCATAGATGCCCGTTGGAACCAGCAGGCGGTGCACCAGCCAGAAGATGGCTAGCGACAATAGCAATTCAAAGAAGATCGGCGGAAACGACAAGCCGAAAATCACAATGACAGGAAACAGACTCATGATGACCTTGATAAGAAGCGTACAGGTGATATGCGCGATGCGTTTATTATTAAGCTAACTATATAGTAACGTAACAATTGCGGTCTTATCTATAATGTGTGATCTAAATCACTTTTAAGCCAGAGTGAATAATGGAACGATTAAAACGCATGTCCGTTTTTGCCAGAGTGGTCGAATTAGGTTCATTCACCGCCGCGGCCCGCCAGCTCCAGATGAGCGTTTCTTCCATCAGCCAGACGGTAGCCAAACTGGAAGATGAACTGCAGGTTAAGCTGCTCAACCGCAGTACGCGCAGCCTTGGCTTAACAGAAGCGGGAAAAATATATTATCAAGGCTGTCGGCGAATGCTGTTCGAAGTCCAGGATGTCCATGAACAGCTGTACGCGTTTAACAATACGCCCATCGGTACGCTGCGCATCGGCTGTTCTTCAACTATGGCACAGAATGTCCTGGCTCGCATAACCGCCGATATGCTCAAAGAGCACCCGGGTCTCTCAATCAATCTGGTCACAGGCATTCCCGCGCCGGACCTGATTGCGGACGGCCTGGATGTGGTTATTCGCGTGGGAGCGCTGCAGGATTCCAGCCTCTTTTCCCGCCGCCTGGGCTCCATGCCGATGGTGCTCTGCGCGGCAAAAAGCTACCTTCAGCACGCCGGATGTCCGGAAAAACCGGCGGATCTCGCCAGCCACTCGTGGCTGGAATACAGCGTCCGGCCGGATAACGAATTTGAAATCATCGCTCCGGAAGGGATTTCAACCAAGCTGATCCCTCAGGGCAGATTCGTCACCAACGATCCGATGACGCTGGTGCGCTGGCTGACGGCAGGCGTCGGCGTGGCTTACGTTCCGCTGATGTGGGCGATCGAAGAGATCAACCGCGGCGAACTGGAGATCCTGCTGCCGAGCTACCAGTCCGATCCGCGACCGGTATACGCGCTGTATACCGAGAAAGATAAGCTACCGCTGAAGGTACAGGTATGCATTAATTACCTGACTGAGTATTTCGTCGGGGTGGCGAAGATTTACCAGGGGATGCACGGCCGGGGGATTGCCCGCTAGCGGCCCGAGCCCGCCACAGAGGGTAAGAACAGATTATCGGGCCCGGCATCGGAAATAATCTGCGTTACGTCGCGGAGATTGCCGATACGCACCTCCCCGGAACGATCAAATTTGCTTTTGTCGATTAATAATAGCGACTGCGCCGCACGTTTCAGAAGCAGCGATTTGTAGGCGGCATTATTGGCGCTCGAATCCCAGAGTACGCCATCGTTATCGATCCCCTCGCAGGAAAAAATAAACAGATCGATCTCCAGCGATTTGACCTGAGAAAACAGCGCCGGATTAACATAATAGCCATACTGACGCAGGAGCTGCCCCCCGGCGCTGATCAGCTGGATCCGCTCACGGCGGCCCAGCTCTACGCAGACCGGATGGCTATTGGTAAACACCGTCAGGGTCATATTCGGTAGCTGACGCGCCAGAAACCAGCAGGTTGAGCTGGCATCCAGGGCGATCGTCATCCCTTCATCAATCCACGCCAGCGCCGTACGCGCGATATCAGATTTATGGGCATAATGGCTTTTCACGCGGCGCTGAAAAGGCTTCTCGCCGTTGTGATTGTTACGCTGGAGAACGCGCGCCTGCCCGTGGCTACGCTGAATACGCCCCTGCTTCTGCAGCTCGCTCAAATCGCGACGAATGGTCTCGATACTGACCTGCAGCAGATGGGACAACGCTTCGGTGGTTAAGGTGTGATGCTGGTTGAGTAGTTCGACTATCTGCTGCTGACGCGCGGCTTTCATCGCGACTCCGCGGAGGTGATTTGCGCTTTCGCCGCGGGCGAAAGCGCATTGAGAAGTATCAGGCAGTACCGCCGACGGTGAGTTTATCCACTTTGAGCGTAGGCTGACCGACGCCAACCGGTACGCTCTGGCCCTCTTTGCCGCAAACACCGACGCCGCTGTCCAGCTTCAGATCGTTCCCCACCATCGAAATCTGCTGCATCGCTTCGATACCTGAACCGATAAGCGTCGCGCCCTTCACCGCTTTGGTCACTTTACCTTTTTCAATCAGGTAGGCTTCAGACGTGGAGAAGACAAATTTCCCGGAGGTGATATCCACCTGACCGCCGCCGAAGTTCGGCGCGTAGATGCCGTAATCGACCGATTCGATAATCTCCTGCGGCGTAGATTTCCCCGCCAGCATGTAGGTGTTGGTCATACGCGGCATAGGCAGGTGCGCGTAGGATTCGCGACGACCGTTACCGGTTGGCGCCACGCCCATCAGCCTGGCGTTGAGCTTGTCCTGCATATAGCCTTTGAGAATGCCGTTTTCGATCAAAACGTTATACTGGCCCGGCGTGCCTTCATCATCAATGGCAAGGGAGCCGCGACGGTGAGCAATGGTGCCATCATCCACTACGGTGCACAGCTCAGAGGCCACCAGTTCGCCCATATGGCCGCTGAATACCGACGTCCCGCGACGGTTAAAGTCACCTTCCAGGCCGTGACCGACGGCTTCATGCAGCAGGACGCCAGGCCAGCCCGCGCCCAGCACAACCGGCAGCATCCCGGCAGGCGCCGCGACGGCGGTCAGGTTGACCAGCGCCATACGCACGGCTTCTCTCGCCCAAACATCCGCGCGAACGTCGCCATCCTGCGAGTCCAGGAAATAGTCGTAGCCAAAGCGGCCGCCGCCGCCGCTGGCGCCGCGCTCGCGTTTACCATCCTCTTCCACCAGCACGCTGACGGAAAGGCGAACCAGCGGGCGAACGTCCGCCGCCAGCGTGCCGTCGGTGGCGGCGACAAGAATTAACTCGTAGACGCCGGTCAGGCTGGCGGAAACTTCCTGCACCCGCTTATCGGCCGCGCGGGCGGTTTTATCCACCCGGCGCAGAATATCCAGCTTCTCTTCCCGGCTCATACTTTGCAGCGGATCGATGCTGGTATAGAGGGAACGATGTTCCACCCCGCCAAGGGTATGCACTTTACCATCCCCATGGTCGCGTACAATGGTGCGGGCCGCCTGTGCGCTCTGTTCCAGCGCCAGTCGACTAATCTGGTCAGCATAGGCAAAGCCGGTTTTTTCCCCGCTCACCGCGCGGACGCCAACGCCCTGGTCGATATTGTACGAACCATCTTTAATGATGCTGTCTTCAAGAACCCAGGACTCGTGATAGCTCGACTGAAAATAGAGATCGCCGTAATCCAGACGGCGCTCGGCCAGCTGGCCAAGAATGGTAAACAGATCCTGATGATTCAGGCCGTTTGCCGACAGTAATTGTTCACTTACCAGGTTCAGACTCATCGTTTTGCTACTCGTTTGTTGCCGCCTCAGGGGCGGAAATAAAAAAGGCTATCTATTGAGAGTGCGGTAATTACGCACAATCGTCAAATCATTGCTTTTTGTCGCTCCGCGCCTGGCGCAGCACTTCGTTAATTTGCGGCTGATCGATAGGACCGGTGATGCGATAGCGCAAAATAGAGACCTTGTTCCACAGCGGCCCCAGTACCTTACTGGCAGCAAAGACCGCGGCGCCGATAATCGGGTTAACGGCAAAGGCCGCGGCGACGCCCACGGTCGCAGAAATCTCCGGCGCGACCACGGCCTGCATATCCAGCTGACGACGCACGAGATCCACCGACCCCTTCATGGCGATATCCGCTTCCAGACCATCGACCAGCGTATCGTCGGTATGCAGAACGCCGTCTTTAATCCACGCCGTACTGCGAATGGAATCAAAGTAGAACCCTTCGCTGAACGTATCGCTAAAGTCGAAGCGCAGCTTGCGCAGGAGCGCGTCAACGCTCAACAAACGCAGAAGCTGGCCGGCATGACCGGTGCTGAGGTCGGTAAATTCGCCTTTTCCAAGACGGCTTTTGAGGATCCCATTAAGCGAGGCAACGTCGGGCTGCCACGGCGGCGCACGCCAGTGCAGGTCATAATCGATATCAAACGACGAACCTTTTACCGGCGTGGAGACGCCGAAGAAGTTCACGAAATCGTCAGTTTTATTACCGTGCAGCTTACCTTTCAAAGAGGTTCGTACGCCCGCCGGCGCGCTCACCCATACGCCATCGGTCGTCAGACGGCCAAAACCGGTATCGACCAGTCCGTTCGCCAGCGTCAGGGTATCGCCGCGAATATCAAAATCCCCTTCGATACGGCCATATTTTTGCCCCCACAGCCAGCACTCGGCGCAGCGAAGCTGAAGGTCCGGCCAGCCGTGGAAATCAATGTTGGTATCGGCCAGCGGGGCGCTGCTTTTTTCTGTCCCGCGGCTTTTCGCCGCCGTTGGGTTGTAGTAGAGATAGCGAATGGCCGCCAGCCACGGGGCGTTCTTCCGCATCGTCAGGGTTGCGTTGACTTCACGCCCCTGGGCTTCAATCTTCGTTCCCCCGGCATCGGGCCGGGAGACAAGGCTAACGTTATTCCAGCTCTGGCCCGCCATCGTTAACGCCGGCGTTCGCAGCGTGACCTGCTCCGGGAAGACGAGATTACTGCTGACGTCATTCGCCGCTCCGCCCTGGAACAGCGCCAGCCACTGCGCGCCATCCATCGGCGGCATATTCAGCTCCACGCCTGGCTGCTCGGGAAGCGGAGAAACGGCTTTACTGTCCGTGGTTAAAATAGCGCGGTCCAGGGTCAGCTTATGACCCAGCAGCCAGCGGCTATTAATATGGTTCTTCGCCCCCATTGAGCCGGCCAGATTAAAACTGCTTAAGCCGCCATCGACCTTAATTTTTACCGGCAACGGCTCCCCGGCCTGCTTATCTAACGGCGCAGGTAAGTGACTACTTACACTCTTCAGGTCAGCGTTGAGGTCAACCTTATAGGCCGCGCTACCGCGATACGGAAGCTCAATCGCGACTTTTCCGTCCCAGGGCACGCTGCCGCTCAGGGTGCCGTCCAGGGATTTCGGCAATAAACCGGTACGCGCAGGCTGCCAGCTGGCGTTCATCCCGACGTTCACGAGAAATGCTTTCGCGCCTTCGGTGGTCGAGAAATCAAGATTCAGCGGCTGATTAAACCAGCTCGCGCTCATCGGTTCGCTTTTCAGGTCGCCGTTTACAAAGCTGAATTTACCGCTCAGGTTGTGCAATGTGGTATCGATAGGCTTGATAAACAAGCTGTTATTGTTCAACCGGACATCACCTTTAGCGGTGGTCATCTCGCCATCCAGGGGGATATCAAGATGTAAGCGAGCGCTAACATTACCGTCCAGCTGGAGCTCATCCAGCGCCGCGCCCAGGGTCTCTTTCAGCGGCGTCTCGTTAAAATAAGGGCCAACCTCTTTACCCGGGCCGTTAACGTCGGCATCAATCAGCAGCTTTTCTCGCGAATAGTCGGGAATCACCGCATCGAGATTGCTGGCGGTCACGTTGCCGAGCATCGCCTTATCGGCCTTCATCCATAGCCCATCATTGATAAAGTTAAGGTCGATATTAAGCCCGGTAAGCGCGGGCCAGTCAGGCTGAAAGGCAAAGGTGGCGTTCTTGAGCGGCACCGTGACCTGGAATTGCCCCTCATTATGCTTGTACGGGAAAAGATGCGGGTTACCGCCATAAGCCAGCGTCGCATCGGTGGCCTGACCGCCTTTAATGGCTCCGCTGAGGTAATCCACCAGCGCTTTGCCCATCAGATTTTCCGGGAAGTAGCGCCAGGCCTGTCCGCCATCGTTGGTACTGATACCGGCCAGAATACCGAGCCAGGGTTCGTCGCCCTGCGGCTGCAGATAGCGGAACCCACCGCGAGCGCGAACGCCGGTAGCCTGTACGTCAATATCGCGACCATCGAGCATAAAACCCTTGTCATTCTTCACCCAACTGAGGGTCGCATCGCCTTTGGCGATCTCCAGCGGCGCGCGAAAGACCGTTTCGTAGGGCATTTTCGCCTGCGTCATGCTGGCATGCAGAGTACCGTTTTCTACGCTCCCGGCAATGTTGCCGGAGAAATGCTCAGCCCCTGGCAGCAGCTTCCACTGCTTCCAGGACATGTCGCTCCAGTCCGCCCGGAAGCGCGTTTTTTCCGCCATTTGCAGCGGAATATCCAGCGCCAGAAGATTGATTTTGCCGTCCGGCTGCGTCGTACGCCAGATTTCGCCCAGCGACGGAGCCAGTTTATCCGCCATCGGCTGCAACCCGGTCAGACCGCTAAGGTTAAGGTTGCTGGCGCGAATGCGCAGCTCATCGCTGCGTTGACCATTTTTTCCGTCCACATCCTGAGCCGGGATCCACGCCATCGACAGCGCGCCGCGCGGCCAGGGTTTGTCATCCATCGAGATGCGCGTATCAGGGATGTGAAAGCCCCAACTTTGATTATCGCGATAGATGTGCGCCGTCAGATTATCAACCGACAGATGGTGCTTCTCTTTATCGCCCTGCCAGCTGGCGCCGCCTTTTTTCAACCATACATCGCCGCTGGCGACATCGCCCTTGTCGATAGTCATCCAGCCTTCCAGGCTAAACCGCGCGCTCTGCAGGGCGATGTTGTCCTGCATCCAGCGCCCAAGCCACGGCTTAACGTCGATATCATCCGCCTGAAGCCAGACGCGCCCCTTATTGAGCAGGCCGTCTTCATCGCGCAGGTCCATTCGCACCTGCATCACGCCGTGCTGGCCGGTCAGGCTGCTGAGGCTAAGCTGCCCCTCCGCGCGATGGCGATTTTTACCGTTCAGCCAGGTAAGCTGCGGAATGGCGAGCTCCGCACGCTGGCCGGAGATGGTCAGAAAGCTCAGATGGCTATCGCGAAGAATAAAGTGATCGAACTGGCGGAGGAAAAGATCGCTGATACGGTCGGTTTTCAGCCCTTCACCGCTATTATTCGTTTGAATGGGGGTATTGGTATGAACCTGCAGCTGCCAGAAGGTCAGATCGCGAAACTGCCAGCGCATATGCAGCAGGCTTTGCCAGACGTCGAGCGCCAGGGTGACGCGTTTAGCGGAAAGCTCGCCGCCATCATTCAGGCCGGCCTTAACATCGCGGACATCAAGCGTCGGGCCAAAAGTCTGCCAGCTGGCGACAATATTTGAAGCATCGACCGGTACGCCGGCCATCGCGGAGACTTTTTCCAGCACCTGCGGACGCCAGCTGTTTAACTGCGGCAGAACGAGACGCAGACCGCTCACCAGCAGTGCGACGACAACAATCAATGTTGCCACGGTGAGCAGTAATATCCCGGGCAGTCGCCTCACGCATCTCTCCTTGTCAGCCTGTTACGCGTCATCCTTTTGCCCGCCTCTTTATCCCGACATCAGCAAGCAAAACGGATGATTACATCATTACTACATCAAACTGCTCTTGATTATAGAGCGGTTCAATTTGCACTTTGACCTGCTTACCGACAAAGATCTCGACTTCTGCCAGCGCGTGCGACTCTTCCCCTTTCAGCGTTTCCGCTACCGCAGGAGAAGCATAGACCAGGAACCGGTCGGAATCGTAGGCATGATGCACGCGCACGATCTCGCGCATGATTTCATAGCACACCGTTTCCACCGTTTTCACCGTACCGCGACCGTGGCAGGTAGGGCACTCATTACACAGCACATGCTCCACGCTTTCGCGAGTACGCTTGCGGGTCATCTCTACCAGCCCAAGCTGGGAGAAGCCGTTGATGCTGGTTTTAACCCGGTCTTTGCTCAGCGCCTGCTCAAGAGAGTGCAGCACCCGACGGCGGTGATCTTCATTATTCATATCAATGAAATCGATGATGATAATCCCACCGAGATTGCGCAGCCGCAGCTGGCGGGCAATCGCCTGGGTCGCCTCAATATTGGTATTAAAGATAGTATCGTCAAGATTACGGTGACCGACGAATGCCCCGGTGTTGATATCAACGGTGGTCATCGCTTCCGTTTGGTCAATGATCAGATAACCACCTGATTTCAGCTCAACTTTGCGTTCCAGAGCGCGCTGGATTTCATTTTCCACGTCAAAGAGATCGAAAATCGGCTGACGGCCGCTGTAGTGCTCCAGCTTGCTGGTCATCTCCGGAATATATTCGGCGGTAAACTCCAGCAGCGATTCGTAAGTCAGACGAGAGTCAACGCGAATCCGGTCAAGATGCGCATCGGCGAAATCACGCAGCACGCGCTGCGCCAGCGCCAGTTCGCCGTACATTTGATATCGGGTCTGCTGGCGCTTTTTGCGTTCCATCACTTTCGTCCAGACGCGCTTGAGATAGGCGGCATCAGCAGCCATCTCCTGCTCATGAACGCCTTCCGCCGCGGTACGGATAATGAATCCGCCCTGCTCGTCACAGTATTCAGAGACCACTTTTTTCAGGCGTTCACGTTCCGCTTCGCTTTCAATACGCTGAGAGACGCCGACGTGCGAAGCGCCGGGCATAAAAACCAGATAGCGAGAGGGAATAGTGATATCGGTGGTCAGGCGGGCGCCTTTGGTACCGAGGGGGTCTTTCACCACCTGCACCATTAAATCCTGCCCCTGGCGCACCAGCTCGGAGATATCGCGTACGGCGAACTGTTTTTGCTCTTCGCCCGCCACGCACTCGGTGTGCGGCATAATATCGGAAGCGTGCAGAAACGCGGCCTTATCCAGGCCAATATCTACAAAAGCCGCCTGCATTCCCGGCAGCACCCGACTGACACGACCCTTGTAGATATTGCCTACTATTCCGCGTCGCGCTTCACGCTCAATATGAATTTCCTGAAGAATACCGCCATCAATGTAAGCGACGCGCGTTTCTGATGGCGTTACGTTAACTAATAATTCAGCAGTCATCTTTATCCCTTTTCTTCACGCAGTGAGTTAAAGTTACTTAGCAACTCATACGTTTCCACCAGCGGTAAGCCAACGACGGCGTGATAGCTGCCATTTATCTTCCTGACGAAACAGCCACCCAACCCCTGAATACCGTATGCACCTGCTTTATCTAAAGGTTCGCCGCTGGCGACATAATCGGCGATATCCTGCCCTGAGAGCACGCGGAAAGTGACCTCCGTGACCACCAGGCAATCCAGCGTCTGCCGCTTATCAGCCAGCGCCACGGCGGTCATCACCTGATGAGTCTTTCCGGAAAGCATGCGTAGCATCTCGGCGGCGTGCCCGCCATCGCGCGGTTTTTCCAGCACTTCACCGTTAAGGATGACAATGGTATCCGCGCCTAAAACCGGGAGATCGCGCGGTGCCAGCGCGACGCCAGCCTGGGCCTTTTCGCGCGCCAGCCGGACCACATACTGCTGGGCGCTCTCCTGCGGGCGGCGCTGTTCCTCAATACCGGGAACCACGCGCTCAAAAGCGAGGCCAAGCTGTGTCAGCAGTTCCTGCCGACGCGGAGAACCTGAAGCAAGATACAGAATCGTCATATCAACCTTATTGCACCGCAAACTGCTGGCGCACTTTACGCATCAGCAGGAAAATCCATGGCCAGAGCACACCGTTTACTACACTACTCCAGAACACTTCCGGACGGAAAGAGACGTTGATCACTAAAAACTCTGCCCAGAAAACAATGATATCCACGGAGAGGGATAACATGACTACCACCAGCGCCTGTTGCCAAAGCGCCAGGTTACGGAACAGTTGATACTTTAGCGCAACCAGATAAGCCACAATACTTAATGATAGTGCGCGAACGCCAAGCGTCGACCCGCTGATGAGATCGAGGATCGCGCCCATCACAAAGCCTGTGCCAACGTTAACCCGGTGGGGTAGCGCGAGGATCCAGTACAACAGGATAAGCAATACCCAGTTTGGCCGGTAGACGCTAATGTCCGCCGGCCAGGGCATAATCTGCAGCAATAGTGCGATAAGAAACGAGAGCCAGATAACCCAGCGTCCCTGGCTACGGTAACTTGCCACTATTGCCCTCCTGCTGGCAGAGGCTGCTGTGGCATACCGGTTGCCGGCGCGGGCATCTGCGGCCCCATCGCATCCGGCGCAGGCAGAACCTGCGGCATCATCTGCATCAGGCGTTCATTCGCTACGCGATGAACCTCTTCCGGCGTCATCGGATTCGCGCCGTTGCGATCGGCTCCCCACAGCAGCAGCAGATAACGCAAGCGCTGCAGACCGGCAGTCGGACGCGCCTGAATCACCGTATACGCACGCTGCGTATCCAGCTTAACGGACGAAACCACCCCGACCGGATACCCTTCAGGGAAGCGGCCGCCGAGACCCGAAGTGACCAGCACGTCGCCGACGCGAATATCGGTATTGGCCGGCAGATGTTCCAGCTGTAAATCGTCAGTACAACCGTTGCCTGCGGCAATGACGCGAATATCGTTACGCAGTACCTGAATCGGTAACGCATGCGTGGCATCGCAAATCAGCAGCACGCGGCTGGTCAGCTTCGCGACCGCGACCACCTGACCTACAACGCCTTTATCGCTGATAACCGGCTGGCCTTCATAAACGCCGTTAACGCTGCCTTTATCGATAACCACCTGATCGCTATAGGGGTCGTTAACCGTTGAGATGACCTGGGTCACCATTTTTTGCTCGTCCTGGCGCAGCGGAGAGCCCAGCAGCTCGCGCAGACGCGCGTTCTCCTGTTTGTACTGACCCAGCATCAGTAAGTCGCTGTTCTTGAGCAGCAACTCCTGACGCAGCGCGCGATTTTCCAGTTCGAGCTGATCGCGGGTGGCCAGCGTTTGCGAAACGCTATCCAGCAGTTCCCGGGGACCATTAGAGACAAAGTAGAAAGGGCTGACGGCTGTATCCATGTACGTTCTAATTTGGCTGAACGTACCCAGGCGGCTGTCGGCGATTATCACGCCAAGCGCCACCAAAACCGCCAGAATAAGGCGAATCTGTAGCGACGGGCCACGGCTAAAAATTGGCTTCATAGGCTATGCGTATTCTCGTGTCAGTTAAGATCGGGGCAGCCGTAGGCCAGCTACCCGGATCTCAGGCTGACTACTCTTCGCTGAACAAGTCGCCGCCGTGCATATCGATCATTTCCAGTGCCTTACCGCCGCCACGAGCGACGCAGGTCAGTGGATCTTCTGCAACTACGACAGGGATTCCTGTCTCTTCCATTAACAGACGGTCAAGGTTGCGTAGCAGAGCACCGCCGCCGGTCAGAACCATCCCGCGTTCGGAGATATCGGAAGCCAGCTCCGGTGGGCACTGTTCCAGCGCGACCATCACCGCGCTGACGATACCGGTCAACGGTTCCTGCAGCGCTTCGAGGATTTCGTTGGAGTTCAGAGTAAAGCCGCGCGGAACGCCTTCAGCAAGGTTACGCCCGCGAACTTCGATTTCGCGGACTTCATCACCCGGATAAGCGGAGCCGATTTCGTGCTTAATGCGTTCTGCGGTCGCTTCGCCGATCAGGGAGCCATAGTTACGACGGACATAATTAATGACGGCTTCGTCAAAACGGTCGCCGCCGATACGGACAGAAGAGGAGTAAACCACGCCGTTAAGGGAGATGACCGCCACTTCAGTAGTACCGCCGCCGATGTCCACAACCATTGAACCGGTTGCTTCGGAGACCGGCAGGCCTGCGCCGATCGCAGCCGCCATCGGCTCTTCAATCAGGAAGACTTCACGGGCGCCAGCGCCCTGTGCGGACTCACGAATCGCGCGACGTTCAACCTGGGTCGCACCAACCGGCACGCAGACCAGCACGCGCGGGCTCGGACGCATAAAGCTATTGCTGTGCACCTGTTTAATAAAGTGCTGGAGCATTTTTTCGGTAACGAAGAAGTCGGCGATAACGCCGTCTTTCATTGGGCGAATAGCTGCAATGTTGCCCGGTGTACGCCCAAGCATCTGCTTCGCTTCATGACCCACAGCGGCGACGCTTTTCGGCGATCCGGCACGATCCTGACGAATGGCCACAACGGAAGGCTCATTCAATACGATGCCTTGTCCTTTTACATAAATCAGGGTATTCGCGGTACCCAGGTCAATGGACAGGTCATTGGAAAACATGCCACGAAATTTTTTTAACATACTAAGGGATAATCCTGAAAGCTGGGGCGGAAAACAAAATCCGCTTACTTTACCAACCACGCGCAGCAGCGACAAGGCGCAAAAATCATCTGCTGCGGTGAAAATTAGTGCAGTTCGTTACCTTTGTTACAAATTTGACTGAGTCCGTCCAACGCAGAAATCTTCAGCAGCGCTCCGCGCTTGAATCTGCAACCTGTCAAAGGTCATTCACTGGCATTTACATTGCGACAATCCGGCAGGTAGACAAGCACACCCCCATCACTATGGCGCGCATTATTCTACGTGAAATCACGCTAAACGGCAGATCAAACAGAGTATCTTTGCGAATATTTTTTCACATTTGTGTCAAGTGGCTGTGAGGCGGCAAAAAATTCCCCCTGACCACCGGTAACACCGCATTGAGACAGCACCTGCCACTCGCTTCGGCTGAGTACCCCGGTTGCGAAAACCTGAACCGGCATTCCTTTACAGGCTTCTACCAGGCTCTGCACCAGCAGCTGATTTTCACTGCGTTTTTCTATATTGCGCGATAACCCCGAATGCAGCTTAATCACTTCAACATCGAGCTGCTTGATCCAGCTGGTTCCAACCAGCGTCAAACCGGCCTGAACCACGGCAATTCGAATACCTAAAGCGTTAACCAACCGCATAACCGGCTGCAGGCGGCCGATATATTGACAAACATCCGCCTCTGCAAGTTCAAAAATAATACGTCGACGGTGCGATTTTTCGCATTGCATCAAAGTATCGCGCAGCCAGCGCTGGAATCGAGGGCGGATCAAGGACTCGACCGTCACCTGCAGCGCGAGGTTTTCTTCCGGCCAAAAGCCTAAAAACGGCAGCAATCGCGTAATTTGCAAACGGTCATACTCCTCCGCCAGGCCAAACTGCAGCACCATCGGCATATATTCGGCCGCAATCACCTCTTCCTTACCATCATAAAGACGGCACATTAGCTCACGATGATGTACGCGACCATCACGAGTGACGGCGGGTTTCTGGTAAAGTCGCGGGCCGCCGCGGCTAAGCATTTGCTCGATAAGCGTACGCCAGCGCACGTTGCCACGCCCTTTCTCCGGCAGAGAATCGTCATAGACGGCCCAGCTGTTGCTGCCCTGCAGCACCGCATTACGCGTGGCCGCTTCCGCATGCTCCATTACCTGGGCCGCCGTTTGTCCGCTGCGGAAAGCGCAGATCCCGATATGCATCATATCGTCACGATCGAGAATTCGCGTCGGCGGCAGGGCATCCATAGCTTTCAGGAGTAACCCGGCAATGCTGTCCGCCTCTTTCAACGTGCGATGCGGAAGCAGAACGGCAAAATCGCTGCGGTGGTAGCGAGCCAGCAGTGCGCCAGGGTAGCGCATAATAAAAGTGGAAAGCATGTTGATCAGCGTAAAGTAGTGCTCTTCGGTCGCTGCGCGCCCCCAGTTATCGCGCAGCAGGTCGAAATCCGGCAGGCGGATCATCATTACGATGCCGTATGACCCCACTTTCTCCTGATCTTCAAGCAGCGTCGACAGCTGATTATCAAAAAATAATCGGTTACTCAGCCCGGTTTTTGAATCCTGCGCGACATAGGAACGGATCAGGGTATCCATGCGGCTTCGCTGATCGCTGGCGAACTGAAGTTCGGATAGCAGCATATCCAGCGCGCTACTGGTATTCGCTGGCCACTCGTGTACCGACCCTCGCACCTGCGGTCCGCGTTCGCCATTAAGAATACGCGCAGTGCGGAGTTCCAGTAGCTCCTGGCCCGCCAGCTGGCGACGGATCCAGCGCACGGAAAAAAAGATAATCAGCACCATAAAACCAATGGCGATGGAGAGCGGCGCGGTGATGTGCAGTGAACGGAAGTAATTGGCCATCGGATCCAGGTACACCAGATGGATTGCCATACCGGGCTGCTTGAGCGACGGTACCGTGATATCGCGAAACTGATTGCTGCTACCTAAAGGACGATAGTTATCGGTGCGGGAATGGCTATAGACCGATTTGCCATTAAGCTGAAAGTCAACGCGCGCCGCGTCGATCGGCGTCATCAGCTCATCCATCTGCGGTTCAATCTGGTCAAAAGACATAGAGACCAGACGGTTATCCAGCATGGTCGCCACCGCCTGAACGCGGTTGGTCATTTTTAGCTGAATGCCGTTGTAAAAACTCAGCGAAGCGCCAATCAGCGTGACAAAGATCGTCAGGCTGGTGAGTAACGTGACAAACGCTGAGAATTTCGTCGTTAATCGCATCCCTGTGTTAACTCCGCGTGTGAATGACTACCCGATAAACATCCGGGCTCCTGTGCTGGCGCCTAAACTAAAGTAAGCACTAACTTTCTAAAGAGCGACGCATACTATCAAAGCTGGCGCATCTGGCAATTTATTGCGTTACATCGGTGTAATAATGCCGTTAGCGAGTATAGTCTGCAGAAAAAATTTTCCAATCATCCAACCTATGAGGACCGGCGCATGCAGGCTTTAATCTTAGAACAGCAGGATGGCAAAACTCTCTCTTCGGTGCAAACCATTGACGCCAGCCAGCTGCCGCAGGGGGATGTGACAGTGGATATCCACTGGTCCAGCCTTAACTATAAAGATGCGCTGGCCATCACTGGTAAAGGAAAAATTATCCGCAACTTTCCGATGATTCCTGGCATCGATTTTGCCGGTTTTGTCCACAGCAGCGAGGATCCGCGTTTCCACGCCGGCCAGCAAGTCCTGCTGACCGGATGGGGCGTAGGGGAAAACCACTGGGGCGGACTGGCGGAGCGCGCTCGCGTTAAAGGCGACTGGCTGGTGGCGATGCCGCAAGGCCTGGATGGTCGTAAAGCCATGGTCATTGGGACCGCCGGTTTCACCGCGATGCTGTGCGTGATGGCGCTGGAAGACGCCGGGGTTCGTCCGGAAGATGGCGAAGTCGTGGTCACCGGGGCCAGCGGCGGCGTCGGCAGCACCGCGGTCGCTTTGCTGCATCATCTCGGGTACAAGGTGGCGGCGGTTTCCGGGCGCGAAAGCACCCATGAATATCTTAAAAGCCTCGGCGCGCAGCGCATTCTTAGCCGCGATGAGTTCGCCGAAACCCGCCCGCTGGAAAAACAGCTGTGGGCCGGTGCCGTTGATACCGTTGGCGATAAGGTGCTGGCAAAAGTGCTGGCGCAGATGAACTACGGCGGCTGCGTGGCGGCCTGCGGTCTGGCAGGCGGCTTTGCCCTGCCCACGACCGTGATGCCGTTTATTCTGCGTAACGTGCGCCTGCAGGGCGTTGATTCGGTAATGACGCCAGCCGCGCGCCGGGCCGAGGCCTGGCAGCGT
Source organism: Klebsiella sp. ME-303 (assembly GCF_007910085.1). NCBI lineage: Bacteria > Pseudomonadati > Pseudomonadota > Gammaproteobacteria > Enterobacterales > Enterobacteriaceae > Klebsiella > Klebsiella sp. ME-303. The sequence continues at coordinate 15,836 of NZ_VOJB01000091.1, read as the reverse complement.
CTGGTGCGCGATCTGCCGGAATCCTTCTACGCGCAAAGCGCGACGGAAATCTCCCTCGCCGAAGCCCCTGAATTTGCCGATAAGATCATGACCAATAAGATTCAGGGGCGCACGCTGGTTAAAATCGCCTAATCTGCAATTTTTCGTGACATATTCGCAATAACGCTCCGCCTCCGTCATGCTAAGAAAAACGCACGACGGAGGATGCCATGAAATCCAAAAAACTGACGGAAGCCGACGTAACGGCAGAATCCGTTTTTATGCTGCAGCGTCGCCAGATCCTGAAAATGTTGGGAATTAGCGCCACCGCCCTTTCCCTCTCACCCTCCGCGCAAGCTGACCTGCTGGATTGGTTTAAAGGCAACGACCGCCCGCCGGCGCCGGCAGGTAAAGCGCTGACGTTCGATAAACCGGCGCAATGGCAAAACACTCTCACGCTCACGCCGGAAGATAAGGTATCAGGCTACAACAACTTTTATGAGTTCGGCCTGGATAAAGCCGATCCGGCGGCCAATGCCGGAAGCCTGCGCACTGACCCCTGGACGCTGACGATTGGCGGCGAAGTGGCAAAACCCCTTACGCTCGATCATGACGACCTGACCAGCCGATTTCCGCTGGAAGAGCGAATTTACCGGATGCGCTGCGTCGAAGCCTGGTCGATGGTGATTCCCTGGGTCGGCTTCCCGCTGCATAAATTGTTATCGCTGGTCGAGCCCACCAGCAATGCGCGCTACGTCGCGTTTAAAACGCTTTATGCGCCTGAGCAGATGCCGGGCCAAAAAGACCGTTTTATCGGCGGCGGGCTGGCGTATCCCTATGTCGAAGGGCTGCGGCTCGACGAGGCCATGCATCCTCTGACGCTGCTCAGCGTAGGCGTGTATGGCAAAGCGCTGCCTCCGCAAAACGGTGCGCCGGTCCGACTCACCGTGCCCTGGAAGTACGGTTTCAAAGGGATTAAGTCTATCGTCAGTATCGAACTGACGCGTGAACGTCCCCCCACGACCTGGAACCTCGCCGGACCTGAGGAGTATGGCTTCTACGCCAACGTCAATCCGCATGTCGATCACCCCCGCTGGTCGCAGGCAACTGAGCGCTTTATCGGCGCAGGCGGCGTACTCGACGTCAAACGCCAGCCAACACTGCTCTTTAACGGCTATGCTGACGAAGTAGCATCGCTCTACCGGGGCCTGAATTTGCGGGAGAATTACTAGTGCGCCTGACTGTAAAGCAGATTACCTGGCTGAAAGTGCTTCTCCATCTGGCCGGATTTTTGCCTTTTGTCTGGCTCTTCTGGGCCGGACATCAGGGGTATTTCAGCGCCGACCCGGCAAAGGATATCCAGCACTTTACCGGTAGGATGGCTCTTAAATTCCTGCTGGCTACCTTGCTTGTTTCGCCGCTGGCGCGCTACGCTAAACAGCCGTTATTGATACGCACCCGGCGCTTACTTGGTTTATGGTGCTTTGCCTGGGCTACGCTGCATTTGACCAGCTATACGCTGCTCGAACTTGGGATTAACAATCTGGCGCTATTGGGTACAGAAGTCCTCACCCGCCCTTATCTGACGCTGGGGTTAATCAGCTGGCTGATTCTGCTGGCGCTGGCGGCGACGTCAACGCAAGCGATGCAGCGAAGATTGGGTCGTCGCTGGCAAACATTGCATAACTTCGTCTATGTTGTCGCGATCCTCGCCCCCATTCACTACCTATGGTCGGTGAAGATTTTATCCCCCCAACCGCTCATTTATGCGCTGCTGGCGATCCTGCTTTTAGCATGGCGATATAAGAAGTTCCGCCAGTGGTGGCGCTAATTCCGGATATGTGCAGTTTCCCGCAGTTCTTTTATCAACCGCCACTCTTTACACGATAGCGGTTGATAATCTTCCCTGATAAGACCAGTATTTAGCTGCCAAATGCTACGAAATCGTTATAATGTGCGACTTTGGTTTTCCTGACGGGCTTTTTGAGTCCCGAAAAGGTGACAATCGCGCATCGAAGGTATATTTTGTTTTTTACCCGAGAATGGCAGAAGATAGCCGCATATTGGCCGATAAGTTTCGCTTTTTGCTTTCGAGCATCGGAGGCTTAACCTGTCGGCTTCTGAAGAAGCGCGGCGTCTTGCAACAGCAGTAATTCATATGCTTTACAGACGGTGCTAACACGCCTGTCACAATCACACTAAACAAAGAGTACGGAACCCACTCATGGATATTCGTAAGATTAAAAAACTGATCGAGCTGGTTGAAGAATCAGGCATCTCCGAACTGGAAATTTCTGAAGGCGAAGAGTCTGTACGCATCAGCCGTGCCGCGCCAAACGCAGGTTTCCCGGTGATGCAACAGGCTTACGCCGCACCGATGATGCAGCAACAGCCAGCGCTGTCTAACGCAGTCGCCTCTGCGGCAACGCCAGCAATGGAAGCCCCTGCGGCAGCGGAAATCAGTGGCCACATCGTACGTTCCCCAATGGTTGGTACTTTCTACCGCACCCCGAGCCCGGACGCGAAAGCCTTCATCGAAATCGGTCAGAAAGTTAACGCGGGCGATACCCTGTGCATCGTTGAAGCCATGAAAATGATGAACCAGATCGAAGCCGATAAATCCGGCGTGGTGAAAGCCATTCTGGTCGAAAGTGGTCAACCGGTAGAATTTGACGAGCCACTGGTCGTCATCGAATAACGAGGCGAACATGCTGGATAAAATTGTTATCGCCAACCGCGGCGAGATTGCATTGCGTATCCTGCGTGCCTGTAAAGAACTGGGCATCAAGACCGTTGCTGTGCACTCAACGGCGGATCGCGATTTAAAACACGTATTGTTAGCGGATGAGACGGTCTGTATTGGCCCGGCTCCGTCCGTAAAAAGCTACCTCAATATCCCGGCGATTATCAGCGCTGCTGAAATCACCGGCGCGGTGGCTATTCACCCGGGTTACGGATTTTTGTCCGAAAACGCAAACTTCGCTGAGCAGGTTGAGCGTTCCGGCTTTATCTTTATCGGTCCGAAAGCTGACACAATCCGCCTGATGGGCGACAAAGTGTCTGCGATCACCGCGATGAAGAAAGCGGGCGTTCCGACCGTACCGGGCTCTGATGGCCCGCTGGGCGAAGATATGGACGTTAACCGCGCCCATGCAAAACGTATTGGCTACCCGGTGATTATCAAAGCCTCCGGCGGCGGCGGCGGTCGCGGTATGCGCGTTGTGCGCAGCGATGCTGAGCTGGCGCAATCCATCTCCATGACCAAAGCGGAAGCCAAAGCCGCGTTTAACAACGACATGGTGTATATGGAGAAATACCTGGAGAATCCTCGTCACATCGAGATCCAGGTACTGGCTGACGGTCAGGGTAACGCTATCTATCTGGCTGAGCGCGACTGCTCCATGCAGCGTCGTCACCAGAAAGTGGTCGAAGAGGCGCCAGCACCGGGCATTACGCCGGAACTGCGTCGCTATATCGGCGAGCGTTGTTCCAAAGCGTGCGTCGATATCGGCTATCGCGGCGCGGGTACTTTTGAGTTCCTGTTCGAAAACGGCGAGTTCTATTTCATCGAAATGAATACCCGTATTCAGGTTGAACACCCGGTAACCGAAATGATCACCGGCGTCGACCTGATTAAAGAGCAGCTGCGCATCGCAGCCGGCCAGCCGCTGTCCATCAAGCAGGAAGAAGTTGTGGTTAAAGGCCATGCGGTGGAATGCCGTATCAATGCCGAAGACCCGAACACCTTCCTGCCGAGCCCGGGTAAAATTACCCGCTTCCACGCGCCGGGCGGTTTTGGCGTGCGCTGGGAGTCTCATATCTACGCGGGCTACACCGTGCCTCCGTACTATGACTCAATGATCGGTAAGCTGATCTGCTATGGCGAAAACCGTGATGTCGCGATTGCCCGCATGAAAAATGCGCTGCAGGAGCTGATTATCGATGGCATCAAAACCAACGTTGATCTGCAGATTCGCATCATGAACGACGAGCATTTCCAGAATGGTGGCACCAATATCCACTATCTGGAGAAAAAACTCGGATTGCAGGAGAAGTAATTCTGCCATCGCTGCAAAAGGCCGGATAATCCGGCCTTTTTTCTTTTTCTCTCCTCTCCTCTTTTCCATGCGGTACAATCCCCGCTTTCTTTATCCTCAAGGGACAAAAAATGGACAAACGCTTTGTTCAGGCCCATAAAGAGGCGCGCTGGGCGCTGTGGCTAACCCTTCTCTATCTTGCGGCCTGGCTGGCTGCCGCCTATCTGCCGGGCGTCGGTATTGGCCTAACCGGCCTGCCGCACTGGTTCGAAATGGCCTGCCTGCTGGTACCGCTGGTGTTTATTCTGCTGTGCTGGGCGATGGTAAAAGTTATCTATCGCGATATTCCTCTGGAGGATGACGATGCAGCTTGAAGTCATACTGCCGCTTATCGCCTACCTGCTGGTGGTGTTTGCTCTCTCCATCTATGCAATGCGTAAGCGCACAACGGGTTCCTTCCTGAACGAATATTTCCTCGGCAGCCGCTCGATGGGCGGCATTGTATTAGCCATGACGCTTACCGCTACCTATATCAGCGCCAGTTCGTTTATAGGCGGCCCCGGCGCGGCCTATAAATATGGCCTCGGCTGGGTGCTGCTGGCGATGATCCAACTGCCGGCGATCTGGCTTTCTCTGGGGATTTTGGGTAAGAAATTCGCCATTCTGGCGCGCCGCTATAATGCCGTAACCCTGAACGATATGCTCTTTGCCCGCTACCAAAGCCGTCTGCTGGTCTGGCTCGCGAGCCTGAGCCTTCTGGTGGCGTTTGTCGGGGCAATGACGGTGCAGTTCATCGGCGGGGCGCGGTTGCTGGAAACCGCGGCGGGTATTCCCTACGAAACCGGTCTGCTGATTTTTGGCGTGAGTATCGCGCTCTATACCGCGTTCGGCGGTTTTCGTGCCAGCGTCCTCAACGACACGCTCCAGGGAATGGTGATGCTGGTCGGCACTATCGTCCTGCTGGTTGGCGTCGTTCATGCGGCGGGCGGGCTACATAATGCGGTAGAAACCCTGCAAACCATCGATCCTAAGCTGGTTTCCCCGCAGGGGGCTGATGACATTCTTTCCCCCACCTTTATGACCTCCTTCTGGGTGCTGGTCTGCTTCGGGGTAATTGGCCTCCCGCACACCGCCGTTCGCTGCATCTCCTATAAAGACAGCAAAGCGGTGCACCGGGGAATTATCATTGGCACCATCGTGGTGGCGATCCTGATGTTTGGGATGCATCTTGCGGGTGCGTTAGGCCGGGCGGTGATCCCGGATCTGACGGTGCCGGATCTGGTCATCCCGACGCTCATGGTGAAAGTATTGCCGCCCTTTGCCGCCGGGATCTTCCTCGCCGCGCCGATGGCCGCCATTATGTCGACGATCAACGCCCAGCTGCTGCAAAGTTCCGCTACGATCATTAAAGATCTGTATCTGAATCTGCGCCCCGCGCAGATAACAAATGAAGCCCGGTTGAAGCGGATGTCGGCAACGATCACCTTGCTGCTGGGCGCTTTACTGCTGCTGGCAGCCTGGCGTCCGCCTGAGATGATTATCTGGCTCAACCTGCTGGCGTTCGGCGGCCTGGAGGCCGTGTTCTTATGGCCGCTGGTGCTGGGCCTGTACTGGGAACGCGCGAACGCGAAAGGGGCGTTGAGCGCGATGATCGTCGGCGGCGTACTCTATGCCATACTCGCCACTTTTAATCTGCAGTACCTGGGCTTCCATCCGATAGTGCCCGCGTTGCTGTTAAGCTTATTGGCTTTCCTGGTCGGAAACCGGTTCGGTACCTCCGCCCCGCAAGCCGCCGTATTGACTACTGATAAATAAAGAGTTTTGCCATGCCATGGATCCAACTGAAACTGAACACTACCGGCGCGAACGCGGAAGAACTGAGCGATGCGTTAATGGAAGCGGGTTCCGTTTCCATTACTTTCCAGGATACGCACGACACGCCGGTATTCGAACCTCTGCCGGGCGAAACCCGTCTGTGGGGCGATACTGACGTTATCGGCCTGTTTGACGCCGAGACCGATATGAAAGAAGTGATTGCGATGCTGGAGCAGAATCCGCTGCTGGGCGCCGGTTTCGTGCATAAAATCGAACAACTGGAAGACAAGGACTGGGAGCGCGAATGGATGGATAACTTCCACCCTATGTGCTTCGGTAAACGCCTGTGGATCTGCCCGAGCTGGCGCGATGTGCCGGATGAAAACGCCGTTAACGTGATGCTCGACCCGGGCCTGGCGTTTGGTACCGGTACGCATCCCACCACGGCGATGTGCCTGCAGTGGCTGGATGGCCTCGATCTCGCGGGCAAAACGATTATCGATTTTGGCTGTGGCTCAGGCATTCTGGCCATTGCGGCATTAAAGCTGGGCGCCGCGAAAGCTATCGGTATTGATATCGACCCGCAGGCCATTCAGGCCAGCCGCGATAATGCCGAGCGTAACGGGGTTTCTGAACGCCTGGAACTCTATCTGCCTAAAGATCAGCCAGAGGCGATGAAAGCCGATGTGGTGGTCGCAAACATTCTGGCCGGCCCATTACGCGAACTGGCTCCGCTTATCAGCGTGCTGCCGGTTACAGGCGGTCTGCTGGGGCTTTCCGGCATCCTTGCCAGCCAGGCGGAAAGCGTTTGTGAAGCGTACGCCGATCTCTTTAACCTCGATCCCGTCGTGGAGAAAGAGGAGTGGTGCCGGATCACCGGTTATAAAAAGTAATCTCCCTGTGGCCTCATCGCAGGCCACCGCTTTTCGCGCTTTCTGCACAAAATCATTCGCTCAATGAGAATAAGATGATGCGGTAACGTATTGTAGTTACCAATAAAATCATAAATTTATTCATTGGACGAATGATATGAAAACAACTTTAGGCAAGGCGGCATTACTGGCGTTAAGCATGATGCCCGTGACGGTTTTCGCTTCCCACTGGAGCTATGAAGGCGAAGGTTCGCCGGAACACTGGGGGGCGCTCAATGAGGAGTACAAAACCTGTCAAAATGGTATGAATCAATCCCCTATCAACATCGATACCACGTTTAAGACACACCTTTCACCGCTGGATACGCACTACATCGATGGCCCCATTACGCTCATCAACAATGGTCACACTATCCAGGCGGGGTTAAAGACCACAACAGCGGATACCGTTACGATTGACGGTACGCCATTTACCCTTCAGCAGTTCCATTTTCATGCCCCGAGCGAAAACACCGTTCACGGTAAGCACTATGCGATGGAGATGCATCTGGTACATAAAAGCGCTCAAGGCGCCGTTGCCGTCGTGGCGGTGATGTTCGACCAGGGCGCGGAAAATAGCGAACTGAACAAACTATGGGCCACCATGCCCGAGAAAGCCGATCAGACGGCTAAAATCGTCACCCAAATGGATCTCAACGCCCTTCTTCCCGCAGACAAGACATACTGGCGTTTCAGCGGCTCCCTGACCACGCCGCCTTGCTCCGAGGGGGTAACCTGGATTGTGCTTAAACATCCCCTGACACTTTCATCAGCGCAGCTGGCAAAATTTAGCCACGCTATGCATCACGATAACAATCGTCCGGTACAGCCGCTGAATGGTCGCGTGGTCATAGAATAAACATCAGCTGTGCTTCACGATCATGTTCTGAAATGAGAGCCAACTCACATAAAGCCAAGGTAATTTGCTGATTTCTTCAGCAGATTATCTTGCCCGTTCCCTGCGTCGGGAAGAAAAAATGAGAAGTTAGACAAAATTATATGTGTAGATAAATTCATCACATGTTTTTAATGCAATGATTTATATAGCTAATTATTCATGCACACTGACCTGCAAGGCGATTCTTTGATCCACCGCAGAGGATTGCTCAAAGTTTGGCCTTTCATCTCGTGCAAAAAATGCGTAATATACGCCGCCTTGCAGTCACAGTATGGTCATTTCTTAACTCATGCGCATCGGACACTACCAGCTCAGGAATCGACTCATCGCAGCGCCTATGGCTGGCATTACTGACAGACCATTCCGCACGTTGTGTTACGAGATGGGAGCAGGATTGACCGTATCCGAGATGATGTCCTCCAACCCGCAGGTTTGGGAGAGCGACAAGTCACGCTTACGGATGGTGCACGTTGATGAGCCCGGTATTCGTACCGTGCAAATCGCCGGTAGCGTACCGGAAGAGATGGCTGCAGCCGCCCGTATTAACGTGGAAAGCGGCGCCCAAATTATTGATATCAATATGGGGTGCCCGGCTAAAAAAGTGAATCGAAAGCTTGCAGGTTCAGCCCTCTTGCAGTACCCCGAGCAGGTGAAGTCTATCCTGACGGCGGTCGTCAAAGCAGTGGACGTTCCCGTAACTCTCAAGATTCGCACCGGTTGGGAACCGGAACACCGTAACTGTGTAGAAATTGCCCAACTGGCTGAAGAATGTGGCATTCAGGCTCTGACTATTCACGGACGCACGCGCGCCTGTTTGTTTAACGGAGATGCTGAGTACGACAGTATTCGGGCAGTTAAGCAGAAAGTTTCCATTCCGGTTATCGCGAATGGTGACATTACTGACCCGCTTAAAGCCAGAGCTGTGCTCGACTATACGGGGGCAGATGCCCTTATGATAGGCCGTGCAGCTCAGGGAAGACCCTGGATCTTTCGGGAAATCCAGCACTATCTGGACACTGGAGAGCTGCTGCCGCCGCTGCCGTTGGCAGAGGTTAAGCGCTTGCTTTGTGCACACGTTCGGGAACTGCATGGCTTTTATGGCCAGGCAAAAGGGTACCGAATCGCACGCAAACACGTATCCTGGTATCTGCAGGAACACGCTCCAGATGACCAGTTTCGGCGCACATTCAACGCCATAGAAGATTCCAGCGAACAGCTGGAGGCGTTGGAGGCATACTTCGAAAATTTTGCGTAATAGAAATAAAGAGCTGACAGAACTATGTTCGAACAACGCGTAAATTCTGACGTACTGACCGTTTCTACCGTTAACTCTCAGGATCAGGTGACTCAAAAGCCCCTGCGTGACTCGGTTAAACAGGCACTGAAGAACTATTTTGCTCAACTGAACGGTCAGGATGTTAATGACCTGTATGAGCTGGTACTGGCTGAAGTAGAACAGCCCCTGTTGGACATGGTGATGCAATACACCCGCGGTAACCAGACCCGTGCTGCCCTGATGATGGGCATCAACCGTGGTACTCTGCGTAAAAAATTGAAAAAATACGGCATGAACTGATACTAATCAGTTAAATGTTTGATATAAAAGGCGCTCTTCGGCATGGGGAAGCGCCTTTTTTATTACATGAATTTTAATGGCTGGCTATCGTCTGCCGCCCGTTAGCCCCGCAAAGGATCGACATAATATTATCAACCAGGGCGGGTGCCTGGCGGTACAGATCGAATTGCCCGGGCTCCACCAGCCAGTTTTTAATAATACCGGTAAATGCGCTGTGTAATACAATTAATGAAATTTCAACATTGGTTTCCGCTGGCAATAATCCGTTACGAATACAGAGCTGCAAAATGCTGCGAATAATCGGATAGCTAAAACCAATTCTCTTGCGAATCTCAGCTTCCGGCATCATGTCGCTGGAAAACTCACACTTCTGATACAGAATTTGCATTAAGGCACGTTGACGGGGATTATTAGCGATATATTGTAAGCCAATAATAAATTTCTCTCGTAGCGTGCTGAGCGGATCCTGATCGTCTTTAAGGTTAAATTCATGCTGAAGCAGGTCGCGTAGCGGCAGCTGCTGTTGCCACATTTCATTAAATAGCTCAGCTTTGCTTGCAAAGTGCCAGTACACCGCTCCGCGCGTCACGCCAGCAGCATCAGCGATATCGGCTAAGGTCGTGCTGGTCACGCCACGTAAGGCAAACTGCTGAATGGCAGACTCAATCAGAAGCTGCCGCGTCTTTAACGCATCTTCTTTCGTTCTTCTGGGCATACGGTGCTCCACTCAACGCCAGATTGAGAGTGTGGGGAAATCGCTGGATACCTATAAACCTAACATCTGACAATCAATATTGTTTAGCAAAAATACAGATGAGTTAAATCTCAAACGCTCCCCAATAAATACACCACAAGAATAATTAAGATAAATACATTCATATATTAAATATCAATGTAAGCAAATTTTAATTTAAGTTCATTCTAAAAACATTATTCCTGATATTTTGTTTTTACGTGCCTTGCTGATGGCTAAAAAATAACTATGTCTTACATCCATCGTTTTTTATTTGTAGGATAACAAACCGCATTTTAATTCATTATTTCTTGCACAGATTCGTGGCCATGCCTGGCTCATAATCTATAAGGAACAGCAATGACACCTCATGTCAGGGTTACACTTTTATCCAGCCTTATCATCCCGGCCATCCTGCTCAGCGGTTGCGATAATTCAGGCGATCGGCAACCGCATGCGCAGATACCTCAGGTCTCCGTTTATGTCGTACACAGCGCGCCGCTGTCCGTCACCACGGAGCTACCTGGCCGCACATCTGCCTACCGCGTCGCGGAAGTCCGCCCGCAGGTCAGCGGGATTATCCTGCAACGTAACTTTGTCGAAGGTAGCGATGTCACCGCTGGACAGTCTCTTTATCAAATCGATCCGGCGACTTATCAGGCGGCTTACAACAGCACAAAAGGTGATGAAGCGAAAGCAGAAGCCGCGGCGGCTATCGCCCACTTAACGGTCAAACGCTACGCGCCTCTTCTCGGCACAAAATATATCAGCCAGCAAGAATACGATCAGGCGGTGGCGACCGCGCGCCAGGCCGATGCCGACGTTATCGCCGCAAAAGCAGCCGTGGAAAGCGCGCGTATTAACCTGGCGTACACAAAAGTGACGTCGCCAATCAGCGGCCGCATCGGCAAATCCAGCGTGACCGAAGGTGCCCTGGTGACAAATGGTCAGGCTGACGCAATGGCGACGGTACAGCAGCTCGATCCCATTTATGTGGATGTCACCGAATCCAGTAATGATTTCATGCGCCTGAAACAGGAAAGCCTGCAGCACGGCAGTGACACCAAAAGCGTGCAGTTGATTATGGAAAACGGAAAACCTTATGCGCTTCAGGGCACGCTGCAGTTCTCTGACGTCACGGTAGATGAGAGCACCGGCTCAATTACGCTTCGCGCCATCTTCCCCAACCCACAGCACGCTCTGCTGCCAGGGATGTTTGTTCGCGCCCGCATTGATGAGGGCGTTTCACCGAATGCCATTCTCGTTCCTCAGCAGGGAGTCACCCGGACGCCGCGCGGCGATGCCAGCGTGATGCTCGTTAATGATAAAAACCTGGTGGAAACGCGAGCCGTCACCGCCTCACAGGCGATTGGCGATAAGTGGTTAATCACGAGCGGTCTGAAAGCCGGTGAAAAGGTTATCGTCAGCGGTCTGCAGAAAGTACGTCCCGGCGTCACCGTGAAGGCCGAAGAGGATACCGCGACGTCCGTCGCGCAATAAGGTACAAATCCCTATGTCTAAGTTTTTTATCCATCGACCGGTCTTCGCCTGGGTGCTGGCGATCATCATGATGATTGCCGGTGGCCTCGCAATTATGCAGCTACCGATTGCACAATACCCGACTATCGCGCCGCCAGCGGTGGCCATCTCCGCAACCTATCCAGGTGCGGACGCACAAACCGTTCAGGATACGGTGACTCAGGTTATCGAACAGAACATGAACGGTATCGATAATCTGATGTACATGTCCTCAACCAGCGATTCCGCAGGCGGCGTTACCATCACCCTGACCTTTAAATCAGGTACGGATCCGGATATTGCGCAAGTTCAGGTGCAGAATAAACTGCAGCTGGCGACGCCGCTTCTTCCTCAGGAAGTACAGCAGCAGGGGATTAGCGTCGAGAAATCAAGCAGTAGTTTCCTGATGGTTGCTGGATTCATCTCCGATAACACAAGCACTACTCAGGATGATATATCCGACTACGTTGCATCGAACGTCAAAGATACCATCAGCCGCCTTAACGGCGTCGGCGATGTACAGCTCTTCGGCGCGCAGTATGCCATGCGCGTCTGGCTGGATGGTAATCTCCTGAATAAGTACAACCTCACGCCTGTCGACGTCATTAACCAACTGCAGGTACAGAACGATCAGATTGCAGCAGGCCAGCTTGGCGGTACGCCGGCCCTTAAAGGCCAGCAGCTAAATGCATCCATTATTGCTCAGACGCGACTGAAGGATCCGGCAGAGTTTGGCAAAGTGACTCTGCGCGTGAACGCGGATGGCTCAGTGGTGCACCTGAAAGATGTGGCCCGTATTGAGCTGGGAGGTGAAAACTACAACGTTGTCGCAAAAATCAATGGAAAACCGGCTTCAGGACTGGGAATTAAGCTCGCTACCGGCGCCAATGCCCTCGATACCGCCGCCGCGATTAAAGCGAAGCTTGCCGAACTGCAGCCGTACTTCCCGCAGGGGATGAAGGTCGTCTATCCCTACGACACTACGCCGTTTGTGAAAATCTCTATTCATGAGGTTGTGAAGACGCTGTTTGAAGCGATTATCCTCGTCTTCCTGGTGATGTATCTGTTCTTACAGAATATCCGGGCCACGCTGATCCCCACCATTGCGGTTCCGGTCGTCCTGCTCGGGACCTTTGCCGTACTGGCAATGTTCGGTTACTCCATCAATACGCTAACGATGTTTGGTATGGTGCTGGCAATAGGCCTTCTGGTCGACGATGCTATCGTGGTGGTGGAAAACGTCGAACGCGTCATGGTAGAAGAGAAGCTTCCCCCCAAAGAAGCGACGGAAAAATCAATGTCGCAAATTCAGGGGGCGCTGGTCGGCATTGCCATGGTGCTATCGGCAGTGTTTGTCCCGATGGCCTTCTTTGGCGGCTCTACGGGGGCGATCTATCGGCAATTTTCTATCACCATCGTCTCCGCCATGGCGCTGTCCGTACTGGTCGCGCTGATCCTGACCCCCGCGCTTTGTGCCACATTACTGAAACCCGCATCAGCCGATCATCATGAGAAAAAAGGATTTTTTGGCTGGTTTAATGCGAAATTCGATCGTAGCGTGAACCACTACACTAACAGCGTCAGCGGGATTCTGCGCTGTACCGGACGCTACCTGATCATCTATTTGCTGATCGTTGTGGGTATGGCCGTCCTGTTTATGCGCCTGCCCACCTCCTTCTTGCCGGATGAGGATCAGGGGGTATTTATGACCATGATCCAGCTTCCTTCAGGCGCAACGCAGGAACGCACGCAAAAGGTTCTTGATACGGTTACCGATTACTATCTGCATAAAGAGAAGGCGAATGTTGAAAGCGTCTTTACCGTTAACGGCTTTAGCTTTAGCGGTCAGGGTCAAAACTCCGGTATGGCGTTTGTCAGCCTGAAGCCATGGGAAGAACGCAGTGGCGCAGAGAATGGCGTTGAGGCAATCATCAAACGTGCGACCGTTGCCTTCAGTCAGATTAAAGATGCTATGGTCTTTCCTTTCAATCTGCCGGCAATTATCGAGCTGGGTACGGCGACCGGTTTTGACTTTGAGCTTATCGATCAGGGTAACCTTGGCCATAGCGCGTTAACCCTGGCCCGTAATCAACTTCTGGGTATGGTGAGAGAGCATCCTGACCAGCTGGTACGCGTTCGCCCCAACGGGCTCGAAGACACGCCGCAATTCAAGCTGGATGTTGATCAGGAGAAAGCTCAGGCTCTGGGTATTTCGCTATCCGATATCAATGAAACCATTTCCGCGGCGCTAGGGGGTTACTACGTCAACGACTTTATTGACCATGGACGAGTGAAAAAAGTCTACGTTCAGGCCGATGCAAAATTCCGTATGCTGCCGAGCGATATCAATAATATGTACGTCCGCAGCGCGAATGGCGAAATGGTTCCGTTCTCCGCCTTTGTCACCTCACGCTGGGTTTATGGTTCACCGCGCCTGGAGCGCTATAATGGCTTACCCTCTATGGAAGTTTTGGGTGAAGCTGCTCCGGGGAAAAGTACCGGCGATGCGATGATTTTAATGGAGCAGTTAGCCAGCAAGCTTCCTGCCGGTATTGGTTACGACTGGACAGGAATGTCCTATCAAGAACGTTTATCCGGTAACCAGGCGCCCGCGCTCTATGCCATTTCGCTTATTGTTGTCTTTCTGTGTCTTGCGGCGCTTTATGAAAGTTGGTCTATTCCCTTCTCCGTCATGCTCGTCGTTCCATTAGGGGTAGTTGGTGCATTACTGGCAGCATCGTTACGCGGGCTTAATAATGACGTTTATTTCCAGGTGGGCTTATTAACAACTATCGGCCTCTCTGCGAAAAACGCGATTCTTATCGTGGAGTTTGCGAAAGACCTGATGGATAAAGAAGGCAAAGGAATTATCGAAGCCACACTTGAAGCATCGCGTATGCGTTTACGCCCTATCCTGATGACTTCGCTGGCCTTTATCCTCGGGGTTCTGCCTCTGGTTATTAGCCATGGAGCCGGCAGCGGCGCCCAAAACGCGGTCGGTACCGGCGTTATGGGAGGAATGCTGACGGCAACATTACTGGCGATCTTCTTTGTTCCTGTCTTCTTCGTCGTGGTAAGACGCCGCTTTACGAAACACGCAGAGTAAATATGTTTTTCTAAAGGCACCTTTCAGGTGCCTTTTTTTCGTCTGCGTTTCGATAACTATCCTGATGATATTAAATATATTTATTTCTGCGGTACCCAATACACATTATTTCCCCATAGTTCTCTGGTTTTCTTCATGATATTTACGTTACTCATAAATTGAGATTATTTACTCTAGCGGCACCCCATATTGCTGATGATAAAATAAACCGTTCCGCGCAGGTATGGGTTCTCCAATACAGCGAAGCGGATTATTTAGAGGTAATATCATGAATAAAGTTATTATAGTGGCATTGCTGGCAACGCTACTCGCCGGCTGTGCACATGACTCTCCGTGTGTACCGGTCTATGATTCTGAAGGCAGATTAGTGCACACCAATACCTGTATGAAAGGAACGACCCAGGATAACTGGGAAACCGCCGGCGCGATTGCCGGGGGCGCAGCTGCCGTCGCTGGCCTGACGCTCGGCATCGTGGCGTTGACTCGTTAATTCCTTTCTTTTCTCTGCCATGACAGGTGCCGGAGCGAGCTCCGGCACTGCTTTTCCCCGAAGGTAAGCTCCACAATGCTTAAACTGCAATACCGGCAGCTGAAGCTCGGGAAACGATCCTTTAGATAAGATCAAATGGGCAAATTGTCATTGCCAGGTCTGGTATAAATGGATATTTTCTCAGCCGCATAAACGCAAAAAGCCCATCCGTCAGGATGGGCTTTTCACTTATTTGATGCCTGGCAATGCCCTACTCTCACATGGGGAGACCCCACACTACCATCGGCGCTACGGCGTTTCACTTCTGAGTTCGGCATGGGGTCAGGTGGGACCACCGCGCTATCGTTGCCAGGCAAATTCTTTTCAAATCGCCGAACTTTAACCTAAAAACTGGTGCTGATACCCAGAGTCGAACTGGGGACCTCACCCTTACCAAGGGTGCGCTCTACCAACTGAGCCATATCAGCACACTTAATTTGATGCCTGGCAGTTCCCTACTCTCACATGGGGAGACCCCACACTACCATCGGCGCTACGGCGTTTCACTTCTGAGTTCGGCATGGGGTCAGGTGGGACCACCGCGCTGTCGCCGCCAGGCAAATTCTGTTGTCAGAAACGAATCTTTTATCTTTCGTTCCTGAAATCTGTAATCTAAGCTGAAAATCTCTCAATCCGCCAAAACATCTTCGGCGTTGTAAGGTTAAGCCTCACGGTTCATTAGTACCGGTTAGCTCAACGCATCGCTGCGCTTACACACCCGGCCTATCAACGTC
>NZ_VOJB01000090.1:6054-82563 GCF_007910085.1 Klebsiella sp. ME-303 | reverse complement strand
TATAACAGAGGATAACCGCGCATGGTGCTTGGCAAACCGCAAACAGACCCTACCCTTGAATGGTTCTTGTCTCATTGCCACATTCATAAGTACCCATCAAAGAGCACGCTGATCCACCAGGGTGAGAAAGCAGAAACGTTGTACTACATCGTTAAAGGCTCCGTGGCTGTACTCATCAAGGATGAAGAAGGTAAAGAGATGATCCTCTCTTACCTTAATCAGGGCGATTTCATCGGTGAATTAGGCTTGTTTGAAGAAGGCCAGGAGCGTAGCGCTTGGGTACGTGCGAAAACCGCATGTGAAGTGGCCGAAATCTCCTACAAAAAGTTCCGTCAGCTGATCCAGGTTAACCCGGACATCCTGATGCGTCTCTCTTCGCAGATGGCTCGTCGTCTGCAGGTCACGTCTGAGAAAGTCGGCAACCTCGCCTTCCTTGACGTTACCGGTCGTATCGCTCAGACGCTGCTGAACCTGGCTAAACAGCCGGATGCGATGACCCACCCGGACGGTATGCAAATTAAAATTACCCGCCAGGAAATTGGTCAGATCGTCGGATGCTCCCGCGAGACCGTTGGCCGCATCCTGAAAATGCTGGAAGATCAAAACCTGATCTCCGCGCACGGTAAAACTATCGTCGTCTACGGTACCCGTTAAGTCGGTAAAACGGCGTATTGCCTGACAATACGCCGTTTTTGTTTTCCCCTCATGTGGCGCAGGCTGATTTACCACCCGGAAGTCAACTATGCACTGCGGCAAACGCTGGTGTTGTGTCTGCCGGTTGCGATTGGGCTTCTGCTCGGTCATCTCCAGCAGGGGCTGCTGTTTTCTCTTGTTCCCGCCTGCTGCAACGTTGCCGGGCTGGATACGCCGCATAAACGCTTCTTTAAACGCCTGATTATCGGCGGCAGCCTGTTTGCCGGCTGTAGCCTGATCGTTCAGCTCCTTCTGCAGCGAGACATCCCTTTGCCGCTGATCCTCACGGGTCTGGCGCTCATCCTCGGCGTCACCGCCGAAATCAGCTCCCTGCACGCTCGGCTGCTGCCCGCCTCGCTTATCGCGGCTATTTTTACCCTCAGCCTCGCTGGCAATATGCCTATCTGGGAGCCGCTGTTAATCTACGCCATGGGCACCTTATGGTATGGCGTGTTTAACTGGTTCTGGTTTTGGCTGTGGCGCGAACAGCCGCTGCGCGAATCATTAAGCCTGCTCTACCGGGAGCTGGCCAACTACTGCGAGGCCAAATACAGTCTGCTTACCCAGCATACGGACCCCGCCACATCGCTGCCGCCGCTGCTCAACCGCCAGCAGAAGGTGGTGGATCTGATTACCCAGTGCTATCAGCAGATGCATATGCTGGCGGCTAACCAGCGCAGCGATCACAAACGCCTGCTGCGCGCTTTCCAGGTTGGACTGGACCTTCAGGAACATATTTCCGTCAGTCTTCATCAGCCGGAAGAGGTGCAGAAACTGGTGGAGCGCAGCCACGCGGAAGCGGTGATTCGCTGGAACGCGCAAACCGTTGCCGCCCGCCTGCGGGAGCTGGCGGACGATCTCCTCTACCACCGTTATCCTCAGCGCTTTCAGATGGATAAACAGATCGGCGCGCTGGAAAAAATCGCCTGGCAGCATCCGGATAATCCGGTTGGCCAGTTCTGCGCCTGGCACTTCAGCCGCATTGCCAGGGTTCTGCGCACCCAGCGCCCGCTATACGCGCGTAACCTGATGGCGGATAAAACCCGCCGCCTGCCGCTGCTGCCCGCGTTGAAAAACTATCTGTCGCTTAAGTCGCCGGCGTTACGAAACGCGGCGCGTATCAGCGTGATGCTGAGCGTCGCCAGCCTGATGGGCAGCGCGCTGCATCTGCCTAAGCCCTACTGGATCCTGATGACCGTGCTGTTCGTGACGCAAAACGGCTACGGCGCAACCCGGGTACGTATCGTCCATCGGGCTGCCGGAACCATTGCGGGACTGGTCATTGCCGGGCTCACGCTGCACTTTCACGTTCCTGAAGGCTATACGCTGACCGCGATGCTGTTCATCACGCTGTTAAGCTATCTGATTATCCGCAAGCACTACGGCTGGGCGATGGTCGGGTTTACGGTGACGGCGGTGTACACTCTGCAGCTGCTCACTCTGAACGGCGAGCAGTTTATCATCGCCAGACTGATTGATACGCTGATTGGCTGTCTGATCGCCTTCGGCGGAATGGTCTGGCTATGGCCGCAGTGGCAAAGCGGGCTGCTGCGCAAAAATGCCCACGATGCGCTGGAAGCCGATCAGGAAGCGATCAGGCTGATCCTCAGCGACGATCATCAGGCCCCGGCGCTGGCCTACCAGCGCATGCGCGTTAATCAGGCGCATAACGCGCTGTTTAACTCGCTGAATCAGGCGATGCAGGAACCCGGCTTTAACTCGCACTATCTGGAAGACATGAAGCTGTGGGTGACCCACAGCCAGTTTATTGTCGAGCATATTAACGCGATGACCACTCTGGCGCGCGAGCACAATATGCTGACGCCGGATCTGGCACAGCGTTATCTGGAATCCTGCGAGATTGCGCTCCAGCGCTGCCAGCAGCGGCTGGATTCCGACGGGCCGGGCAGCGCGGGGGATGTGAACATTATGGAGGCGCATGATGCGGAGGTTCCTCGCGGCCCGCTCAGTACGATGGAGCAGCATTTGCAGCGCATCCTCGGGCATCTGAACACCATGCACACCATTTCATCGGTGGCATGGCGTCAGCGTCCGCATCATGGCATCTGGCTGCGCGCCACTAAGCGCTAAGCACCCGCTCAACCGCCAGGGCAAAGCACGCCATGCCTTCAGCAATATCGCTATCATCAATCACCAGCGACGGTACGAAGCGCATCACGTCCGGTCCGGCATTGAGCACCATGACGCCCGCCTCTGCGGCGGCGTAGAGGAAATCGCGCGCCTTCCCGTGATACTGCGGCTTCAGCTCGGCGCCGATAAGCAAACCCATGCCGCGAATATCGCTGAACAGATCGAACCGCGCGTCAATGCGCTGAAGGTGCTCAACAAACAGCTCGCGCTTCGCGGTGACGCCGTCCAGCACTTCCGGCGTGTTAATCAGATCGAAGGCCGCTCCGCCGACCGCGCAGGCCAGGGGGTTACCGCCGTAGGTTGAGCCGTGAGAACCGGCGTGGAAAGCGCTGGCGATATCATGGGTGGTCAGCATCGCGCTGATAGGGAAGCCGCCGCCAAGCGCCTTGGCGCTGGTCAGAATATCCGGCGTCACGCCGTAGTGCATATAGGCAAACAGCGAGCCTGTGCGCCCCATACCGCACTGTACTTCATCAAACACCAGCAGTGCCTGGTGCTGGTCGCAGAGATCGCGCAATCCTTGCAGGAATTCCGGCGTCGCCGCCGTCACTCCGCCTTCACCCTGAATCGGCTCGACCACCACCGCGCAGGTATGATCGTCCATCACGGCTTTCACCGCGTGTAAATCGTTAAACGGCACGTGAACGATATCGGCCGGTTTCGGCCCAAACCCGTCGGAATATTTCGGCTGACCGCCGACGGAGACGGTGAAAAGCGAGCGACCGTGAAACGCATTATGGAAAGCGATGATTTTGGTTTTGTACGGGCTATGGCGGGTCACGGTGTAATGGCGAGCCAGCTTGAAAGCCGTTTCGTTAGCTTCCGTACCGGAGTTCATAAACACGACGCGATCGGCAAAAGTCGCATCCACCAGCTTCCGCCCGAGTCGCAGGGCGGGTTCGTTGGTAAAAACGTTGCTGGTATGCCACAGCTTTTCACCCTGCTCATGCAGTGCCGCCACCAGCGCCGGATGGCAATGACCGAGCGCGGTCACGGCAATCCCACCGGCGAAATCAACGTACTCTTTACCCTGCTGATCCCATACCCGGCTTCCCTTACCCTTCACCGGAATAAATTCTGCCGGTGCATAAATCGGCAAAATGACCTCATCGAATGTAGCGCGGGTGATTGCCGGTTGTTCAGTTGCCATGTGGTGCCCATCCTTTACGTTATGCAGCAATGATTATGATAATCTAATCACAAAATATGCATAAAAAATCAACTCATGGCAACTACAAATCACCGATTGAGGAAGTTTGCCAGCAGCTGGTGGCCCTGCTCGCTGAGAATACTCTCCGGATGAAACTGCACGCCCTCGAGATCGAACACGCGGTGGCGAATGCCCATGATCTCCCCCTCTTCGCTGCGGGCGGTCACCTCAAAGCATTCAGGCAGCGTTAGCGGATCAATGAGCAGGGAGTGGTAGCGGGTCACCGTAAGCGGGTTATTCAGTCCAAGGAACACCCCTTGACCGGTATGGCTAACGGGGGACGTTTTTCCGTGCATGACTTTGGCGGCTCGTACGATAGCGGCGCCGAAAACCTGGGCGATGGCCTGATGGCCGAGGCAAACGCCTAAGATCGGCGTTTGGCCGGAAAAATGGCGGATCGCCGCCAGTGAAATCCCCGACTCATCCGGCGTACAGGGGCCCGGCGAGATAACTATTTTCGCTGGCGCCAGGGAAATAATGTCCGCTAACGTCAGCTCGTCGTTACGCCTGACCAGCACTTCCGCCCCAAGTTCGCAGAAATACTGGTACAAATTCCAGGTGAAAGAATCGTAGTTATCGATAAGCAGGATCATAGCGGCTCCGGGAACAAAGAACCGCGCTATTCTACTCAGTTTCCGTCGCTTCGCTTACCACTTTGCGAAATATCGTCCGCAGTGGAGAAAGGTCGCCCATCGCTCCGCTCTGGTTGGCCTGGTTCCACGCATCGACCGCAATATCGCGCCAATCCAGCGTATAGCCCGCATGGATAGCCAGCTGCTCAAAGAAAATGCGTTGCGCCAAGCCGTTACCGAGACGGAAAGGATGCAGGACGTTAATTTCGCAGTAGTAATGAGCAAGACGTTCAATGAATTTATCCTGCGCGAGACCCACCAGATAACCTTCCTCTTCAAGATCCTGAAGCAGCGCGTTCCCCTCTTTTTCGATATAGGCGAAATGGCAGAAACGGGTGTCGCCCTGATAGATATCCACTTCACGCAGCTGCCCCGCCCAGTCGAAGACATCCTGATAGAGCTGGCGATGAATAGCGCAGAGATGAGGCAATCCCCGCACCAACGGCCCGAGTTCAATGGTTGCCGCGCGTAATGCGGTCAGCTCCCACGCCGCCTGCTCAAGTCGCTGAGCCTGGCGAATCCCCAGGCGGTTGCGCATCACCTTAAGACCGGGGTAGAGATAGGGGTCCCGCCCCTCGCCGAATTTATCGCTCATAGTGACTCCTTAACGCCGCAATGCGCGCCAGGGCTTCTTCGGGGGTAAGGGTTATCAGCGGAACATCGACGCCCTCCAGCCGTCGGCTGGCCTGAAAATTCACGTTACGTCGATCCTCCCAGAGACGGGATTTCTGTTTTTCGGTGAGCTTTTTCATTTAACACCTCCCTGACGCGTCCGCAGTTGCCACAAGTATAAGCGGCAAAAAACGATTTCGCAGGGAAGCGGGGGCTGCGCGGGTACGGGTTACCCGCGCAAAATAAGATTACGGCAGAACTTTTGCGGAAAGGATCACGATAGGTTTGGACGGTACATTCTGATACGGGCCAACGTTATGGGTCGGCACCTGAGAAATCTTATCCGCCACGTCCATACCTTTAACGACTTTACCAAACACCGCATAGCCAAAATCACGCTGGCCATGATCGAGGAAGGCGTTATCCGCAATATTGATAAAGAACTGGCTGGTGGCGCTGTCCTGATCGGCGGTACGCGCCATGGCGATGGTGCCACGCGTATTGCGCAGGCCGTTGTCGGCTTCGTTTTTAATCGGTGGATTAGGCTGTTTCTGCTGCATCTGCTCGTTAAAGCCGCCGCCCTGCACCATAAAGCCCGGGATCACGCGGTGAAAAGTGGTGTTGTTATAAAAGCCGCTGTTCACGTACTTGAGGAAGTTATCCACCGAGATCGGTGCTTTCTGGCTATTCAGCTCAAGCTCAATATTGCCCGCAGACGTGGTCAGCAACACATGGGGATCCCCTTTTGCCGCCATGGCCGGGGAGAATGCTGAAATGGCGAAAACGGCAGCCACCGCCGCGAGAGTTGATTTGAGCATGGAAATTCCTTAACGGAGCAGAATAAAAACCGAGTGCTTTGATTCTAAAGAGCCTTTGCATCCTGGGCCAGCCTTTTACCTAATTTTACTTAGCTGAAACAGTTGTAACGGTGGGCCTGGCGATCGGCTAAATAGATAAATGTGATATTAGTCACACTAAGAATTGCAAAAAGATATAAATTTCAGAATAAACGTTTGCTTGAATCACGCTAACGCATAAAATCTGTCCGCCCGGCGCAGAGTCAACGCGCTTTACATTTCTATTCACAGGCCAGTCATGACTAACAGCAATCGTATCAAGCTCACATGGATCAGCTTCTTCTCCTACGCCCTGACCGGCGCGTTGGTGATTGTCACCGGGATGGTGATGGGAAATATCGCAGATTATTTTCATCTGCCCGTTTCCAGTATGAGCAACACCTTTACTTTCCTTAATGCCGGTATCCTGATCTCTATCTTCCTGAACGCCTGGCTGATGGAAATTGTTCCGCTGAAAACCCAGCTGCGTTTTGGCTTTATCCTGATGGTTCTGGCCGTCGCGGGTTTAATGTTCAGCCACAGCCTGGCGCTGTTTTCCGCTTCGATGTTCGTGCTTGGCCTGGTCAGCGGGATTACCATGTCGATTGGTACCTTCCTGATCACCCATATGTATGAAGGCCGTCAGCGCGGGGCGCGTCTGCTGTTCACCGACTCCTTCTTCAGCATGGCGGGGATGATCTTCCCGATGCTGGCCGCTTATCTGCTGGCGCGCAGCATCGAATGGTACTGGGTTTATGCCTGCATCGGCCTGGTGTACGTCGCTATTTTCATTCTGACCTTCGGCTGCGAATTCCCGGTATTGGGCAAAAAAGCCCTGCAGGATAGCCAGCCGGTCGTGAAAGAAAAATGGGGTATCGGCGTGCTGTTTCTCTCCATCGCTGCGCTATGCTACATCCTCGGCCAGTTGGGTTTCATCTCCTGGGTACCGGAATACGCCAAAGGCCTGGGCATGAGTCTTGGCGATGCGGGTAAACTGGTAAGCGATTTCTGGATGTCGTACATGATCGGCATGTGGTCTTTCAGCTTCATCCTGCGCTTCTTCGACCTGCAGCGTATTCTGACCGTGCTGGCGGGCGTAGCGACGGTACTGATGTATCTGTTTATCAACGGTTCGCCGGAGCATATGCCGTGGTTTATTCTGACCCTCGGCTTCTTCTCCAGCGCCATCTATACGTCGATCATCACCCTGGGTTCACAGCAAACCCGAGTGTCGTCGCCGAAGCTGGTGAACTTCATTCTGACCTGCGGAACCGTGGGTACTATGCTGACTTTCGTCGTGACCGGCCCTATCGTTGCCGCCAGCGGTCCGCTGGCAGCGCTGCATACCGCTAACGGCCTCTATGCCGTGGTGTTTGTGATGTGTCTGATCCTCGGCTTCGTCTCCCGCCACCGTCAGAACAACGCGGCAGCGGAATCGCACTAAGCCTCAGGCCCCTTTGTTCCGGCAAAGGGGCTATTTCGGGTAAAGAACAGCTCCTCACCGCCCCGATCCATCTGAACCCAGGTTTGCGCCAGCTGCGTGGTGGCGATGACTCTCCCCTGGCGGATTGACCAACGCACCGGAACCTGACAACGCACGGCCTCAAACCCGTTTTCCGCGGGCAGAATCACCAGATTCGCCGTGTTCCCCGTCGCAATACCGTAATCGCTCAGGCCAAACGTGCGCGCGCTATTTTCCGTGACCAGCTTCAGTCCCTCGTTAATCTGCTGATAGCCCATCATCTGGCAAACGTGCAGACCCATGTGCAGCACCTGCAGCATATTGCCGGTCCCCAGCGGATACCAGGGGTCAAATACATCGTCATGGCCAAAGCAGACGTTAATGCCCGCCGCCATCAGCTCCTTCACGCGCGTGATACCGCGACGCTTCGGATAGTCGTCAAAGCGTCCCTGGAGGTGAATATTGACCAGCGGGTTAGCGACGAAGTTAATGCCGGAGAGCTTCAGCAAACGAAAAAGACGTGACGTATAGGCGCCATTGTAGGAGTGCATCGCGGTGGTATGGCTGGCGGTTACTTGCGGACCTATCCCCTCTTTTAACGCCAGGGCCGCCACGGTTTCAACGAACCGCGACTGTTCATCATCAATTTCATCGCAGTGGATATCCAGAGGCCGCTGATACTTTTTCGCCAGACGGAAAGCGATGTGCAGGGATTCCACGCCATATTCGCGCGTAAATTCAAAATGCGGAATCGCGCCCACCACGTCGGCCCCCAGACGCAGCGCCTCTTCCAGCAGGGCCTCACCATTGGGGTAGGATAAAATGCCCTCCTGGGGGAAGGCGACAATCTGCAGCTCTACCCACGGCGCGACCTCCTGCTTTACCTCCAGCATGGCTTTGAGCGCGGTCAGCGTCGGATCGGAAACATCAACGTGGGTACGAACAAACTGGATGCCGTTGGCGATCTGCCACTTCAGCGTCTTCCACGCGCGGGCTTTAACGTCCTCATGGCTCAATAAAGCCTTACGCTCCGCCCAACGCTCAATCCCTTCAAACAGCGTCCCGGACTGGTTCCAGTTCGGCTCTCCGGCGGTTTGGGTCGTATCAAGGTGGATATGCGGCTCAATAAAAGGGGGGATGGCCAGTCCGCCGCGGGCGTTCAGCACTTCAAAATTCTCTTTGCGCGCCTCCCCCATAGGGGTGATATCCCCGAAGCGCCCCTTGTCTATCGCTATCTGCCATAACCCTTCGCGATCGGGCAGACGAACGTTCTCAATTAACCAAAGCGGCGCTGCTGTCATATCGATGACTCCCGTAATTGTTGCTGAAGTTTTACTCAACCCGCCGTGGGTATCCGTTGCTAATTTTGTACATAAAAAAAGCAAAAAGGAAAAGCCAGCGTTTTCCGTTACTTATAAAAATACTGACAAATCATAAACATACCACTTAAGTAGTAGGTAAAGGTGTAATTGATTTGCATCAATAAGTGTCGCGGCTGAATCGTTAAGGTAGGCGGTAATATAAAAGAAATCGAGGCAAAAATGAGCAAAGTCAGACTCGCTATCATTGGTAATGGTATGGTCGGCCACCGCTTTATTGAGGACCTTCTTGATAAATCCGACGCCAGCCTGTTCGATATTACCGTCTTCTGTGAAGAACCCCGTATCGCCTACGACCGCGTGCACCTCTCCTCCTACTTCTCTCACCATACCGCCGAAGAACTCTCTTTGGTACGGGAAGGTTTCTACGAGAAGCACGGCGTTAAGGTGCTGGTCGGCGAACGCGCCATCACCATCAACCGCCAGGAGAAGGTTATCCACTCCAGCGCGGGCCGTACCGTTTTCTATGACAAGCTGATTATGGCGACCGGTTCCTATCCGTGGATCCCGCCGATTAAAGGTTCTGAAACCCAGGACTGCTTTGTTTATCGTACCATTGAAGACCTTAACGCGATTGAAGCCTGCGCCCGCCGCAGCAAACGCGGCGCGGTCGTCGGCGGAGGTTTGTTAGGCCTCGAAGCCGCGGGCGCGCTGAAAAACCTCGGCGTTGAGACCCACGTGATTGAATTCGCGCCCATGCTGATGGCGGAACAGCTGGATCAGATGGGTGGCGAACAGCTACGTCGCAAGATTGAAAGCATGGGCGTGCGCGTGCACACCAGTAAAAACACCAAAGAGATCGTTCAGGAAGGTACCGAAGCGCGTAAAACCATGCGTTTTGCCGACGGCAGCGAGCTGGAAGTCGACTTTATCGTCTTCTCTACCGGTATCCGCCCGCGCGATAAGCTGGCCACCCAGTGCGGTCTGGAAGTCGCTCCGCGCGGCGGCATCGTGATTAACGACGCCTGCCAGACCTCTGACCCGGATATCTACGCCATCGGTGAATGCGCCAGCTGGAACAACCGCGTTTACGGCCTGGTCGCCCCGGGCTACAAAATGGCTCAGGTTACCGTTGACCATATCCTCCAGACCGAAAACGCCTTTGAAGGCGCGGATCTTAGCGCCAAGCTGAAGCTGCTGGGCGTTGACGTCGGCGGCATTGGCGACGCTCACGGTCGTACGCCGGGCGCGCGCAGCTACGTTTACCTCGACGAAAGCAAAGAGGTCTACAAACGCCTTATCGTCAGCCCTGACAACAAGACCCTGCTCGGCGCGGTGCTGGTGGGCGATACCAGCGATTACGGCAACCTGCTGCAGCTGGTGCTGAACGCCATCGAACTGCCGGAAAACCCCGACTCGCTGATCCTGCCGGCGCACGCGGGCAGCGGTAAGCCGTCCATCGGCGTCGATAAACTGCCGGACAGCGCGCAAATTTGTTCCTGCTTCGATGTCACCAAGGGCGCATTGATTGCCGCCATTAATAAAGGCTGCCACACGGTGGCGGCGCTGAAGGCAGAAACCAAAGCCGGTACCGGCTGCGGCGGCTGTATCCCGCTGGTGACTCAGGTGCTCAACGCCGAACTGGCGAAACAGGGCATCGAAGTCAACAATAACCTGTGCGAGCACTTTGCGTACTCCCGTCAGGAACTGTTCCACCTCATCCGGGTGGAAGGCATCAAAACCTTTGAAGAGCTGCTGGCGAAACACGGTAAAGGCTACGGCTGCGAAGTGTGTAAACCGACCGTGGGCTCTCTGCTGGCTTCCTGCTGGAACGAATATATCCTCAAGCCGCAGCATACCCCGCTGCAGGATACCAACGACAACTTCCTGGCCAACATCCAGAAAGACGGCACCTACTCCGTTATCCCGCGCTCTGCGGGCGGCGAAATCACGCCGGAAGGCCTGGTGGCCGTCGGCCGTATCGCCCGCGAATTTAATCTGTACACCAAGATCACCGGCTCTCAGCGTATCGGCCTGTTCGGCGCGCAAAAAGACGATCTGCCGGAAATCTGGCGTCAGCTGATCGACGCGGGCTTCGAAACCGGTCACGCGTATGCCAAGGCGCTGCGGATGGCGAAAACCTGCGTAGGCAGCACCTGGTGCCGCTACGGCGTAGGCGACAGCGTGGGTTTCGGCGTCGAGCTGGAAAACCGCTACAAAGGCATTCGTACGCCGCATAAAATGAAGTTTGGCGTCTCCGGCTGTACCCGTGAATGTGCGGAAGCCCAGGGTAAAGACGTCGGCATCATCGCCACGGAGAAAGGCTGGAACCTTTACGTCTGCGGCAACGGCGGCATGAAGCCGCGCCACGCGGATCTGCTGGCAGCGGATCTTGACCGCGAAACGCTGATGAAATACCTCGACCGCTTCATGATGTTCTATATCCGTACCGCCGACAAACTGACCCGTACCGCGCCGTGGCTGGACAACCTGGAAGGCGGCATCGATTATCTGAAGTCGGTCATCATCGACGACAAGCTGGGACTGAACGAGCATCTGGAAGAAGAGATGGCTCGCCTGCGTGCAGCGGTAGTCTGCGAGTGGACGGAAACCGTTAACTCGCCAGCGGCCCAGGTACGCTTCAAACACTTTATCAACAGCGACAAGCGCGACCCTAACGTCCAGGTAGTGCCTGAGCGTGAACAACATCGCCCGGCC
Organism: Klebsiella sp. ME-303; assembly: GCF_007910085.1. Taxonomy (NCBI): domain Bacteria; kingdom Pseudomonadati; phylum Pseudomonadota; class Gammaproteobacteria; order Enterobacterales; family Enterobacteriaceae; genus Klebsiella; species Klebsiella sp. ME-303. Next base: position 70,930 of record NZ_VOJB01000090.1, on the reverse strand, counting down.
ACGCCGTACGAACGTATCCCGGTAACTCTGGTGGAGGAAAACGCATGAGCCAGTGGAAAAACATCTGCAAACTCGATGACATCCTGCCGGAAACCGGCGTCTGCGCGCTGTTAGGCGACAAACAGGTGGCGATTTTCCGCCCGTATCACGGCGACCAGGTGTTTGCGATTAGCAATATCGACCCGTTCTTTGAATCCAGCGTCCTGTCTCGCGGCCTGATCGCCGAGCATCAGGGCGAGCTGTGGGTTGCCAGTCCGCTGAAAAAGCAGCGCTTCCGCCTGCGCGACGGCCTGTGTATGGAAGATGAAAGCCATTCGGTGGCGCACTATGAAGCCCGAGTGAAAGACGGCGTCGTGCAGCTACGCAGTTAATCACTTTACGGGAGGCGCAACGCCTCCCTTTTTTTGCATTTTTTTCTTCAATTTATGGCACAACATCATTTGTACTGCATCGCGAAGGCAGCTAACCAAGAGCCAGCGCAAGGGATGAGGTGCTAAAGGAACTCCTATGTTTACGGACACAATAAACAAGTGCGCGGCCAACGCCGGGCGCATTGCGCGCCTCTCGGCCAATCATCCACTCAGCTTCTGGGTCAGCGCCATGATGGCGGGCGCCTACGTCGGCCTCGGCATCATCCTTATATTCACCCTCGGCAACCTGCTCGACCCTGCCGTTCGCCCGCTGGTGATGGGCGCCACCTTTGGCATTGCGTTAACGCTGGTGATTATCGCCGGCTCTGAATTGTTCACCGGCCACACCATGTTCCTGACCCTGGGCGTGAAGGCGGGGACCATCAGCCAGGGGCAGATGTGGGCGATTCTGCCGCAAACCTGGATGGGTAACCTTGCGGGTTCCGTTTTCGTGGCGCTGCTGTATAGCTGGGGCGGCGGCAGCCTGCTGCCGGTCGATACCAGCCTCGTCCACACCGTCGCGCTGGCAAAAACCAGCCAATCCGCGATGGCGCTCTTTTTCAAAGGCGCACTGTGTAACTGGCTGGTGTGTCTGGCGATCTGGATGGCAATCCGTACCGAAGGCGCGGCAAAATTTATTGCTATCTGGTGGTGTCTGCTGGCGTTTATCGCGTCCGGCTATGAGCACTCCGTCGCCAACATGACGCTGTTTGCCCTCTCCTGGTTTGGCCATCATAGCGATGCCTACAGGCTTGCGGGAATCGGTCACAATCTGTTATGGGTAACACTCGGCAATACTTTGTCCGGTGTCGTATTTATGGGATTGGGTTATTGGTATGCTACGCCGCAATCGGAGCGCCCCGCCCCGGAAAAAACTAACGAGACTAAGAGTCTGGCTCAGTAGACCTAATCGGTGCAGGCAGGTTGAACATTGCCCAGGTTCAACCTGATAAATAAGATAGCCTGATAGCCAGATTCTAAGGCTGCTGCCAATAATTAAGAGGGAATGTCGTGGACCATTTGCCTATATTTTGCCAATTACGCGATCGCGACTGCCTGTTAGTCGGCGGCGGCGATGTGGCTGAACGTAAAGCTCGCCTGTTACTGGACGCCGGCGCCAGATTAACGGTCAATGCCCTGGATTTTGTGCCGCAATTCCAGGTATGGGCCGATGCAAACATGCTGACCCTGGTGCAGGGCGAGTTTAATCCTGCTCTGCTGGATAACTGCTGGCTGGCCATTGCCGCAACCGACAACGAAGCGGTTAATCAACGGGTCAGCGCGTCAGCGGAAGAAAGGCGAATATTTTGTAACGTGGTCGACGCCCCTCAGCAGGCCAGCTTTATTATGCCGTCGATTATCGACCGCTCGCCGCTGATGGTGGCCGTCTCATCCGGCGGCACCTCGCCGGTTCTGGCGCGCCTGCTGCGCGAAAAGCTGGAGTCAGTTTTACCGCTGCATTTAGGCCAGCTGGCCCACTACGCTGGTCAGCTGCGCTCACGGGTGAAAAAACAGTTTGCCACCGTCGGCGAGCGCCGACGCTTTTGGGAGAAACTGTTTGTTAACGACAGGCTGGCGCAGTCGCTGGCCAACGAGGACCGCCAGGCCGTCGCTGACGCCACGGAGCAGCTGCTGACCGAGCCGCTGGATCATCGCGGTGAAGTGGTACTGGTGGGCGCCGGCCCCGGCGACGCCGGACTGCTGACCCTCAAAGGCCTGCAGCAAATACAGCAGGCCGATGTCGTGGTTTATGACCGCCTGGTCTCCGACGATATCATGAATCTGGTGCGCCGCGATGCCGACCGGGTCTTCGTGGGTAAACGCTCAGGCTACCACTGCGTACCGCAGGAAGAGATTAACCAGATTCTGCTGCGCGAAGCCCAGGGGGGGAAACGCGTTGTACGACTGAAAGGCGGCGATCCGTTTATCTTTGGCCGCGGCGGCGAAGAGCTGGAAACCTTGTGCCATGCCGGTATTCCGTTCTCCGTTGTACCGGGAATTACCGCGGCCTCAGGCTGTTCCGCCTACTCGGGCATTCCCCTGACCCACCGGGATTTTGCCCAGGGCGTGCGCCTGGTCACCGGCCACCTTAAGACCGGCGGCGAGCTGGACTGGGAAAACCTGGCGGTTGAAAAGCAAACCCTGGTGTTTTATATGGGCCTGAACCAGGCCCCGGCGATCCGGGAAAAACTGATTGCCCACGGCATGGCGGCGGATATGCCCGCAGCCATCGTTGAAAACGGAACGGCGATAACGCAGAAGGTTGTCACCGGCACGTTAGAGCAATTGGATATTCTGGCCCAGCAAATGGCCAGCCCGGCGCTGATTATTGTCGGCCGCGTGGTCGGCCTGCGCGATAAGCTGAACTGGTTCTCCAACCATTAATGACGCTGATGTAGCTCAAAGCCGCTCGCAAATTAAAAAGCCGGATACATTGCACCCGGCTTTTTATTGCGCTGAGACCAGCAAATTGCTCAGGGCTTAGCGACGAAACCAATCGCTTCGTAAACCGCTTTCAGGGTAACGGAAGCGCGAGCGCTGGCTTTCTCCGCCCCCTCCTTCATGACCTGATTGAGGAATGCTTCATCACCGCGGAATCGGTGATAGCGCTCCTGCAGTTCGGTCAGCATGCCGGAAACGGCTTCAGCCACTTCGCCCTTCAGGTGACCGTACATTTTGCCTTCAAAATGCTGCTCCAGCTCTGGAATGCTCTGACCGGTAACGGCAGAGAGGATATCCAGCAGGTTGGAGACGCCCGCTTTGTTCTGGATGTCGTAGCGAACAACCGGCGGCTCGTCGGAGTCGGTGACCGCGCGTTTGATCTTCTTCACCACCGATTTCGGGTCTTCCAGCAGGCCGATAACGTTGTTGCGGTTATCATCTGACTTGGACATCTTTTTGGTCGGCTCCAGCAGCGACATCACGCGCGCGCCGGATTTTGGAATAAACGGTTCCGGCACTTTAAACACGTCGCCGTAGATAGCGTTGAAACGCTGGGCGACATCGCGGCTCAGCTCCAGGTGCTGTTTCTGGTCTTCGCCAACCGGGACCTGGTTAGTCTGATACAGCAGAATGTCGGCAGCCATCAGTACCGGATAGTCAAACAGACCGGCGTTAATGTTTTCCGCATAGCGCGATGACTTGTCTTTAAACTGGGTCATACGGCTCAGTTCGCCGAAATAGGTGTAGCAGTTCAGCGCCCAGCCGAGCTGCGCGTGCTCCGGCACGTGGGACTGAACGAAGATGGTGCTTTTTTGCGGGTCGATACCGCACGCCAGATACAGCGCCAGCGTGTCCAGCGTGGCCTTACGCAGCTGCTGCGGGTCCTGACGAACGGTAATCGCGTGCTGGTCAACGATGCAGTAAATGCAGTGGTAATCGTCCTGCATGTTTACCCACTGACGCAGCGCACCCATATAGTTGCCAATGGTCAATTCACCGGAGGGCTGTGCGCCACTAAAAACGATGGGCTTAGTCATTTTTTATTCCTGAGTTTCACTGTACGGTAGCCCGAAAGCGGGCAAGAGTTCATTAAATTGGTCAAAGATATAATCCGGCTCGCTCAGCGAAATCGGCTCGCCGTAGTTGTAGCCGTAGGTCAGGCCGATCGAACTGCAGCCCGCGGCCTTCGCGGCCTGAATATCGTTGCGCGAGTCGCCAACGAACAGCAGCTCCGCGGGTGCCAGCCCCAGTTTCTCCGCGACCAGAAGCAGCGGTTCCGGGTGCGGTTTTTTGTTTTTTACATCATCGCCGCCGATAACAACGGTAAAATATTTCGCGATATCCAGCGACGCCAGAATCGGCGCGACAAAGGGCGTCGGTTTATTGGTTACCAGCGCCAGCGGCAGGCCCTTTGCGTGCAGCGCGCCCAGCGTATCGGCAACGGCGGGAAACAAAAAGCTCCCCTCTTCCGCCACTTCGCCATAGTAGCGATCGAACAGCTTGCGCAAAATGGCCTGCTGTTCAGCCTGCGGGATATCGTCATGATCGACGGAAGGTTTACCCTGCGCCGCTCTCAGCGCCGCGCGCTCCTGACGGGCCCAGGTCAGAGCCCGCTGGATCAGAACGTCAGCGCCGTTGCCAATCCAGGTCACGACGCGCTCTTCGCCCGCCATCGGCAGTTCCAGCGCATAAAGGGCGTTATCAACGGCAGCGGTCAATCCCGGCGCGCTGTCTACCAGCGTCCCGTCGAGATCGAACGCCACGCCGCGAATATTTTGTAACTTATCCATGGCTAACCTTTGCTAATTCGCTACGCATTTGATCGACCACTTTTTTGTAGTCAGGCTGATCGAAAATAGCCGATCCGGCAACAAACATATCCGCACCGGCTGCGGCAATCTCAGCGATATTGCTGACTTTTACGCCGCCGTCGACTTCCAGACGGATGTCGTAGCCGGATTCATCAATGCGACGACGAACTTCACGCAGTTTTTCCAGGGTGTGCGGAATAAAAGACTGACCGCCAAAGCCTGGGTTGACGGACATCAGCAGGATGACATCCAGCTTATCCATCACGTAGTCGAGGTAGCTCAGGGAGGTGGCCGGGTTAAACACCAGACCGGCTTTACAGCCATGCTCTTTGATAAGCTGCAGCGTGCGGTCAACGTGTTCAGAAGCTTCCGGGTGGAAAGTAATGATGCTGGCGCCCGCGGCGGCAAAATCAGGAACGATGCGGTCAACGGGCTTGACCATCAAATGCACATCAATCGGCGCGGTGATACCGTAATTTCGCAGTGATTTAAGCACCATCGGACCAATGGTCAGATTCGGCACGTAGTGGTTGTCCATCACGTCAAAGTGCACAACATCCGCACCCGCAGCCAACGCATTGGCGGTATCCTCGCCCAGACGGGCAAAATCAGCCGACAGAATCGAAGGGGCAATCAAATACTGCTTCATCCGCATCTCCTTGAAATTTATTTGGTCTTGGGCGGACGGTACAGAGCCAGAAGCTCGTCCACCTTCTTACGTGTACCACCGTTGCTGCTGATGCTGCGTCGAACCTTCACAATATGCGTCTCAGCGGCGTTTTTGTACCACTCCTCAGTGAGCGGCGTGCGATGGTTTGAAATCAGCACTGGAATGCGCTTTTTCATCAGCGATTCCGCCTTTTTAGCCAGCAGCTCCTGCTGCTCCTGGCTAAAGCTATTCGTATGATAAGCCGTAAAATTCGCCGTTGATGACAGCGGCGCATAGGGCGGATCGCAGTAAACAACGGAGCGGTTATCTGCCCGCTTCATGCACTCTTCATAAGATTCACAATGAAACTCTGCATGCTGCGCCTTCTCCGCGAAATGATACAGCTCAGCTTCGGGAAAATAGGGCTTCTTATAGCGACCAAACGGCACGTTAAACTCACCGCGCAGATTGTAGCGACACAGGCCATTGTAGCCATGACGATTCAGATACAGGAACAGCACCGCGCGACGCAGCGGCTCCTGGCTCTGGTTGAACTCATCACGGAACCGATAATACTGCTCTGTGACGTTGTTCTCTGGCGTAAACATCTCACGCGCCGCCGTAACATAGTCATCGGTACGCAGCTTGACGATGTTATACAGACTAATCAAATCACTATTGATATCAGCGAGGATATAACGAGAAAAGTCGGTATTCAGAAATACCGACCCGGCGCCCACAAAAGGCTCAATCAAGCAGTCGCCCTGCGGCAAATGCTTCTTAATATCGTCAAGCAGGGGGTATTTACCCCCTGCCCATTTCAGAAAAGCGCGATTCTTTTTCATGCTGCCTAACTAATTACACATTCTCCGGCTGTGGAGAAAGCTCCGACAGCATCCTGCGCTTCAGACTACACTGCGGCATTATTTCAGGTCAGACTGAACCTGATGCAGCGGTTTTGCCCACGGATTTTTTGCCTGTACATCTGCTGGCAGCGTAGCAACAGCACGTTTCGCTTCATCTTTCGAAGCGTAGATGCCGCTCACCAGGACATACCAGGGCTGTCCGTTACGCGTAGTCTCATAGACAACATACTTTTCCAGCTTCTCTTTCTTCGCCCAACTGTTGAGGTTGTTGTAGTTAGAAGAGCTGCTGAGCTGCAGCGTGTAGTGACCGGACGGCGCAGACTTCATCGAACTGACGTCACCCGCACTTTTACCCGCAGCGGCCGTAGCAGCCGGAGCGGCAGCGGCAGTTGCTGCTGGCGCGGTGGTCGCGGTCGCAGCAGGCGCGGTAGTCGCGGCTGGTTTGGCCTGGGCAGTTGCGGCAGGCTTAGTCGGCTGCGCGGCTGCCGGCTTCGTGGTCGCGACGTTTTCGACACGCTTAGGCTGGACCGCTGCCGGCTTCGGCTGGGTCGGTGCTTTCGCCGTGGCCTGCGGTTTCGGTTCGATAACCGTATGCTTACGCTCCGCCGGACGCGGTGTCGCCGCCGTCTGACGCTCTGTCGTCGCCTGGCGCGGGGCCGCGGTGCCATTGCGCACTGGCGCAACGGTGGCAGGTTCAGTTGGCAGAGTAGAATTCGCGACCGCGCTATCAATCTGACCCTGCTGCTGGGTCAGCGCATTGTTCAGATCGCCCTGAACCTCAACGCGCTGCTGGCCTTGGGGTTCAGCCGTCGCCTGACCTTGAGTCGGGTTAGACGCGATAGGCGGCAGAGAAACATCCTGCGGCTGCGCGTTGTTTGCCGCTGATGAATCCTGAGCAGCAGGCTGGGTATTATTATTGTCCTGCTCGCCGGACAGGTTGATGCTCTTCTCGCCGGAAGCCGTTTGCTCGCTGGATGAGGATGGTGATTTCAGCGCGGAACCCACGCCAACGATCAGCAGCAGCAGAACGAGGATCCCCACGCCCATCATGATGTACTGACGGGAAGCCGGTTTCGCAGGCGCCTTCTTACGCTTACGAGGACGGCGCTCAACCTGACGCTCTTCGTCATCGTCTTCGTCAGACTCTACTTCTTCTTCGTACTCTTCATACTGTTCTTCATCGCGCTCACGGCGTGCTTTGCTGCCGCGCGTCGGGCGACCATCGTCAGCATCATCAAGTTCGACATCATCAAAATTGATTTGCGGATCGGCATCACGCTCTGAAGACTGACGAGAACGACCAGTACGACGATCGCTGCGATCGGCTTTCATATCGTCTTCTGGTTTTAATTCATCCATTTAACACCCCACTAAAAGGCTTATGCTCACGACTATTGCACGTCACCCGAAATGATAACGCCGCGCGAACGCGGCCAGACCTTCTTATTGTTGCGCCTGCTGAGTATCAGCAATCGCGCCAAGAACAACATCATGCGGGACTCCGCCGCGTATCTCGCTCTTCCCTATCGCGAGGGGTAGCACCAGCCGCATCTCGCCCGCCAGCACCTTTTTATCACGCATCATATGGGGCAAATACGCCTCTGCTGCCATCTCCTGCGGGCCACTTACCGGCAAGCCAGCACGCTGCAGCAGATGAATAATGCGCTGCGTATCCTGCGGATTAAACCGCCCCAGACGTTCGGATGCACGCGCCGCCATCACCATACCGGCAGCGACCGCTTCACCATGTAACCAGTTACCGTAGCCCATCTCAGCTTCGATAGCATGACCAAAAGTATGGCCAAGATTGAGTAAAGCACGTAACCCGGTTTCGCGCTCGTCGGCGGCGACAACTTCAGCTTTCAGCTCACAGCAGCGACGGATACAGTACGCCATCGCTTTTTCATCCAGCGCCAGCAATGCATCAATATTATTTTCCAGCCAGTCGAAAAATTCGCCGTCAAGAATAACGCCGTACTTGATCACTTCAGCCAGGCCGGAAGAGAGCTCACGCTTCGGCAGCGTTTTGAGACAGTTAAGATCGACAACAACAGAAACCGGCTGCCAGAAGGCGCCAATCATGTTTTTGCCGAGAGGATGGTTGACGGCCGTTTTGCCGCCGACCGAAGAATCCACCTGCGACAGCAGAGTGGTAGGAACCTGAATAAAGCGCACGCCACGCTGGTAGCTGGCCGCTGCAAATCCCGTTAAATCACCAATCACCCCACCGCCGAGCGCCACTAACGTCGTGTCGCGGCCGTGTGGTTTTTGCAATAGCGCGGTAAAAACGGTATCCATCACCGCCAGGCTTTTAAACTGCTCGCCGTCGGGAAGAATCACGCTATCGACTTTTACGCCCGCTTGCTCAAGTACGGAGCGTACGGTATCCAGATAAAGCGGCGCCAGCGTTTCATTGGTGACCAGCATGACCTGGTCGCCTGATTTCAGTGGCAGGAAGGAAGCTGGATCGTTAAACAAACCAGCCGCGATGGTAATCGGGTAACTACGTTCCCCGAGGGTTACAGTAAGCCTCTCCATAACGCGACGTCCACCTCAGTTGCTTTTACTCTGACGCACTTTATTAAGCCAGAATCAGTTGCTTTCCAGCATATGAATAATCTGGTTTGCTACCACTTTCGCGCTTTGATCGTCAGTGCGGATAGTGACATCTGCAATCTCTTCGTACAGCGGATTGCGTTCATCCGCCAGCGCTTCCAGTACTTCGCGAGGCGGAGCATCAACCTGCAGCAAAGGACGCTTTTTATCGCGCTGCGTACGGGCAAGCTGCTTTTCGATAGTTGTTTCCAGGTAGACCACCACGCCGCGGGCGGAGAGACGGTTACGCGTTTCACGGGATTTTACAGAGCCACCGCCGGTTGCCAGCACGATTCCCTGTTTTTCCGTCAACTCATTGATGATTTTTTCTTCACGGTCGCGGAAGCCGTCTTCGCCTTCTACATCAAAGACCCAACCCACATCTGCGCCAGTGCGTTTCTCAATTTCTTGATCGGAATCGTAAAATTCCATGTTGAGCTGTTGGGCTAACTGGCGCCCAATAGTGCTTTTGCCGGCACCCATAGGCCCAACCAGAAAGATATTGCGTTTCTCTGCCATTTTTTCGGTACTACTAAGACTATTCGTTAATGGTAAACCCGCTTCGCAGACACCCAGCGCAGCAGGACATGAACTGAAACCTCATATGCAATTAGAGCGAGAGTCAGACTAAAAATTATCTCAATACTCCGGCTGGTTTGGCAACAGAATAAATCACCGGACAAGAAAGGGAGGATTGATGTCGTACCCGACTCTCAAATCGGTACCCCTTGTATGCTAAATCCGTCCTCACGTCAAACACCTGAAACGTGTTTAGCATGAAAAACCCGCTTAATGCACTGCCAGAATACGTGGAGTGATGAAGACAACCAGTTCACGTCGTTCGTTATCCTTACCGTCACGGCGAAATAACTGACCAAGCCAGGGGATGTCGCTAAGGAGAGGAATACCATCGCGAGACGTTTTATTTTTCTGCGCAAAGATCCCGCCTAACGCCAGGGTCTCGCCGCTTTTCATTTCAACCTGCGTTTCTATTTCTTGTTTATCGATAGCCAGCGCTTCACCATTTTCCTGTTTGAGCACCTGGCCCGGCGTATTTTCGCTAATCCTGAGTTTTAAACGCACGCGATCGTGATGCAGCACCGTCGGCGTCACCTCCATCCCCAGCACCGCCTCTTTAAACTCAACGGAGGTCGCCCCGCTTTCGCCGCTGGAGACCTGATAAGGTATCTCGCTGCCCTGCTTAATGCTGGCGGGCTGCATATGGGAAGCCAACAGCCGAGGGCTGGCGATAATGTCCACCTGCTGCTTCTGCTCAAGCGCGGAAAGTTCCAGCTCCAGAAGCCGCCCGCTGATGCGGCCGATGTTAAACCCGGCCCTCGTGCTGGCATCCCCTACCGCCAGGTTGCTGCTCAAGGTGGTTAATTTACCGGAGCCCGGCGGGCTGCTGGCGTCGGCCAGGCTCCACTTAACGCCCAGTTCGCGCAGGCTGGTTTCGCTCATTGAGACGATGTGCGCCGCCAGCTCAACCTGGCCGACGGGCACATCCATCTCCCGGGCCCACGCTTTTAACGCCGGGAGGTGCCGGGCATCATCACGAATCAACAGGCGGTTGGTTCGCTTATCGACCATCATATGCCCGCGAGCGCTCAGCAGTTTTTCACCCGCCTTCGCTAAATCTTCTGCATCCGCATAATGCAAGGTCACGCTATACCCCTGCAAAGGAAGATTCTGCAGACGCTTTGCTTTTTCCGCTTCCAGCAGCAGCTGCTGCGCCTTTTGCCACGCCTGAGTGTGCACGTACAGGACCGAACCTTGCTGAGTCAGGGCCAGACCGGCGCTGTCGATAACCGAGCGCAGCGCCTGTAACCAGGGCACCTCCTTCAGATGAAGAGATACCGTACCGCTGACGTCAGGAGCCACCACGAGATTTTTTTGCTTCAGCTCCGCCAGCGTTTGCAGTACCTGGGACACCGGCGCATCATCGACGACCAGCGACACGGGAAGATCCTTTTTGGCCGCGACGACCATCAGCGGCAGGAGCAGAAACAGCAGGCTTGTCCATCGCATCATTCTTTATTCCCTTTCGCAGCCAGACCCACTGTGCGGGTTCACACCCAGGACCGGTTGATATTGTCATTTCCTCTGGCGTCAGGCGCGTCACCCGCCAGCCCGTGGGCAAAATAGCCTCCGCCCTCACGCGGCGCCATTTCCCGGCGCTATCCTGCACGATACCCATAAGCGCCAGCGAATCGCCGATAGCACCGCCGTAGCGCCACTGGCTAAGCTGCGCCGTCCGGCAGCGGTCCACCGGGGGCTGGAACGGATCGCGCTCTTCAGCCAGCAGCGGGAGCGGGAACAGCAGCCAACACCACCATTTAAGGCGCATCTTCCGCCTCCAGATGCAGGGTCAACCGTAACGCCTGCTTTTCCGGCTGCAGGGAGAAAGCCGTAGCGCGCATCCCGCAGCGAGCCAGCCAGGAAAAGAGCGCGGGCACCGCTTGCCAGTCAACCGCCAGCTGCATCTCGCCTGCGGAGCCCCCTGGCCGCCAGGCGATAAGCGTCGCCCCGGCAATAGGAAGATCAATAGGCGTAAAAACCTGGGTCGCGTCTTCCGCCATCCCGGCGGTCTGTAAAGCGCTACTCAGCGGCAGCAGTTTTCGCCACTGCGCCTGTACCTGCGGCGAGCGCCCGGCCGACGTTTCTGCCTGGAGAGGCAGCAGTAGCCAGAACCCGATTACGGCGATGAGGACCAGAGCGACGGATATCATGAACAGATATTTGCGCCCCGTCAGCCAACGTTCAACGTCCCACTGCATTGTCGTCCTCTTCGGCCATGGAAAAGTGAAATAACCAGCGCCCTTCGCTGTCGCGGTGCGTTTCTCCCGCCTTTGGCGGACGCAGGCCGGCAACGCTCCCCAGCGCCTTTTCAAGCTCAGCCAGCCCCTTTAGATGCAACGTGAGTCCGCTCAGTACCAGGGTATTCTGTCGGTATTCCAGCAGCGTTAACCAGGCGTGCTCCGGCATACGCGACGCTATCGCCTGTAACGTTGGCTGCCAGGCGGCGGTTCTCTCGCGCCGCAGATAGCGCAGGCGCCGTTGTTCCTGCTGCTGCAGGCGCTGGCGCATGGCGCGTTCACGCTGCTGTAATGCGCTATAAAGCAGGTCGTCAGCGCTTATCCTCGCCGTTTCAAGCGAGTGGCTGGCCCGTTTGTTGAGCCGTGAGGCGAGGATCGCCGCAAGCAGAATAAGTAGCAAACCCACAATCAGCAGTCCTGCCATCCGCAGACGTTGCCGTCGACGCGTTTCGCGCCAGGGAAGGAAGTTAACGATGTGGCTCATGGCTGACCCGCTCCCAGCGCCAGGCCGAGGGCAACGGTAAAGCTATCGCCACGGGCCGGGAGCGGGGGCTGCAGGCGATGAATGGCGCTCCATGCGTCAAAATTCTGCCCGTCGAGCGAGGCAGAGGTGCAAAGGCGAAACTCTCCGGCGTTCACCCGGGAAACCAGGCCGGGAAAAGAGGGAACGTCGCTGCACGGACAGCATCCCCAGCTATCGGCGGTCGCCCAAAGCCAGCTCGTTTCGTCACGCCACGCCAGCCCCTGAACCTCGACGGGCAGCCAGGGGAAAAAGGCGCCAAGCGCGCTGGCGTCCGGCACAATTCCGACCACCTTCAGCTTAAGGCGGCTTGCCAGCTGGCCGAGGGCGTTAATATCCAGGCGCTGCGCGGCGGTGACCCGCCAGCCATCGGCCGCTCTGGCGTCCACATAATCGACGCAGAGCGATGACGCGGGCATTTCCAGCTGCTGCGCCATCGCGCTGGCGATCCAGGTCGCCTGCTCGCTTTCTCGTAATGAAATCTGCGGGCGCGGAAGCTGCTTTTGCAGCGTTCGCGCCGCCGGGAAGGCAATACACGCCTGATGCTGCAAAGGCAGCTCCCGCCGCCAGGGCTGCAGCTGGCGGGCCAGCGACTCAACGTCCACCACGATGCCCTGCCGCACGGTGCCGGGAATCAGCGGGATACGCCACCAGCGACGTAGCGCCCAGCGTGAACGCTCGAGTAATAACGCGACGATAGCAATATGGTCCTGCTGAATATGCATTCCTATGCGCCAGTTTCTAAAAGCCATGCCTACGATCTCCTTATCCGCCGATATGCTTCGCTATATCAATGCTCCAGGCTTGCCTTTATACTACTGCGCGTTTGTTTATAAACTGCCCAATGAAAACTAAATGAGAAATCTCCGGTGAAGTTCGTAAAGTATCTTTTTATCCTTGCAGTCTGTTGCGTACTGCTGGGAGCAGGCTCGATTTTTGGTCTCTATAAATATATAGAGCCGCAGCTCCCCGACGTCGCAACCCTGAAGGATGTGCGCCTGCAGATCCCGATGCAGGTCTATAGCGCGGATGGCGAGCTGATTGCGCAATATGGCGAAAAACGCCGTATTCCCGTCACGCTGCAGCAAATGCCGCCTGAGCTGATAAAAGCGTTTATCGCCACCGAAGATAGCCGTTTTTATGAGCATCATGGCGTTGACCCGGTCGGGATTTTCCGCGCGGCCAGCGTCGCGATGTTCTCCGGCCACGCCTCGCAGGGCGCCAGTACGATTACTCAGCAGCTGGCGCGCAACTTCTTCCTGAGCCCTGAGAAGACGCTGATGCGTAAGGTGAAAGAAGCCTTCCTCGCGATCCGCATCGAGCAGTTGCTCAATAAAGATGAAATCCTTGAGCTGTACCTGAACAAAATCTATCTTGGCTACCGCGCCTACGGCGTCGGCGCGGCCGCGCAGGTCTATTTTGGGAAATCCGTCGACCAGCTTACGCTGAGCGAAATGGCGGTCATTGCGGGCCTGCCTAAAGCGCCGTCGACGTTTAACCCGCTCTACTCCATGGATCGCGCAACCGCCCGCCGCAACGTTGTTCTCTCACGGATGCTGAGCGAAGGCTACATCACGCAGTCGCAGTACGATCAGGCGCGTAGCCAGACGATTGACGCCAGCTACCATACGCCGGAAATCGCCTTCTCCTCCCCGTATCTTAGCGAAATGGTGCGTCAGGAAATGGTCAGCCGCTACGGCGAGCAGGCTTATGAAGACGGTTATCGCGTCTACACCACCATTACCCGTAAAAATCAGCAGGCCGCCCAGCAGGCGGTGCGGAATAACGTGCTGGATTACGACATGCGCCACGGCTATCGCGGCCCGGAAAAGGTGCTGTGGAAGGTGGGCGAAACGCCGTGGGATAACCAGAAAATCCTCGAAACCCTGAAAAAAACCCCGAGTACCGGACCGCTCTCTCCGGCGGTAGTCACTTCGGCAAGCCCGCAGGAAGCCGTCGCACTCATGAGCAACGGCACCTCGGTGTCGCTGAATATGGAAGGCGTCCGCTGGGCGCGTCGGTTTATCTCTGATACCCAACAGGGCGCCACGCCGCGTAAAGTGAACGATGTGGTGCAGGCCGGGCAGCAGGTGTGGGTCCGCCAGGTGGGTAGCAGCTGGTGGCTATCGCAGGTGCCTGATGTCAACTCGGCGCTGGTATCGATCAACCCGCAAAACGGGGCGATCATTGCGCTGGTCGGCGGCTTCGATTTCAACCAGAGCAAGTTCAACCGCGCGACTCAGGCGCTGCGCCAGGTCGGTTCTAACATTAAGCCGTTCCTCTACACAGCGGCAATGGATAAAGGCTTAACGCTGGCGAGCATGCTCAACGATGTGCCGATTTCCCGCTGGGATGCCGGCTCCGGCTCCGACTGGCGGCCAAAAAACTCCCCGCCGCAGTATGCGGGCCCTATCCGCCTGCGTCAGGGGCTGGGTCAATCAAAGAACGTTGTCATGGTTCGCGCGATGCGCGCCATGGGTGTGGACTACGCGGCAGAGTATCTTCAGCGCTTCGGCTTCCCGGCGCAGAACATCGTGCGGACAGAATCGCTGGCGCTGGGCTCCGCGTCTTTCACCCCGCTTCAGGTTGCTCGCGGCTATTCGGTGATGGCTAACGGCGGTTTCCTGGTCAGCCCTTATTTCATCAGCAAAATCGAGAACGATCAGGGCGGCGTCATTTTTGAAGAGCGGCCAAAAATTGCCTGCCCGCAGTGCAATATTCCGGTGATTTATGGCGATACGCCGAAGTCCGATGTGCTCGAGAACAAAGACGTTGAGGACGTAGCGACCTCTCAGGACCCGCAAAACCCCGGCGTTCCTCCGCAGCCGCAGCTGGCGCAGGCGAACCAGTCGCTGGTGGCGCAAAGTGGCGCACCCGAGTATGCGCCGCACGTGATCAACACCCCGCTGGCGTTCCTGATTAAAAGCGCCCTGAACACTAATATTTTCGGCGAACCGGGCTGGATGGGCACCGGCTGGCGAGCGGGGCGCGATCTGCAGCGTCACGATATCGGCGGCAAAACCGGGACCACCAACAGTTCAAAAGATGCGTGGTTCTCGGGCTACGGCCCTGGCGTGGTGACGTCGGTATGGATTGGCTTCGATGACCACCGTCGCGACCTTGGCCGCACCACCGCCTCCGGGGCAATCAAAGATCAGATATCGGGCTATGAAGGCGGCGCCAAAAGCGCTCAGCCGGCCTGGGATGACTTTATGAAAAACGTGCTGCAAGGCGTACCGGAAGAACCGCTTACGCCGCCGCCGGGTATTATTACGGTCAACATTGACCGCAGTACCGGTCAGTTGGCCAGCGGCGGTAACAGCCGCGCTGAGTACTTTATTGAGGGCACTCAGCCTACCCAGCAGGCGGTTCATGAAGTCGGCACCACCATTACCGATGGCGGGGGGGAAACCCACGAACTGTTCTGACAAAAAAAGCGCCTGCGGGCGCTTTTTTTTGGCTGACGGAAAACCGGTTGTAGATATCGTGCCACGGCTGGCGCCTTTACCACGACCTACCGCAACGGCTCCGTAAGGCCCGCCGTGGGGCATTTTTCGTTATCCGGGAGTGACGCTACAGCCGCCCCTGCGCCTGCAGCCATTCGCGCAGCAGGAACAGCGCGCTAACGTTACGCGCTTCGTTAAAGTCTTCTTCATCAAGCAGCGTCATCAGCTGCGACAGCGGCCAGCGAACCTGGGGCAGCGGCTCGGGCTCGTCGCCGGGCAGCGATTCCGGATAAAGATCTTCCGCCACCAGAATGTTCATCTTGCTGGAGAAGTAGGAGGGGGCCATGCTCAGCTTTTTCAAAAACGTCAGTTTTTGCGCGCCAAAGCCGACCTCTTCTTTTAGCTCGCGGTTGGCGGCCTCCAGTACGCTTTCACCCGGATCGATCAGGCCTTTTGAGAAGCCCAGCTCATAGGATTCCGTACCGACAGCGTATTCGCGAATCAAGATTATATGGTCATCGACAATCGGCACAATCATCACGGCTTCACGGGTAGAAGGCCGCATCCGTTCATACACTCGGCGCACGCCGTTGCTGAACTCGAGGTCCACGCTTTCAACATTAAAAAGGCGCGAGCGCGCGACTGTTTCAACGTTGAGAATAGTGGGTTTTTGTAATGATTTGCTCATTGTCATCGGTCTATGCTGTGATTACAGCGGCCATTGTGCGATACGCAGCACGGTTTCGGCAATCCTAATCGCTACTAATTTACATAGTTGCAACTTTCCCGTCCCGAGCCCGATTATCACAATGACTAAAAAGTCAATAGGTTGAATAGTATTTGAGAATATACTGATTCCTGGATTTTAACGTTTTTGATAAGGTTGTATGCTGCTGCTTTGCATAAGAGATGTTCCCGCTTTAACAGAGTGCCGATTGCGACGGCTGTTTTACCTCCATTGATGAATGGCAACCGACGATACCAGTAAGAAAAGAATAACTATGATGGGATGGGCATGGGCACCTTTCTGATATTTTTGATAGCTCTGCTAATCTGCGCATTGCTTATCGGGTGGTGGTATCGCACGCATGCAAGACGTCGTCGCCTGCCGCTGCTGCAGGCCTTTAGCGATGCCGCGACGCGCAAGCTTTCCGATGAAGAGCGCAGCGCCGTAGAAAAATACCTCGACCGTCTCAGCCGCAACCAGCAGCTGCCGGCATCAGGCGCCATCAGCGCGCCGGTAAACCTGACCCTGAACGAACAGAGCGGCACCGTTTATAGCGTCACCCGAGCCATCACTCGCTACGGCATCACCACCGACGAGCTCAACAAATGGCGCTACTTCCTTGATTCCGTTGAAATTCATCTTCCTCCCTTCTGGGAACAACACATCAATGATGAAAACAGCGTCGAATTAATCTCCACCGATAGCCTGCCGCTGGTGATTGCTCTCAACGGGCAAACCCTCAGCGACTACCCGCACGAGTCCCGAGGGTTGGCGCTTGAAAAATCCTCCGTGCCTCAGGCTTCCATCCGCGGAGAAGAGAGCGAACAAATTGAGCTGCTGAACATCCGCCCGGAAACCCCTGAAGAGCACGCGCTCAGCCGCCCTGACGGTCTGCGCGAAGCCATCCTGGTGGTCACCGCTTTCCTGCTGTTTTATTGCAGCCTAATGACTCCCAACGTTTTTTCCCCCTGGCTACTGGGCGGCGGGTTGCTTCTCCTGCTTGCGGGCATATGGGGTATTTACGCCCCCCCACGTAAAACATCGCTGCGGGAAATTCACTGCCTGCGCGGCATGCCTAAACGCTGGGGGCTGTTTGGTGAAAACGACCAGGAACATATCAATAATATTTCCCTCGGCATTATCGATCTTATCTACCCGCGCCACTGGCAGCCGTGGATCGCGCAGGACCTCGGCCAACAAACGGATATCGACATCTATCTTAGCCGCCACGTTGTCCGCCAGGGGCGCTTCCTGTCGCTGCATGATGAGGTCAAAAACTTCCCGCTTCAGTACTGGCTCCGCAGCGCGATTATCGCCCTGGGCGCGCTGCTGGTCGTCGTGATGCTGTGGGCCAGCGTACCGCTGAATATGCCCTTTAAATTCACCCTTTCATGGCTCAAGGGCGCACAAACTATCGAAGCCACGACGGTTGCCCAGCTGGAGAAGTCAAAGATTCGCATCGGCGACACGCTGCGCCTGAAAGGCACTGGAATGTGCAACATCCACTCGCCGGGCGCCTGGACGGCAAAAGAGAACTCGTCGTTTATGCCGTTCGATTGTTCACAAATCGTCTGGAATGATGCCCCTCCCCTGCCGCTGCCGGAGTCAGATATCGTCAGTAAGGCCACCGCCCTGATGCAGACCGTTCAGCGCCAGCTCCATCCCGAATCTGATGACGATTCGCGCGTCAGCCCGGCGCTGCGTTCCGCCATTCAGAAGTCAGGCATGGTGCTGCTGGATGACTTTGGCGATATCGTCACCAAAACTAACGACCTGTGCTCTGCGAAAGACGATTGCGTTCGTTTGAAGAATGCGCTGGTTAACCTCGGTAATACCCGCAACTGGGAAACCCTGACCAAACGCGCAAACGCGGGCAAGCTGGATGGGGTCAACGTCCTGTTACGCCCGGTAAGCGCGGAGTCGCTGGAGAATCTGGTCACCACCTCCACCGCCCCGTTCATCAGCCGTGAAACCTCGCGCGCGGCGCAGGCGCTGAATAGCCCGGCGCCCGGCGGTTTCCTGATTGCCAGCGATGAAGGCAGCGACCTGGTGAATCAGCCATGGCCAGGCACCGGGTTATACGACTTCCCTGCACACCAGCAGTGGAGCGAACTGCAGCGCCTGGCGGGCATGTTAATGCACACGCCGTTCCAGGCAGAAGGCATCGTCACCAATCTTTATACCGATGCCAACGGGACGCAGCACATCAACCTGCATCGTATTCCCGATCGCACCGGTCTGTGGCGCTATCTCGGCACCACGCTGCTGCTGCTGACCATGCTGGGCTGTACGGCGTATCACGGCCTCCAGGCTTTTCGTCGCTATCAGCGCCATCGCCAGCGTCAGGAAGAGATTCAGAAATACTACGAAAGCTGCCTGAATCCGGATCTCCTTTCCTCACCGGAACCGCAAGAATAATTCTCTGCGCGACCGGGTATGATACCCTGTCGCGCAATTTTCCCCCTCGCTGGAGACCCACCATGCATTTTGATATCGCCTGGCAGGAGGTTGATACCGTTCTGCTGGATATGGACGGCACGCTGCTCGACCTCGCCTTCGACAACTACTTCTGGCAAAAACTGGTGCCGGAAACCTGGGGCGCCGCGCGGGGTCTCAACCTGCAGGAAGCCAGGGACGCAATGCGCCAGGAGTACCACGCGGTGCAACATACGCTAAACTGGTACTGCCTGGACTACTGGAGCGAGCGCCTTGGTTTGGATATTTGTGCGATGACCAGCGAGCAGGGGCCAAGGGCCGCGCTGCGTGAAGATACCGTGCCGTTCCTCGAGGCGCTAAAAAACAGCGGCAAACGGCGGATTTTGCTGACCAACGCCCATCCGCATAATCTGGCGGTGAAGCTAAAGCACACCGGGCTGGATGCACACCTTGATTTATTGCTTTCCACCCACACATTTGGTTATCCGAAAGAAGATCAGCGGCTGTGGCACGCCGTGGCTGAAGAAACCGGCTTCGACGCGCGTAATACGCTCTTCGTCGACGATAACGAGGCGATTCTGGACGCGGCGGCGGAGTACGGCATCCGCTATTGCCTCGGTATCACCAACCCCGACTCCGGGCTGGCGGAAAAAAGCTACGCTCGCCATCCGGGGTTGAATGACTACCGGCATCTGATCCCCTCGCTGACCCTACAGGAGAGGCCATGAAAGAAAAACCCGTCGAAGCCGTCAGGCTGGACAAATGGCTGTGGGCAGCCCGCATTTATAAAACCCGTGCGCTGGCGCGCGAGATGATTGAAGGCGGCAAGGTGCACTATAACGGACAACGCAGTAAGCCGGGCAAAGTGGTCGAGCTGAACGCGACCCTGCTGCTTCGCCAGGGCAATGACGAACGAACCATCGTGGTAAAGGGCATTACCGAACAGCGCAGACCCGCCAGTGAAGCCGTCGCGCTTTATGAAGAGACGGCGGAGAGCATCGAGAAACGCGAGAAAATGGCGCTGGCGCGGAAGATGAACGCGTTAACCATGCCGCATCCCGACAGGCGACCGGATAAGAAAGAGCGCCGCGACCTGATGAGATTTAAACACGGCGATAGTGAATAACTGTGGCCCGCAAGAGAGATGATTATGACTCAACACGATCAATTACACCGCTATCTGTTTGAAAACTATGCCGTACGCGGTGAGCTGGTAACCGTTTCAGAAACTTTAGAACAGATTCTGACCAACCATAGCTACCCGCAGCCGGTGAAAACCGTGCTGGCGGAACTGCTGGTTGCCACCAGCCTGCTGACCGCCACGCTGAAGTTCGCCGGCGATATTACCGTTCAGCTGCAGGGCGATGGCCCGCTGTCGCTGGCGGTGATCAACGGCAA
This sequence comes from Klebsiella sp. ME-303, assembly GCF_007910085.1. Lineage (NCBI taxonomy): Bacteria > Pseudomonadati > Pseudomonadota > Gammaproteobacteria > Enterobacterales > Enterobacteriaceae > Klebsiella > Klebsiella sp. ME-303. The sequence continues at coordinate 50,814 of NZ_VOJB01000090.1, read as the reverse complement.
CAACCAGCAGCAGATGCGCGGTGTAGCCCGCGTCCAGGGCGAGCTCCCGGAAGGGGCGGACCTGAAAACCATGGTCGGTAACGGATATCTGGTCATTACCATCTCTCCGGAAGAGGGCGAACGCTATCAGGGCGTGGTCGGTCTCGAGGGGGATACCCTTGCGGCCTGCCTCGAAGATTACTTCCAGCGCTCCGAACAGCTGCCGACCCGACTGATCATTCGTAGCGGTGAACACGACGGTAAACCGATGGCCGGCGGCATGCTGCTGCAGGTTCTGCCGGCGCAGGACGCACAGGCGGCGGATTTCGAACATCTGAGCACCCTGACTGAGACCATCAAAGCTGAAGAGCTGTTTACCCTGCCAGCGAACGATGTGCTCTGGCGCTTGTATCACGAAGAAGAAGTCACCGTTTACGAGCCGCAGAACGTCGAGTTTAAGTGCACCTGCTCTCGCGAGCGCTGCGCCGGCGCGCTGAAAACGCTGCCGGATGAGGAGATCGATAGCATCCTGGCCGATGAAGGTGAAATCGATATGCACTGCGACTACTGCGGTAATCACTACATCTTTAATGCGATGGATATTGCCGAAATTCGTAACAACGCCTCCCCGGCCGACCCGCAGCTCCACTAATCATCGCTTCGCCAGGCGCGGTTTCCCTTTTCGCGCCTGGCGTCAACGCTTTTTCTGCGCGTGGTGAATCGATTCCCCATGAAAGAGTTACGTAATTTTCTTTCAGGTAAGCGATTACATTCACATTTCAACAGTTTTTTTAATTACTTTTTAACCATTAAGAAACATCTACCCCCAACTATGCCCTAATTCCTGAGATAATCCCCTACGCCTCGTGACAGGAGTCACAACGTTTTTCGTAAGTCCGCCGTTTGTCGAGATACGTAAATCTATGAGCCTGGTCGCGGTCTATACCCCGTAATAAACCCTACAATTTAAAGCAGTACATATTGGCTAAGGAGCAGTGACATGCGCGTTAATAATGGTTTAACCCCGCAGGATCTCAAGGCTTATGGTATCAATGACGTCCAGGATATCGTTCATAACCCCAGCTACGATACTTTGTATGAAGAAGAGCTCGCCCCCAATCTGGAAGGCTATGAACGTGGCGTATTAACAAATCTTGGTGCAATCGCCGTAGATACCGGTATTTTTACCGGCCGTTCTCCAAAAGATAAGTATATCGTTCGTGATGACACCACCCGCGATACGGTGTGGTGGGCTGATAAAGGCAAAGGCAAGAACGACAACAAGCCGCTCTCTGAGGAAACGTGGCAGCACCTGAAGGGGCTGGTGACCCGCCAGCTCTCCGGCAAGCGTCTGTTTATCGTTGACGCCTTCTGCGGCGCCAACGCCGACACCCGCCTGAGCGTCCGCTTTATTACCGAAGTCGCCTGGCAGGCGCATTTCGTGAAGAACATGTTTATCCGACCAGGCGATGAAGAGCTGGCAAACTTCAAACCGGACTTCATCGTGATGAACGGCGCCAAGTGCACCAACCCGCAGTGGAAAGAACAGGGTCTGAACTCCGAGAACTTCGTCGCGTTCAACCTGACCGAGCGCATTCAGCTCATCGGCGGCACCTGGTACGGCGGCGAAATGAAAAAAGGGATGTTCTCGATCATGAACTACCTGCTGCCGCTGAAGGGCATCGCCTCCATGCACTGCTCCGCCAACGTAGGGGAAAAAGAGGATGTCGCCATCTTCTTCGGCCTTTCCGGTACCGGCAAGACCACCCTCTCTACCGATCCGAAACGCCGTCTGATTGGCGATGACGAACACGGCTGGGATGACGACGGGGTCTTCAACTTCGAAGGCGGCTGCTACGCCAAGACCATTAAGCTTTCCGAAGCCGCAGAGCCGGATATCTACCATGCGATTCGCCGCGATGCGCTGCTGGAGAACGTGGTGGTGCTGGCCGACGGCACCGTCGATTTTAACGACGGTTCGAAGACCGAAAACACCCGCGTCTCTTATCCGATCAACCATATCGAGAACATCGTTAAGCCGATCTCTAAGGCCGGTCATGCCACCAAGGTTATCTTCCTGACCGCCGACGCCTTTGGCGTCCTGCCGCCGGTTTCTCGCCTGACCGCCGACCAGACCCAGTACCATTTCTTGTCTGGCTTCACCGCCAAACTGGCGGGTACCGAGCGCGGCGTCACGGAGCCGACGCCAACCTTCTCCGCCTGCTTCGGCGCGGCGTTCCTGTCGCTGCACCCGACGCAGTACGCGGAAGTGCTGGTGAAGCGCATGCAGGCGTCCGGCGCGCAGGCCTATCTGGTCAACACCGGCTGGAACGGTACCGGTAAACGTATCTCTATCAAAGATACTCGCGCCATTATCGACGCAATTCTTGATGGTTCGCTGGACAACGCCGAAACCTTCACTCTGCCGATGTTTGAGCTGCAGATCCCGACCGAGCTTCCCGGCGTGGATACCCATATCCTTGACCCGCGCAACACCTACGGATCGCCGGAGCAGTGGCAGGAGAAAGCGGAACAGCTGGCGAAGCTGTTTATCGAGAACTTCGAGAAGTACACCGATACGCCGGCGGGCGCTGCGCTGGTGGCCGCGGGGCCGAAACGCTAATCGGGTCCGCAGAAATGAAAAAGCCGGGAATCGCTTCCCGGCTTTTTTATCGCGTTGACATCACGCTGGCTTCTTCTTACTCGCCGCCTTGCGCCGCTTATCCAGATCCTTAAGCAGCTTATTCACCTGCTCATCGGCAAACATCGCCTCGAGCGTGGTGGAGAGCTTGCGACGCCAGTTTGGATACTCCGTGCTGGTGCCCGGAATATTGACCGGCTCGGCCATCTCCAGCCAGTCTTCCGGCTGCAGGCCCAGCAGGGCGCTGTTGCTGTCGGCAATATAGCGCTGCATTCCACGATTGAGGGTCGACGTCATCGCCATCAGCGACGCTTTGTGCCCGGTACGCTTCGGCAGACAGCCGTAGCGGTGCAGAGCGTCCAGCAGCCCCTGCTTCGCCCGCTCGCGGTCCTGATACAGTCCGCGCAGTACCACCGCATCCGGATACAGGCCAAGCGATTTACCCAGCGTCAGGTCGCCGCTTTCCCAGTAGCCGCGCAGCGTTGGCAGGTCATGCGTCGTAGCCACAGCCATTGATTGCTCCGGATACGCCTTCGGCGCACGGAAAGTCTTCTCGTGGTCATTTTCGAAATAGAGCACTTTGTAAGAGTAAACGCCGCTTTTACGCAGCTTACCGACGATCTCTACCGGTACGGTTCCCAGATCCTCGCCGATCACCATACAGCGATGACGCTTACTCTCCAGCGCCAGAATCGACAACAGATCGTCGACCGGATACTGCACATAGGCGCCGTGATCGGCCGTTTCACCGTAAGGGATCCACCACAAACGCAGCACCGACATCACGTGATCGATGCGCAGCGCCCCGCAGTTTTGCATGTTGGCGCGCAGCAGTTCGACAAACGGCTCATAGGCGCGCGCCACGATGATATGCGGATCCATCGGCGGCAGGCCCCAGTTTTGTCCCAGCGGGCCCAGGATATCCGGCGGCGCGCCGACGGAAGCTTTCAGGCAGTACAGCTCGCGATCGCACCAGGTTTCCGCCCCGCCTTCCGCAACGCCCACCGCCAGGTCGCGATACAGGCCGATCGGCATGGCGTCGTTCTGGCTGGTATGCCAGCATTCGGCAAACTGAGTGAAAGCGAGCCACTGCAGCCACAGGTAAAAATTCACCTCATCGGCGTGTTCGGTGCAGAACGCTTTAACCTCCGGGCTATCGGTATCCTGATAAGCCTTCGGCCACGCGGGCCAGCCCCAGCGCAGCGGATCCTGCTTAACCTGCCAGGCGTGCAGCGCGTCAAACGCCGCCTGCCAGTACAGGCTTTCCCCCTCGCGCGCCACAAACTGACGGAACTCCGCCGTCGTCTCATCGTTACGTGCGGAAAAACCTTTCCAGGCCATGCGCAGCGCAGTGAGCTTAAGGGCGGTCACGGCGGTATAGTCAACATCATCGGTCTGACGCGCGGCCTGTAGGGCCTGCTGCGTAGCCGGTGATTGCCACCATTTCTGCGCTTCTTTGCTGTGTCGGAAATCCTCTACCGCATTGACGTCTATATAGATAACGTTGAGCCAGCGGCGCGAAGAGGGGCTGTACGGACTGGCGCTCTCCGGATTAGCCGGATAGAGCGCGTGAATCGGGTTAAGCCCGATAAACGCACCGCCGCGGCGGGCGATTTCCGGCAGCATCGCGCGTAAATCGCCGAAGTCGCCAATCCCCCAGTTCTTCTCCGAGCGCAGCGTATACAGCTGTACGCAGGTTCCCCACAGCTTCTTGCCATCCTTCAGCGCCTGCGGTTCGTAGCAGCGCGCGGGCGCGACGATGACCCGGCAGTGCCAGCGGTCGCCGTCCTGAGTCAGCGTCAGCGTGTGGTACCCTTCCGGCAATCTTGCCGGCAGCGGCAGCGTTTCACCGCCGCGCGCCTGGCCCTGATACTGTTTCCCTTCTTCGGTGGTGAGGATCCAGTGGAACTCCCCCTGGCCCGCCACCGGCAGAGACATCTTTTTGCCGTAGGTGAACACCTGCACCGCAGGCAGCGGGTTAACCGCCGCCTTCACGGCGCTCGCTGTACGATGCATCGCATCAAGCAGCCGCTGCTTGGTCACCGCAGCAATGGACTGCGGCTTTCCATGAGCGTTGATGTAGCTTGGGCTTATTCCCGCCGCCAGGGCAGCGTTATCAAGGCGTTTAGTCTCCATAGGCCTGTCCTTAGCGTTTTGCCTGCCAGATACGTTGCTGATAATCGCGAATCGAGCGGTCGGAGCTGAACATGCCGCAGCGCGCGGTGTTCAGGATCGCTGCGCGCGTCCAGGCCTCCTGGTCGCGATACAGCGCATCAACCTGCTTCTGCGCCGCCACGTAGGCTTCAAAATCCGCCAGCACCAGGTACGGATCGCCGCCTTTCAGCAGGCTATGCAGCATCTGGTCAAAGGCATGCTTATCGCCATCGCTATATTTGCCGCTCTCCAGCTCTTTCAGCACCGCGTCCAGCAGCTTGTCTTTCTTACGCCATTTCAGCGGATCGTAGCCTTTGGCCTTCAGCGCTTTCACTTCTTCCACGGTATGACCGAAGATAAAGATGTTTTCGTCACCCACCTGCTCAGCGATTTCCACGTTCGCCCCGTCCAGGGTTCCCACGGTCAGCGCGCCGTTCAGCGCCAGCTTCATATTGCCGGTACCGGAGGCCTCTTTACCCGCCGTAGAGATCTGCTCGGAGACATCCGCCGCCGGGATCAGCATTTCCGCCGCCGAGACGCAGTAGTCCGGCAGGAATACCACTTTCAGCTTATCGCCAACCAGCGGATCGTTATTGATCGCTGCGGCAACCTTGTTGATCGCCCAGATAATATTCTTCGCCAGGTAGTAGCCCGGCGCCGCTTTCGCACCGAACAGGAACACGCGCGGTACGCGGTCCGTCTGCGGGTTCTCGCGGATTTCTTTGTACTGCGCGAGGATGTTCAGCAGGTTGAGGTGCTGACGTTTGTACTCGTGCAGACGTTTAATCTGGATATCGAAAATCGCCTGCGGATTAATCTCGATACCGGTACGCCGCTTCACAAACTCCGCCAGACGAACCTTGTTGGCCAGCTTAATGTCGCGATACGTCTGACGGAACTTAGCGTCATCGGCATATTTTTCGAGGTTGATCAGCTGGTCGAGATCGTTGGCCCACTCTTTCTTCAGGGTTTTATCCAGCAGCGCGGCCAGAGCCGGGTTGCACTGTTTGATCCAGCGGCGCGGGGTAATACCGTTGGTGACGTTATGGAATTTATTCGGCCACAGCTGGTGATATTCCGGGAACAGATCTTTCACCACCAGGTCGGAGTGCAGCGCGGCAACGCCGTTAACCGCAAAGCCGCTCACCACGCACATGTTCGCCATGCGAACCTGTTTATCGTGCACCACCGCCAGTTTCGCCCATACCTGCTTATCGCCCGGCCAGGTTTTATCCACCAGCGTTTTAAAGCGGTCGTTAATCTGTTTGATGATCTGCATGTGGCGCGGCAGCAGCGCTTTCACCAGCTTCTCATCCCAGCACTCCAGCGCTTCCGGCATCAGGGTGTGGTTGGTATACGCGAAGGTTTTGCTGGTAATCGCCCAGGCGTCGTCCCAGCTCAGCTGATGCTCATCAATCAGCACGCGCAGCAGTTCCGGAATCGCAATCGTCGGGTGAGTATCGTTAAGCTGGATGACTTCATAATCCGCTAGCTCCGCCAGCTTGCGGCCCGCCAGATGATGGCGACGCAGAATATCGGCAACCGAGCAGGCGCACTGGAAGTACTGCTGCATCAGACGCAGTTTTTTACCCGCCTGATGGTTATCGTTCGGGTAGAGAACTTTCGTCAGTTTTTCGGCGTCAATGCCCTGCTGTTCGGCACGCAGGAAATCGCCGTCGTTGAATTTGGTCAGGTTAAACGGATGCGCGTGCTTAGCCTGCCACAGGCGCAGCGGCTGAGCCACGTTGTTGCGGTAGCCCAGCACCGGCAGATCCCAGGCTTCGCCGGTAATCACGAATGCCGGTACCCACTCACCGCTTTTGGTCACTTTACCGCCGAGGCCAACCTGCACGTCCAGCGCTTCGTTGTGGCGGAACCACGGGTAGCTATTACGCCCCCAGTCATCCGGCGCTTCCATCTGCTGGCCGTCAGCGAAAGACTGGCGGAACAGACCGTACTGGTAGTTCAGGCCGTAGCCGGTCGCCGACTGGCCAACGGTAGCCATTGAATCAAGGAAACAAGCCGCCAGACGGCCAAGACCGCCGTTGCCCAGACCCGGGTCGATTTCCTCTTCCAGCAGGTCGGTCAAATTAATGTCGTGCGCCTGAAGCTCATCGCTGACCTGCTGATACCAGCCAAGGTTAAGCAGGTTGTTGCCGGTCAGGCGACCGATCAAAAACTCCATGGAGATATAGTTTACGTGGCGCTGCCCTTCGGCCGCTTTCGCTACCGGCTGAGCCGACAACAGCTCGGACAGCGCACCGCTAACGGCGCGCCACCACTGACGCTGGGTCATCTCGGAAGCGGACTGTAAACCAAAATGCTGCCACTGACGCGTCAGTGCAGCCTGAAACTGAGCTTTGTTAAAAGAAGTCTGTGACATAAGTAATCCGGGTCCTTTACTAAAACGTTAGCGTTAGTGTGCCGACCTCCCGGAGTCACGTCCTCATCCCGCCAGGGATTAGCCGGGGAGGAGTAGCAGGGATGAGCGAAAAGTGTGATCGTGGCCACTATTACGTTAGCCTACCGGCCAAAATTATGCTGCAAAATTCGCCATACCGGAACAACAAACCGGCCCGCCTGGCGCTCAAAATTTTGTTACAAGCCAGGACGATAAAAGCAAGCGAAACGCCGTTGTGTAAATATCGACAAATAAAAGTAAATATCAGGGGAATAAACGTACTTTAATGTAGAAATAGCTCAAAAGGATGACTTATAAGATTTCGCTGATAATATTTTATTAAAAACAAACAGCTACTAATTTTGTAATAAAACATTAGCTTATTGTGTCTGTAACCTGCGCAATCCCAACAACCGCGCACGCTGACGCGGATTTCTTTGAATTTATCTCTATGTCCAAATTTGTGACATAGAGCAAATTCAAGAGCATAAAACTCGGACATAACTTGCAATAAAATTCATTATGGCCGACCTTATTGGATATTAATTACGAAGCGCAAAAAAATTCGCAACTCCTCCCTTGCACAGCGAAATGAAGAACTATGTTGATTCCGTCTAAATTAAGTCGCCCGGTCCGCCTTGAACACACTGTGGTTCGTGAGCGATTGCTGGCGAAACTTTCCGGCGCGAACAATTATCGTCTCGCGTTGGTGACCAGCCCGGCTGGCTACGGTAAGACCACGCTCGTGTCTCAATGGGCGGCGGGGAAAAACGATCTCGGCTGGTTCTCCCTGGATGAAGGCGATAACCAACAGGAGCGTTTTGCCAGCTATCTTATCGCCGCCGTTCAACAGGCAACCGGCGGCCACTGCGCGGCCAGCGAAGCGATGGTGCAAAAACGCCAGTACGCCAGCCTGCCTTCCCTCTTCGCACAACTGTTTATTGAACTGGCCGACTGGCAGCGCCCGCTGTTCCTGGTGATTGATGATTACCATCTGATCAGCAATCCGGTGATTCATGACGCAATGCGTTTCTTCCTCCGCCATCAGCCAGAAAATATGACGCTGGTGGTGCTGTCGCGTAATCTGCCGCAGCTGGGTATCGCCAACCTGCGCGTGCGCGATCAGCTGCTGGAAATCGGCAGCCAGCAGCTGGCTTTTACCCATCAGGAAGCCAAGCAGTTTTTCGACTGTCGTCTCAGTTCGCCCATTGAGGCCGACGACAGCAAAAGGCTGTGCGACGATGTTGCCGGCTGGGCCACCGCGCTACAGCTGATTGCCCTCTCGGCGCGCCAGAACAATACTTCCGCCCACCACTCCGCTCGTCGTCATGCCGGCATTAACGCCAGCCATCTTTCTGACTACCTGGTCGATGAGGTGCTGGACAACGTGGACCCGCGGACGCGTAATTTCCTGCTGAAAAGTTCGCTACTGCGTTCAATGAACGATGCGCTCATCGTCCGCGTTACCGGCGAAGAGAATGGCCAGATGCAGCTGGAAGAAATTGAACGTCAGGGCTTATTCCTGCAGCGGATGGACGATTCCGGCGAATGGTTCCGCTACCATCCGCTGTTCGGCAACTTCCTGCGCCAGCGCTGCCAGTGGGAGCTGGCGGTTGAGCTACCGGAAATTCACCGTGCGGCGGCAGAAAGCTGGATGGCGCAAGGCTTCCCGAGCGAAGCCATTCATCACGCCCTGGCCGCGGGTGACGCCAAAATGCTGCGCGATATTCTGCTCAACCACGCGTGGGGCATGTTTAACCACAGCGAACTGAGTTTGCTGGAGCAGTCCCTCGCCGCGCTGCCGTGGTCAAACCTGCTGGAAAACCCGCGTTTAATTCTTTTGCAGGCCTGGCTGATGCAGAGCCAGCACCGCTATAGCGAAGTGAATACCCTGCTGGCGCGCGCCGAGCAGGAGATGGATACGGAAATGGACACCGCCATGCACGGGGATTTCAACGCCCTGCGCGCCCAGGTGGCGATCAACGCGGGCGATCAGGACGAAGCCGAGCGCCTGGCGATGGTGGCCCTTGATGAACTGCCGCTGGCCAGCTACTACAGCCGTATCGTTGCCACATCCGTACACGGTGAAGTTCTGCACTGCAAAGGCCAGCTGAGCAAATCGCTGGCGGTCATGCAGCAGACGGAACAGATGGCCCGCCGTCATGACGTCTGGCACTACGCGTTATGGAGCATGATCCAGCAAAGCGAAATCCTCTTTGCGCAGGGGTTCCTGCAGGCCGCCTGGGAAATTCAGGAAAAAGCGTTCCAGCTGATTCGCGAACAGCACCTTGAGCAGCTGCCGATGCACGAGTTCCTGCTGCGGATTCGCTCCCAGCTGCTGTGGGCCTGGGCGCGGCTGGATGAAGCGGAGACCTCCGCGCGCAGCGGCATGAACGTGCTTTCCTCCTATCAGCCGCAGCAGCAGCTGCAGTGCCTGACGCTGATGGTACAGTGCTCGCTGGCGCGGGGCGACCTGGATAACGCCCGCAGCCATTTGAATCGCCTGGAAAACCTGCTTGGCAACGGCCATTACCATAGCGACTGGGTATCCAATGCCGACAAAGTCCGGGTGATCTACTGGCAGATGATCGGCGATAAAGCCGCCGCGGCAAACTGGCTGCGCCAGACGCCAAAACCGGAATTCGCTAACAACCATTTCCTGCAGAGCCAGTGGCGCAATATCGCCCGCGCGCAGATCCTGCTCGGCGATTTTGATTCCGCCGAAATGGTGCTGGAAGAGCTAAACGATAACGCCCGCTCGCTGCGTTTGATGAGCGACCTGAACCGCAACCTGCTGCTGCTCAACCAGCTCTACTGGCAGGCCGGGCGTAAGAGCGAAGCGCAAAAAGCGCTGCTGGAAGCGCTCACCCTCGCTAACCGCACCGGGTTTATTAATCATTTTGTCATTGAAGGCGAAGCGATGGCGCAGCAGCTGCGCCAGCTGATTCAGCTCAATACGCTGCCGGAGCTGGAGCAGCACCGCGCCCAGCGTATTCTGCGCGATATCAACCAGCATCATCGGCATAAGTTCGCCCACTTTGACGAGAGCTTCGTCGAACGGCTGCTGAACCACCCGGAAGTGCCGGAGCTTATCCGCACCAGCCCGCTGACCCAGCGCGAATGGCAGGTCCTGGGACTTATCTATTCCGGCTACAGCAACGAGCAGATTGCCGGTGAGCTGGACGTGGCCGCCACTACGATTAAAACGCATATCCGTAACTTGTATCAGAAGCTGGGCGTGGCGCACCGCCAGGATGCCGTTCAGCATGCCCAGCAGCTGTTGAAAATGATGGGATACGGGGTTTAAGCCGCTATCGGCTCGCTTCAGGCAACATAACCGTTACGTCATCGCCGGCGGCAGGTTTCCCTCCGCCTGACGGCGGAGATAATCCTGTCACTCATCAACACCACGCCATCAATCGCGCGCGTCAGGCGGAGCAACGCTCTGGCATGACCCGGAAATGCTAAAGGTTCAGCACAGCTCCAGCTGAAGGTTGTTATCGGTAATCACCTTCAGTACGCCGGCGGGCGGCATCACATCGGTATAGACCGCATCAACCATGCTGATGCTGCCCATGTTGACCATCGCATTACGGCCAAATTTAGAATGGTCAACGACCAGCATCACGTGGCGGGAGTTTTCAATAATCGCCCGTTTGGTGCGCACTTCGTGGTAGTCAAACTCCAGCAGCGAGCCATCGCTGTCGATACCGCTGATGCCGAGAATGCCGAAATCAAGGCGAAACTGGGAGATAAAGTCCAGGGTGGCCTCACCGATAATACCGCCATCCCGGCTGCGCAGCTCGCCGCCGGCCAGGATAATGCGGAAGTCCTCTTTCACCATCAGCGTATTGGCGACGTTGAGGTTATTGGTGACGATGCGCAGGTCGTTATGGTTAAGCAGCGCGTGGGCCACCGCTTCCGGCGTGGTACCGATATCGATAAACAGCGTCGCGCCATCGGGGATTTCGCTCGCCACCTTGCGGGCGATGCGCTCTTTTTCCTGGGTCTGGGTCGATTTTCTGTCGTGCCAGGACGTATTCACCGAGCTGGACGGTAGCGCAGCGCCGCCGTGATGACGCAGAATCATTTTCTGATCGGCTAAATCATTCAGATCGCGGCGAATGGTCTGCGGGCTGACGGCAAACTGCTCGACAAGCTCTTCGGTACTGACGTATCCCTGTTTTTTTACCAGCTCGATAATCGCGTCATGACGTTGTGTTTGTTTCATGAAATATCCCTGGGAATCTCTACGTTCGTTTTCGCACATTCTGCGTATCAACAAACGCCATCGCCAGCCCGGTCACCAGACCGGCCACGTGCGCACCGTTCGCAATCGACATGCCGAAAACATCAAACCATCCAGCAATTAACCATACTAAAGAGAAGAGTATCAAGCCGCGCTGTAAATAAACGCCGCTCTGCGGATCGCGCTCGCCCCGTAGCCAGACATAGCCCATTAGCGCATAGACTACGCCGGAGAGTCCGCCAAACCACGGGCCGCTGAACTGATGCTGCACAAAGCCGCTCAGCAAAGCGGCGATCACCGTAATCACCACCAGCTTGCCGCTGCCGATGCGCTTTTCTACCGCTCCGCCGAGGTACCACCACCATAGCAGGTTGAACAGAATATGCATCAGCGAGAAGTGCATAAGCGCATGGCTAAAGTAGCGCCAGACTTCAAATTTCAGCGAAGGATCGTAGGGCCAGGCCAGCAGCAGCATGACCGGTTGATCGCCAATGACCGTTTGCAGGACAAAGACGGCGATGCAGGCGAAGAGCACGCCCCAGGTCACCGGCCCGGCGTTATGGCGAAGCGTCGCTAAAAAGGGAAAGCGCTGGTAGTGCAGCCCGCTATTGGTGTGCCCCGACTGCCAGCTGGCGGCGAGGTAACGCGGATCGGCGGGATTTTCCAGAAAGCGGGCCAGCTCGGCCTGTACGCGTCCGGCCTGGGACTCATCAGCCAGCCAGATATCGCTCTGCGTATGCTGCTGAATAGTCAGAATAATGCCCTGCGTCGCCATATAGTCGACAAACGCCTGGGCCACGCGCGGGTTGGCAAAAGAGGTAATCATTAACATGCAGCGGATCGCTTATTCCACACAAAGGGAGATATTATAGCCACAACCGGCGCTAACGCCTAAAGTGCGCCATGCGCGACTTCCGCCGGAAAATGCCGGTGCCAGGCATCAAACCCGCCGTCCACGCTGTAAACCTTGTCGTAACCCTGCTGCAGCAGATACTGCGCGGCGCCTTTGCTGCTATTGCCGTGATAGCACATCACCATGACCGCCGTATCAAAGTCGTTGTCGCGCATAAACGCGCCCAGCGTATCGTTGGTCAGATGGAATGCGCCCGGCGTGTGGCCCATCGCATAGCTTTGCGGGTCGCGAATATCGACCAGCACCGCCGTCTGCTGGTGCATTTTCTGGTGGGCTTCTTCTACGTTAATACATTCAAAGCGATCCATAAGCTCTCTTCTTTATATACGGATATACAGGCAGGCGGCGAAACGCCCTGGATTTTAGCGTCTAGTGTACAGCCTGGCGCTAAATAAACGCCAATATGTTACACGCATCACTCTGAAATGTTTTTTTGATGTTACCAATAGCGCGATTGTTTGCTATATTGAGCGATATCGAACATTTGTGAGCTTAAACGAAAGTGTAAGAGGTGGCGAGCGTGGAAACCAAAGATCTGATTGTGATAGGGGGAGGCATCAACGGTGCCGGTATCGCGGCAGACGCCGCAGGGCGTGGTTTATCCGTACTGATGCTGGAGGCAAGCGACCTTGCCTGCGCCACATCCAGCGCCAGCTCAAAGCTGATTCACGGCGGGCTGCGCTACCTTGAACACTATGAGTTCCGTCTGGTGAGCGAAGCGCTGGCCGAACGCGAAGTGTTGTTGAAAATGGCCCCGCATATCGCCTTCCCGATGCGCTTTCGTTTACCGCATCGCCCGCATCTGCGTCCGGCGTGGATGATCCGCATTGGCCTGTTTATGTACGATCATCTGGGCAAGCGCACCAGCTTACCCGGCTCAACCGGGTTGCGTTTTGGCACAGAATCGGTACTTAAACCTGAAATCGTGCGCGGTTTCGAATATTCCGACTGCTGGGTTGACGATGCGCGTCTGGTGCTGGCCAATGCCCAGATGGTTGTGCGTAAAGGCGGGGAAGTGCGCACGCGGACCCGCGCCATCTCGGCAAAACGTGAAAACGGTTTGTGGATTGTCGAAGCCGAAGATATTGATAGCGGCGAGAAGTTTACCTGGCAGGCGCGCGGTCTGGTTAACGCCACCGGCCCGTGGGTCAAACAGTTCTTCGACGAAGGGATGCATCTGCGCTCGCCGTACGGTATTCGCTTGATCAAGGGCAGCCATATCGTGGTGCCGCGCGTGCACACGCAGAAACAGGCCTACATCCTGCAAAATGAAGATAAACGCATTGTGTTTGTGATCCCGTGGATGGATGAATTTTCCATCATCGGCACCACCGACGTGGAGTATAAAGGCGATCCGAAAGCGGTAGCGATCGACGACAACGAAGTGAACTACCTGCTGAACGTCTATAACGCCCACTTTAAAAAGCCTCTCACGCGGGACGATATCGTCTGGACCTACTCCGGCGTGCGCCCGCTGTGCGACGATGAATCCGACTCGCCGCAGGCGATCACCCGCGATTACACTCTTGATATCCATGATGATAACGGGCAGGCGCCGCTGCTGTCGGTCTTTGGCGGCAAGCTGACCACCTATCGCAAGCTGGCCGAGCATGCGCTGGAGAAACTGACGCCTTACTACAAAGGCATCGGCCCGGCATGGACCAAAACCGCGGTGCTGCCCGGCGGCGATATCGGCAGCGACCGTGACGACTACGCGGCGAAACTGCGCCGCCGCTTTTCGTTTATCAGCGAATCGATGGCCCGCCATTACGCCCGCACCTACGGCAGCAACAGCGAGCTAATCCTTGATAAGGCGACCTCACTGGACGATCTGGGTGAGCATTTCGGCCATGAGTTTTTTGAAGCCGAACTGCGCTATCTGGTTGAGCACGAATGGGTTCGTTCGCTGGATGACGCGATCTGGCGTCGCACTAAACAAGGTATGTGGCTGAATGACGAGCAGCAGGCGCGCATCAGCGAGTGGCTGGCGCAGCACGCGGGAAAGTCTGAGCTGTCGCTGGCGTCGTAACACCGCAAACAGTAACGGGGCCTGCGGGCCCCGTTTTTTATGGCTAATCCGTTACAACCTTACCGGATCGATATGCCAGATATGGTCGGCATACTCTTTAATAGTGCGGTCAGAAGAGAAGTAGCCCATATTGGCGATATTCAGCATCGCTTTATTGGCCCACTCCTCCGGATGACGGTACAGCTCATCCACCTTATCCTGACAATCCACGTAGCTACGGTAATCCGCCAGAACCTGATAGTGGTCGCCGAAGTTAATCAGCGAATCCAGCAGGTCACGGTAGCGTCCCGGCTCCGATGGGCTGAACAGGCCGGTGCCGATCTGCGTCAGCGCCTGGTGCAGCTCTTCATCCTGCTCATAGTAATCACGCGGTTTGTAGCCGTTAGCCCGCAGGGCTTCAACCTCTTCCGCCGTATTACCGAAGATAAAGAAATTATCCGCCCCGACGTGCTCCTGCATCTCAACGTTAGCCCCGTCCAGGGTACCGATGGTTAACGCGCCGTTAAGCGCGAACTTCATGTTGCTGGTACCGGACGCCTCCGTCCCCGCCAGCGAGATCTGCTCGGAGAGATCCGCCGCCGGAATGATCAGCTGCGCGAGGCTTACGCTGTAGTTAGGAATGAACACCACTTTCAGCTTATCGCCAACGTCCGGATCGTTATTCACCACCGCCGCGACGTCATTGATTAAATGAATAATATGCTTCGCCATGTAGTAAGCCGAAGCCGCCTTGCCGGCGAAGATATTCACGCGCGGTACCCACTCGGCGTCGGGATCGGCCTTAATGCGATTGTAGCGGGTGATCACATGCAGCACGTTCATTAGCTGACGTTTGTACTCGTGAATACGCTTGATCTGCACATCGAACAGGGCTTTCGGGTTGACCACCACGTTAAGCTGCTGGCCGATGTAGTTCGCCAGCCGCTGCTTGTTTTCCAGCTTGGCCTGGCGCACCGCCTGGTTAACCTTCGGATAGTCAATATGCTGCTCCAGCTCCTTCAGCTGGCTTAAATCCGTACGCCAGGTGTGGCCGATATTTTCATCCAGCACTTTCGACAGCGGCGGATTCGCCAGCGCCAGCCAGCGGCGCGGAGTGACGCCGTTCGTGACGTTGGTAAAGCGCATCGGGAAGATTTTGGCAAATTCGGCAAACAGCGACTCGACCATCAGCCGGGAGTGCAGCTCCGACACGCCGTTGACCTTGTGGCTTACCACCACCGCCAGCCACGCCATGCGTACGCGACGCCCGTTAGACTCGTCGATAATCGACGTACGGCCCAGCATCGCCGTATCGTTGGGATACTGCTCCTGCAGGGTCTTCAGGAAGTAGTCATTAATCTCGAAAATAATCTGCAAATGACGCGGCAGGATTTTACCCAGCATATCGACGGGCCAGGTCTCCAGCGCTTCGCTCATCAGGGTATGGTTGGTATAGGAGAAGACCTGGCAGGTCACCTCGAACGCCTCATCCCAGCTAAACTTATGCTCGTCAATCAGCAGGCGCATCAGCTCCGGAATCGACAGCACCGGGTGCGTGTCGTTGAGGTGAATCGCGATTTTGTCCGCCAGATTGGCGTAGGTTTTATGCAGCTGGTAGTGACGGCTGAGGATATCCTGTACCGTCGCCGACACGAGGAAATACTCCTGGCGCAGGCGCAGCTCGCGCCCGGAATAGGTGGAGTCATCCGGATAGAGCACCCGCGACACGTTCTCGGAGTGGTTTTTATCTTCCACCGCCGCGAAGTAGTCGCCCTGGTTGAATTTACCGAGGTTGATCTCGCTGCTGGCCTGCGCGCTCCACAGACGCAGCGTGTTGGTGGCATCGGTGTCGAAACCCGGGATGATCTGATCGTAGGCTTCGGCAATAATCTCTTCGGTCTCCACCCAGCGGGAATGTTTACCTTCCTGCTGAATGCGGCCGCCGAAGCGCACTTTGTAGCGCGTATTGTGGCGCTCGAACTCCCACGGGTTGCCGTACTCCAGCCAGTAGTCCGGGGACTCTTTCTGCCGCCCGTCGACGATATTCTGCTTAAACATCCCGTAGTCGTAGCGAATACCGTAGCCGCGGCCCGGCAAACCCAGCGCCGCCAGCGAGTCGAGGAAGCAGGCAGCCAGACGACCAAGACCGCCGTTGCCCAGGCCCGGGTCGTTCTCTTCGTCAATCAGCTCTTCAAGATTCAGCCCCATCTCTTCCAGCGCGCTGTTCACGTCCTCATAAATACCGAGCGATAGCAGCGCGTTGGACAAGGTACGGCCAATCAAAAACTCCATCGACAGATAGTAAACCTGGCGCACTTCCTGAGAGAGCTGCGCCCGGTTTGAACGCAGCCAGCGCTCAACCATGCGATCGCGAACGGCGAACAGCGTGGCGTTGAGCCATTCATGTTTGTTAGCGATAGCCGGATCTTTGCCGATGATAAACATCAGCTTATAAGCAATAGAGTGCTTTAACGCCTCAACGCTCAGGGTGGGTGATGAGTAGCTAAAAGGTACATTCATAGCTTTGGCTCCTGGTTACAGCAAGCGTTGATAAAGTTCGCGGTAAGAATTTGCGGCAACCTGCCAGCTAAAATCCATATTCATCGCCTGACGCTGGACGTAGCGCCAGAGCGACGGGCGCGACCACAGGACGAATGTGCGTCGAATAGCCCGCAGCAGCGACAAAGCGTTGCTATCTTCAAAAACAAAGCCGGTAGCCAGACCGTCGGCGAGATTCTCCAGCGAGCAATCGGACACGGTGTCCGCCAGTCCGCCGGTACGCCGCACCAGCGGTAGCGTGCCGTACTTCAGGCCGTACAGCTGGGTTAAGCCGCACGGTTCAAAACGGCTGGGCACCAGAATCACATCGGCGCCGCCCATAATGCGGTGCGAGAAGGCTTCATGGTAGCCAATCTGTACGCCGACCTTGCCCGGATGCTCGGCCGCGGCGGCCAGGAAGCCCTCCTGCAGCACCGGATCGCCCGCCCCCAGCAGCGCCAGCTGACCGCCCTGCTCCAGCAGGCCCGGCAGCGCCTCAAGCACCAGGTCCAGCCCCTTCTGGCTGGTCAAACGGCTGACAACGGCAAACAGCGGCGCTTTGTCATCCACCTTCAGCCCCATGGCGATTTGCAGCTGGCGTTTGTTTTCCGCTTTATCTTCCAGCCGATCGCGATCGTAGCGCGCGGCCAGCAGCAGGTCGCTTTCCGGATTCCAGATATGGTCATCCACCCCGTTGAGGATCCCGGAAAGGCGGCCCTCATGCTGCCGCTGACGCAGCAGCCCTTCCATGCCGTAAGCGAACTGCGGCTCGGTGATTTCGCGCGCATAGGTCGGGCTGACCGCCGTAATATGGTCGGCGTAGTAGAGCCCCGCCTTCAGAAAGGAGATCTGGCCGTTAAATTCAAGGCCATGAACGTTGTAGAACGACCACGGCAGCTCAATGTCGTTCATATGCCACGAGTAGAACATCCCCTGGTAGGCCAGGTTATGCACCGTAAAGACCGACTTAGCCGGGTGGCCGCGCGCCGCCAGATAGGCCGGCGTCAGGCCCGCATGCCAGTCGTGGGCGTGAACAACGTCAGGGCGCCAGAAAGGATCCAGGCCGCAGGCCATCTCGCTACCGACCCATCCCAGCAGCGCAAAGCGCAGCACGTTGTCGGTATAGGCGTGCTGATTGGTATCGTGGTAAGGGCTCCCTGGGCGATCGTAGAGATGCGGGGCATCAATCAAATAGATGCCCACGCCGTTAAAGTGACCGAACAGCAAAGTGATGCGCCCGGCAAACGTCTCCCGGCGCGTCACCACCTGCGCATCCGTCACGCCGCGGCGGATATCAGGAAATGCGGGCAGCAGTACGCGCGTGTCGACGCCCCCGGCAATTTGCGCTGCAGGCAGCGCGCCGATCACATCCGCCAGTCCACCGGTTTTTAACAGCGGGAACATCTCTGAACATACATGTAATACCTGCATTAGCGCTCCTGTGGATACCCCAATTTCCGCAGCATGTCGCGGGTGACCAGCACGATACCTTCCTCCGAGCGGTAGAAACGGCGTGCATCCTCTTCCGCGTTCTCCCCAACAACCATACCTTCCGGGATCACGCAGGCGCGGTCAATAATGCAGCGACGCAGGCGGCACGAACGGCCAACCCAAACCTCTGGCAACAAGACTGCCGAATCAATATTACAGAATGAATTCACCCGCACGCGCGGGAACAGCACCGACTGCACAACCACCGAACCGGAGATAATACAGCCGCCTGAAACCAGCGAGTTCAGGGTCATCCCGTGGCTGCCCGAGCGGTCCTGGACGAATTTTGCCGGAGGCAAAGGCTCCATATGGGTGCGAATCGGCCAGTTCTGATCGTACATGTCCAGTTCCGGGGTCACCGAAGCCAGATCGAGGTTGGCTTTCCAGTACGCTTCCAGAGTCCCGACATCACGCCAGTAGGGCTCAGACTGCGGATCGGACTGCACGCAGGAAAGCGGGAAAGGATGTGCATAAGCCATGCCAGCTTTGGTGATTTTCGGAATGATGTCTTTACCAAAATCGTGGCTGGAGCTTTCATCGCTGTCGTCTTCTTCCAGAAGCTCATAAAGGTAATCCGCGTCAAAGACATAGATACCCATACTCGCCAGCGATTTGCTGGCATCGCCCGGCATCGCTGGCGGATTAGCCGGTTTTTCGACGAAATCGATAATCTTATCGCTCTCGTCCACCGCCATGACCCCGAACGCCCGTGCTTCTTCAATAGGCACCGGCATACAGGCCACGGTGCAACGCGCGCCTTTTTCGACGTGATCGATAAGCATGCGCGAGTAGTCTTGTTTGTAAATATGGTCGCCCGCGAGGATAACGACGTACTCCGCCTTGTAACGACGAATGATGTCGAGGTTCTGCGTCACCGCATCCGCCGTGCCGCGATACCAGTTTTCCCCCTGCATCCTTTGCTGGGCGGGCAGCAGGTCAACAAACTCGTTCATCTCTTCATTGAAGAACGACCAGCCGCGCTGGATATGCTGCACCAGCGTATGCGATTGATACTGGGTGATGACGCCGATGCGTCGAATGCCTGAGTTAATACAGTTAGATAACGCAAAATCGATAATGCGGAACTTGCCGCCGAAATGGACAGCAGGTTTCGCGCGTTTATTGGTCAGATCCTTCAGACGGGTACCACGTCCCCCGGCAAGGATCAGCGCAACGGATTTGATCGGCAACTGACGCGCCAGCATCAATGGATCGTTCTTTTCTACCCCAACCATAATTAACTCCTTTTTTACTCCCCAGCTTGCCTGCCCTTCTCGTCGCGCCGCCGCTTCGAGACCAACCGGAAGCCCCGAGGTTACGACCTTTGAAATACGCACACTCCGTGCGCGGGCCCATGCCAGACAGCTATAGTGACCGGATTATCCTCTCCGGCGAAAGGTGGAATGGCGCGCCATTCCCCCGCGGGTAAAACCATCTCTGCCACCTCGGCGGTGGCGTTGAGCGCCATCAGCCAGCGATCGGACAATATGATCTGCATACGCGGCGCACCGTGCTGCCATTCATCGGCGGACAGCGGCTGCGCATGTTGGTTTAACCAGCGAACGCTGCCGTCTCCCTCCTGCCACCAGCGATTCTCGGTTAAAGCCGGAACGCGCTGGCGCAGATGAATCAACGCGGCGGTGAACGCGGTCAGCCCGCGGTTAGTATGGTTCCAGTCCAGCCAGGTCAACGCATTGTCCTGACAGTAAGCATTGTTGTTGCCATGCTGGCTGTGACCGTGTTCGTCACCCGCCAGCAGCATCGGCGTTCCCTGCGCCAGCAGTAGCGTCGCCAGAAGAGCGTGAACGCTGGCACGGCGCCGTTCAATCACGGCAAGACTCCCTTCTAATCCTTCTATACCATTATTGTTGCTGTAGTTATTGTTAGTCCCATCGCGATTCTCCTCCCCGTTTGCCTCATTATGTTTCTGATTGAAACAAACGCAGTCGCGCAGGGTGAAACCATCGTGCGCGGTGACCAGGTTAACCGCCGCCGAAGGCGCTCTGCCGTTACGCTGAAAAACGTCGCTGGATGCGGCAAAACGCTGAGCGAAGTCGCCCAGCGAGACGTTCTGCTGCAGCCAGAATCGACGCGCGGTATCGCGGAAATGGTCGTTCCACTCGGCGAACAGCGGCGGAAAGTTACCCACCTGGTAGCCGCCCGGGCCGATATCCCAGGGTTCCGCGATCAGCTTGACCTCAGCCAGACGCGGGTCGTTACGGATGGCCTCAAACAGCGGCGCATCCTGACGAAACGCCGGCGTCCGCCCCATCACCGAGGCGAGGTCGAAACGAAAGCCGTCGACGTGGCACTCGTCAACCCAAAAGCGCAGGCACTGGCGGGCATACTCCACCACGCCGGGGTGGCTGAGGTTGAGGGTGTTCCCGCAGCCGGTCCAGTTGTGGTAATCGCCGTCTTCCCTGATCCAATAATAGCTACGGTTATCGATTCCGCGCAGGGAGAAGGTCGGCCCTTCCAGGTCTATCTCCGCGCTATGGTTCAGCACCACGTCAAGGATCACTTCGATGCCCGCCGCATGTAGCGCTTTTACCGCATCGCGAAACTCGTTTAACGCCTGCTCCGGCGCGCTGGCGTAGCGCGTGTCGAGGGCGAAAATCGCCAGCGGGTTGTAGCCCCAATAGTTGCTTAACCCCATCCGCTGAAGGCGCGGTTCGCTGGCGAACTGCGCCACCGGCATTAACTCTAGTGCAGTAATGCCCAGCATGCGGAAGTAATCGATCATCACCGGATGACCGAGCGCTTTATAGGTGCCGCGGATATTCTCCGGCAGATCGGGGTGCAGATACGTCAGCCCCTTGACGTGGGCTTCATAAATCACCGTCTGGCCCCACGGCGTGCGCGGCGGCTTATCGCCGCGCCAGTCGTAATGCAGGTCGATCACCCGCGACTTCGGCGCTATCGCCGCGCTGTCGCGACGATCGGGAACGCGATCGCCGCCGTGGAGACGTTCATCGTCAGGCAACCCGCCGTCTACCTGATGGCAGCAGGGGTCAAGCAGCAGCTTCGCCGGGTTGAAGCGGTGCCCTTGCGCTGGGTCCCAGGGCCCGTGGACGCGGTAGCCGTAGCGCAGGCCAGGACCGACATCGGCGAGCCAGCCGTGCCAGATATCGCCGCTGCGCGCGGGCAGGTCGACGCGTCGCTCATTGCCCTGCTCGTCAAACACGCAGAGTTCCACCCGCTCCGCATGGGCGGAAAAGAGCGCGAAATTCACGCCCTTACCGTCGTAGCTGGCCCCTAAAGGCGCGGGCTTTCCTGCCGTGAGTGCGATCATTGCGCCTCCCGCACCAGCCACACCGTCGCCAGCGGCGGCAGCGTAATGGAGAGGGAGTGTTCACGACCGTGGCTGGCGATCGGGTCGCTCTCAACGACGCCGCCGTTGCCGGTGTTGCTGCCGTGGTAATGCATGGAGTCGGTGTTGAGCTCTTCACGCCAGCGGCCGGGCTGGTTGATGCCAAAGCGATACTCATGACGCGGGACCGGGGTGAAGTTGCTGGCGACGATAATTTCATTGCCCGCCCTGTCGCGACGAACAAAGATAAATACCGAACGCTCATGGTCGTCCACCACCAGCCATTCGAAGCCGTAGGGATCGAAATCCAGCTCGTGCAGCGCTTTATGGTGACGATAGGTATGGTTGAGGTCGCGCACCAGCCGCTGGACGCCGTGGTGCCAGTTATCGCCGCCTTCCAGCAGATGCCAGTCGAGGCTTGCGTCGTGGTTCCATTCGCGCCCCTGAGCAAACTCATTGCCCATAAACAGCAGCTTTTTACCCGGGAAGGCAAACAGCCAGCCGTAGTAGGCGCGCAGGTTAGCGAACTTCTGCCAGGCGTCGCCCGGCATGCGGTCGAGTATCGATTTTTTGCCGTGCACCACTTCATCATGAGAGAGCGGCAGGACAAAGTTTTCGGTGTAGTTGTAGAGCATACCGAAGGTCATCTTGTCGTGATGATGACGGCGATGCACCGGGTCCAGCTTCATGTAGTCGAGGGTGTCGTGCATCCAGCCGAGGTTCCACTTGAACCAGAAACCCAGCCCGCCGGTGGAGGAAGGACGGGAAACGCCGGGAAAATCGGTCGACTCTTCCGCCATGGTTACCGCGCCCGGCGTCTGTTCGCCCAGCACGCGGTTGGTATTGCGCAGAAACTCAATCGCTTCAAGGTTTTCCCGACCGCCGAATTCGTTCGGCACCCACTCGCCCTGCTTGCGGCTGTAGTCGCGATAAATCATCGACGCCACCGCATCAACCCGCAGCGCGTCAATGCCGAAGCGTTCGATCCAGTACAGCGCATTGCCGACCAGGTAATTGCTGACCTCGCGGCGGCCGTAGTTGTAAATCAGGGTGTTCCAGTCCTGATGGTAGCCTTCGCGCGGGTCGCTATGTTCATACAGCGAGGTGCCGTCAAACGAGG
The DNA here is from genome assembly GCF_007910085.1 of Klebsiella sp. ME-303. Taxonomy (NCBI): domain Bacteria; kingdom Pseudomonadati; phylum Pseudomonadota; class Gammaproteobacteria; order Enterobacterales; family Enterobacteriaceae; genus Klebsiella; species Klebsiella sp. ME-303. The sequence continues at coordinate 28,010 of NZ_VOJB01000090.1, read as the reverse complement.
CGAGCGCAAAATCATCCGCCGGAAAATGGCCAGGCACCCAGTCCAGAATCACGTTCAGGCCCGCGGCGTGCGCGGCGTTGATAAAGTAGCGGAAATCCTCCCGGGTACCGAAGCGACGGGTGGGCGCGTACAGCCCGGTCGGCTGATAGCCCCAGCTGCCGTCAAACGGATGCTCGTTCACCGGCAGCAGTTCGAGGTGGGTAAAGCCCATCCATTTGGCATACGGGACCAGCTGGTCGGCAAGCTCGCGATAGCTCAGCCAGAAGTTATTATCGGTGTGGCGGCGCCAGGAGCCGAGGTGCACTTCATAAATCGAGATCGGCGCATCAAACTGGTTAGCCTGCTTGCGCTCCGGCGGCTGTGCGACCTTTTCCGGCAGCCCGCAGATGAGCGAGGCGCTCTCCGGACGCATTTGCGCTTCAAAAGCGTAAGGGTCGGACTTCACCCGCAGGTTGCCGTGGGCATCGATAAGCTCGAATTTATACAGCTGGCCGTTCAGCGCGCCGGGAACAAACAGCTCCCAGATGCCGGACTCTTTACGCAGGCGCATCGGGTGGCGGCGGCCGTCCCAGTAGTTAAACTGCCCGACGACCGATACCCGGCGGGCATTCGGCGCCCATACGGAGAAACGCGTACCGACCACGCCGTCCATGGTATCGGCATGCGCGCCCAGCGTTTCATAAGGACGCAGATGCGTGCCTTCCGACAGCAGCCAGACATCGAGATCCTGCAACAGCGGACCAAAACGGTACGGGTCATCAATCAGGTTCTGCTGCCCGTGCCAGGTGACGGCCAGCTGATAGCGAAAAGGATTTTTACGACGCGGCAGAACGCCGCTGAAGAAACCGCGCGAGTCGAGGCATTCCAGCTTGCCGACTTTGCGTCCGGTTTTTGGTTCAATGACCCACACATCGGTGGCATCGGGTAATAATGCACGAACTTCCAGCCCGGCGTCGGTGTAATGCATGCCAAGCACGGAAAAAGGATCCGCAAAATGGCCGGCGATAAGCGCATTAATCACGTCCTTATCAATACGATTAGACATGGTTTCATCCTGTTGTAGGTGTCGCCCTTTCCTGTATCCGGCGACTTTTTTTTGACCTGAACGGCGCAGCACGTTATGCGTCCCCCTGCTCCGTCCCACCTTCAGGTAAGGAGACATCGTGACTCCTTACTTAAAGCATAGCCAAGGCTGAGTTACCTCCGTTGGGAAAAATCTAACATTCGCGTTTACTCCTTGTATTACGCAAAAAAAAGGGGTGTTTCAACACCCCTTTTCTCATCTTGTGACGACTACGCCAGCTGTCTTAGCATGCGGCGGAGCGGCTCGGCGGCCCCCCACAGCAGCTGGTCACCAACGGTGAAGGCCGACAGATACTCCGGCCCCATGTTCAGTTTACGCAGGCGACCCACCGGGGTGGTAAGGGTGCCGGTAACGGCAGCCGGAGTCAGCTCACGCATGGTGATATCACGATCGTTCGGTACCACTTTGGCCCACGGGTTATGCGCGGCCAGCAGTTCCTCAACGGTCGGAATAGAAACATCTTTTTTCAGCTTGATGGTGAACGCCTGGCTATGGCAGCGCAGCGCGCCAACGCGAACGCACAGGCCGTCTACCGGAATCGGTGAGGCGGTCGCGAGAATTTTGTTGGTCTCCGCCTGGCCTTTCCACTCTTCACGGCTCTGGCCGTTATCCAGCTGTTTGTCGATCCATGGGATCAGGCTGCCCGCCAGAGGAACGCCAAAGTTGTCTACCGCCAGCTCGCCGCTGCGGGTCAACGAGGTGACCTTGCGTTCAATATCCAGGATCGCGGAAGCCGGATCCGCCAGCTCAGCCGCAACATGGCTGTGCAGCTGGCCCATCTGGGTCAGCAGCTCGCGCATATGCCGCGCACCGCCGCCGGAAGCCGCCTGATAAGTCGCCACGCTAACCCACTCAACCAGATCCTGAGCAAACAGGCCGCCGAGAGACATCAGCATCAGGCTGACGGTACAGTTGCCGCCGACAAAGGTTTTAACGCCGTTGTTCAGACCTGCGGTGATAACGTCCTGGTTCACCGGGTCGAGAATGATGATGGCGTCGTCTTTCATGCGCAGCGAAGAGGCGGCGTCAATCCAGTAGCCCTGCCAGCCGCTTTCACGCAGCTTCGGGTAAATATCGTTGGTGTAATCGCCGCCCTGACACGTGACAATAATGTCCAGCGCCTTCAGTGCTTCCAGATCGAATGCATCCTGAAGCGTGCCACCGGTACTGCCACCAAAAGATGGAGCAGGCTGCCCCAGCTGGGAGGTGGAGAAAAAAACAGGGCGAATGGCATCAAAATCGCGCTCTTCAACCATGCGTTGCATGAGGACAGAGCCGACCATTCCGCGCCAGCCGATAAAACCAACATTTTTCATAACGTATTCCTGCGAGGTGTGTGCTGTTTGTTCCAGGCCAGTTTCCTACTGGTTAGTCCTTCACATTACAAAATGCAGCTAAAGTCGCAAGTGAAATTAATCAATGATTGCCAGGCAATCAGTAACGTAACTAATTTTGCATAGCGGCAGCCGTCGCTGGCCCCCCGGAATACCCTAATAATTATCAGGGAATTTATATCGCGAAGGAAATATTTTCCGCCGCTATTTTATTGATCAGGATTATGGATTACGGCAGAAATTCGGTTGTTTTACTCTTGCTAACCAAACCGGTTAAAGCCAGGCGTGGCGCGGGTTTGTGAGCCGTATGACGTTTATCGTATTTCTGATAGTGGCAGATCGGGAGAGGGGTAAAGCTAAGGGTTTTCGATATAAGTAGAGCGGAAAAATTAACCCGGCATCGCCTCGCTCCGCCGGGTGTTTCACTTTGTCTTTTAACTCAATAGAGTAAACGCAATCATGCCGACAATCGCCCCGACGGTGCCGAGGATGGTTTCCATCATCGTCCAGGTCTTCAGCGTTTGCGCTTCGGTCGCGCCGGTAAACTTACCGAACAGCCAGAAGCCCGCGTCGTTAACGTGGCTGACGACAATAGAGCCGCCGGCGATGCAGATAGAGAGCGCCGCCATCTGCGCGCCGCTGTAGTGCAGCTGTTCGATAACCGGCATCACCAGCCCGACTGCCGTCAGGCAGGCAACGGTCGCGGAACCCTGAATAATACGCACCGCCGCCGCCAGCACGAAGCAGGTGATGGCAATCGGCAGGCCCATACCGGTTAACGCTTCACCGAGGGCAGGGCCTACGCCGGAGTCGACCAGCACCTGTTTAAACACCCCGCCCGCACCGATGACCAGCAGGATGATGCCCGCAGGCTGGAGCGCATGACCGCAAATCTCCATCACCCGATCTTTAGCCATTCCCTGACGTACCGCCAGACCATAGATAGCCACCAGGCACGCCACCAGAATCGCGGTAAACGGATGGCCGATAAACTCAAACCATTCGTAAGCGGTAGAACCTTCCGGCACAAAGCGCGCGGCGATGGTTTTCAGGCCAACCAGCACCAGCGGCAGCAGAATCAGCGACAGGCTGAAGCCGAACGACGGCATTTTGCCTTCGCCGAGGTGTGGCTCGCTAATATCGTCCGGAATGTGCAGCTCAACGTAACGGCTGATGAAGTTACCCCACAGCGGCCCGGCAATAATCATCCCCGGGATAGCGGCGCACAGGCCAATCAGGATCATCCAGCCAAAGTCGGCGTGCATCTGCGAGGCCAGCAGCATCGGCGCAGGCCCCGGTAGCAGGAACGCGGCCGCGGCGGCTACGCCAGCAAACAGCGGGATCACCAGCTTCACAAGGTTGGTGCCGGTATGGCGCGCCATTGAGAAAGCCACGCTGATCAGCAGCACGATCGCCACTTCAAAAAACAGCGGCAGCGCGCAGATAAGCCCGGCCAGGCCTATCGCATAGTGGGCGCGATTGTGGCCGAAAGATTTCAGCATCTTAACGGCAATCTGGTCGACCGCGCCGGTTTCATGCAGGATCTTACCGAACATAGCCCCCAGCGCGACGACGATAGCCAGAAAGCCCAGCGTGCCGCCCATGCCTTTTTCCATCGTCGCCGCGATCTTGTCCAACGGCATTCCGGAAAAAAGCCCTGCTCCAATAGAAACCACCATCAAAGCCACGAAGGCATGCATACGCGCCTTCATCACTAAAAACAGCAGCAGCAAAACGGAGCCGACTGCTGTTAAAACAAGCGTTAATGTACTCACTATTTACTGCCTTTGTTGATCACCTCAATGGTGCTGGCGACCACGCCTTCCAATGACTGGTCGATATCGACGATTAACACATCGCTTTCATCCGCGCCCGGTTCCTGCAGCGTCTCAAACTGCGTAACCAGCATCTGAGTCTTAAAGAAGTGGCCTTTACGCGCCTTCAGACGTTGTTCGATAACCGCAAAATCACCTTTCAGATAGATAAAGGAGAGGTTCGGGTTACCTTTACGCAGGATGTCGCGATAGCTCTTTTTCAACGCGGAGCAGACAATCAGCGACACTTTATTGGTGCGCTGCATAGCAAAGGCGGCATCGTTCAGCGCCTGCAGCCACGGGGTGCGGTCGTCATCATTTAACGGTTCGCCGGAAGCCATCTTGTTGATATTGCTGCGCGGATGCAGAAAGTCGCCGTCGAGAAACGCGGCGTGCAGTTGATGCGCCACTTCGCTGGCGACAGCGGATTTCCCGCTGCCGGAAACGCCCATCAGGACATAGATGTGGTGATCATGGTTAGTCGTGCTCAAAGCTTCCTCCCACTGGACACATACGCGCAGCCTGGCAGCGTTTAACGGCGTGGAATACTGGCGTACAGGTTAATTGTTACGGGTAACTGTTATCGGTAACATTGTCATGCCGGAGTTGTGGAGAAGCAATAACCATTCGTGCCAGATGTGAATATGTGTGATCTACTTCAAATTTGTCAGTTTAAATAGATCCGCCCGGTGACAATGTGAAACCTAAATCTAACATCTTAGGCGTCACCGCTTCACCGCGAATACGCGCCAGCAGACGTTCAGCGCCAATCCGCCCCATCCGCTCGCGCGGCGTCAGCACGCTGGCCAGGCGCGGCTCCATCACCTGGCCGATATCGTGGCCGTGGAAACCGGCAATCGCCATATCGTCAGGGATTTTAAGCCCCAGCCGCTGGCACTCAAACGCCGCGCCGACCGCAAGGTCATCGTTGGTACAGAAAATGCCGTCAAGCTGCGGATATTCGCGACGCGCCTGGCGCATCAGCTCAATCCCCGATGAATAAGAGGAAGACTGCTCAACCATCACGCTGTAGGGCGTCATTCCGGCATCAAGCATCGCCTGCTCATACCCCTTCTGTTTGATGATAGTACGTTCATCAAGACGTGCGCCAAGATAGGCAACGTGACGATGGCCATGATTGATAATCGCCGCGGTCATCTGCCGGGCCGCTTCAAAGTTATCAAAGCCGACGGCGATATCGAGGCACGGCGACTGGCTGTCCATCAGCTCCACAACCGGGATACCCGCCACTTCAATCATCTTCAGGGTGCGCGGCGTATGGGTTCGTTCGGTAAGGATCAGGCCGTCAATATTCCAGGAAAGCATGGATTCCAGGCGTTTTTCTTCCATTTCCGGCTTATAGCCGTAGTGCGCCAGCATCGTCTGGTAACCGAAAGAGTCGGTCACGCTTTCAATACCGCGCAGCACTTCTGAGAAAACCTGGTTAGTTAACGAGGGCAGCAGCACGCCAATAGCGCGGCTGGTGGCATTCGAGAGGATGTCGGGGGCGCGATTAGGAATATAACCCAGTTCATCGAGAGCAACGGCTATCTTGCCACGCAGCGCTTCGGAAACCTGTTCCGGGTTACGTAAGTAGCGACTGACCGTCATTTTGGTCACGCCGACAAGATCGGCTACATCCTGAAGTACGGGTCTTTTCTTTTTCATCGTCCTGACTGCGATCAACGGGGAAACATTTTCTCAGTTTATCACGGACAAAGCGCAACCTTCCCTAACATCAGGGAAGGTTGCGCAATTTATTTAGACCCGATCGGAGAACGATCAGACGGGCGGCAGATCGAACAGCAGAATTTCGCTATCGCCGTCGGCGTGTACGGAAATCGCCTGCTCGTCCCAAATGGCCAGGCCATCGCTGGTGGTGGCCTTCGTTCCGTTGATGGTGACTTCACCTTTCACCACCTGGATCCACACCCGCCGTTCAGCGGCAATCTGGTGCACCGACTGCTCGTCTTTCAGCAGCGCCCAGCGGTACAGTTCCATATCCTGGTACACCTTCAGCGAACCTTCGCGGGCATCCGGCGACAGCACCAGCTGCTTGCCCTGCGCGGCGTCAAAGCGGCGCTGTTCGTAGCGCGGCGTGATGCCATTTTTTTCCGGCATAATCCAGATCTGGTACAGATGCAGTTTTTCCGTGTTGCTTGGGTTGTACTCCGAGTGACGAATCCCGGTACCCGCGCTCATGATCTGGAACTCACCCGCCGGCACCTGCTCTTTATTCCCCATGCTGTCCTGGTGCTCAACGGCCCCTTCCAGCACGTAGGTCAGAATTTCCATATCTTTATGCGGATGGGTACCGAAGCCCTGGCCTGCATCAATCACGTCGTCATTGATCACCCGCAGCGCCGAGAAGCCCATGAAGTTAGGGTCGTAATAGTTAGCGAAAGAGAAAGTATGCCAGGAATCCAGCCAGCCGTGGTTAGCGTGGCCGCGTTCGTTAGCTTTGCGTAAGTAGATCATGTTGCACCCCCGTATGTTTTCGATGGGATAAGTGTGGACCCAATCCCCTGGCGATCATAGAGGGTGAAAATTGACTCCTCTGTTCAAAAAATATGAACGAGTACAGAGGAGCCATGAGGGCTTATCGGGTAAGGGTAATCGTGGCCGGAGATGGCTGTTCAAAGCCGCGTTCGAGGATCTCCAGATTCGTGAGAACGTCAGATTCCTTGACGAAATTTGACTGACCGTTAACGAGGGTTTCATACAGCGAATCATAGACCCGCCCATAGTCGCCGGTTTCAAGCGGGATCTCTTCCCGTACGGTTTCGCCCGCCTCATTGACGTACTCCAGCAGACCAACCGTCTCGTCCGCGCCGAATCCCGGCTCGCCCGGCATAATATTGGCCTTCAGGCTGGTCTCCTGCTGGTCGATACCGTATTTAATAAACGACCCTTTATGACCATGGACGATGAATTTTGGATAGGGCAGCTTCACCAGATGGCTGGTTTTGACAATCGCCTTCAGGTTGCCGTAGAACAGCTGGGCCTCAAAGGTATCGTCCGGATTGGCCTTGTTGCGCAGGCTACGGATGTCGTAAGAGACATGGTCAGGGCGACCGAACAGGGAGATAATTTGGTCCAGGGTATGGACGCCCAGGCCGTAAAACGTGCCGTCCTGAGGCAGGCCGGGTTTCCCTCCATCTACCGGGCGATAGTTGTCAAAATGGTTTTCAATCTCGACGATCTCGCCCAGCTTTCCGCTCTCAATCACTTTCTTCGTGGTCAGGAAGCAGGAGTCGAAGCGACGATTCTGGTACGGCGTGACCGTCAATCCCTTGCTTTTCGCCAGGGCGAATAGCGTTTTTGCCTCATCAAGGGTCGGGGTAAAGGGCTTTTCGACCAGTACATTTTTGCCCGCCTCCAGCGCCCTTTTGGCATAGGCAAAATGACTGTCCGCGTGGGTGCACACAATCACCAGCTTGACCTGCGGATCGTTAAGCACTTCGTCGAGGTCGCTGGTGAAATGAATATGCGAGTATGCCGGTGCCTGTTCCTCTGGCTTTGCGCTGCGGCGAAAGATATGCGCCACGTGCCAGCGGTCTTTTCGGTGCAGGACATAGGGAAGATGGTAGCGGGTGGTGCTTTTGCCGAATCCAATAAATGCGCAGTGCAAAGTCATAACGCGGTCCTTTGTTAGGTCTCTGCTATTAACCATAGCGCAAGCTGGCTGCGAACTTAACCCCTTCAATAAGTGTGCCAAATTCTTAAATGTAAAATTTAACGCTCAAATTCATTGACCCTACGGCCTAAATTCTGGATAAGAGGGCCCTCGGGAAAAGAACGTTTTTTATCCAGCGCGTGGGAGCATGACGCCGTATCGCGCTCGCCGTTTCCCAAAACACGATGACTAAAGGAGTAGCCATCTCGTTCGTATGGAAAGCAAGTATATCGCCCTGAATAGCGCCCTTCTCTTTTGGCTGCTTGGCCTGATGGCCTGGTGCTGCGAATCCACGTATCTGGCCTGGCTATCGGGCTCTTTCTCCTTGTCATCTTTCGTTTTTCATTTTCAATATCATCGGATTAACCATATGTTTAAAAAGAATAAAAACGTTGAAGCGACGCCACAGACGGCGGCTACGCCGGTACTCAACAGCGCATCCCCGTTAGCCGTTTCCCGCAAACCTGCCGCCACGGTTATCGCCAGCGGCATCCGCTTTGACGGCAATATTATCGCTGAGGGAGATGTCGATATTTACGGTACCGTAAGCGGCAATATCGACGCCGAAGAGAGCCAGATTAAGATTATGGCCGGAGGCCTGGTCGAGGGAAATATCACCTGCCGCGAGCTGATTATCGACGGCTGTATCCTCGGTCAGTGCCGCAGCGAGACGATTGAAATCGATAAGAACGGCCAGGTCACCGGTACGTTGGCCTACCGCACGCTGGCCATTAACAAGGGCGGCGTTTTTTCCGGCCAGGCAGAGCTGCTGCCTGCGGCAGAAAAGAGCAACGTGGTGGGGTTTATCGCCGATACCGCTATTGAAACCAAAGATAAGGTTGAGGCGCAGTAACTGCCATCCGGGGCGGCGGAAAAAAGCAAAAAAAAAGCCAGCACCCGGCTGGCTAAAGTAATACTGGAAGCAATGTGAGCAATGTCGTGCTTTCAGGCTTTCCGCAAGGGTCTCCCTGAATGCAGAGCAATAATAATCATTCTCATTCGCACTTGTCCACCTCTTTTTGCAAAAAATAGGCGTTGCTCCCTTTTTTAAAGTCAGCGATCTTTAAGGGGACGATTAACCCAAAAAGGTAAATGAAGAATGAGCGACATAGTGATACGCCATGCCGAAGCCAAAGATTACGACGCAATCCATCAGATCCATGCTCAGCCGGAGGTATATCACAATACGCTACAGGTTCCTCATCCTTCCAGCCATATGTGGCACGAGCGACTAACCGACCGACCGGGCGTCAAACAGCTGGTCGCCAGCATAGATGACCAGGTCGTGGGACACCTCGCCATTGAGGTTATCCAGCGCCCGCGCCGGAGCCACGTCGCCGATTTCGGCATTTGCGTGGATTCACGATGGCACAATCGCGGCGTTGCCAGTGAGCTGATTCGCACCATGATCGACATGTGCGACAACTGGCTCCGCGTTGACCGTATTGAGTTGACGGTGTTTGTGGATAACGCTCCCGCGGTGGCGGTGTATCAGAAATTAGGCTTTGAAATTGAAGGGACGGGGAGAAAGTATGCCCTGCGCAACGGCGAATATGTCGATGCCTACTTTATGGCGCGGCTGAAGGGGTGACGCTCAACTAACCCTCTCCCGGCAGGGAGAGGGTCGGAGTGAGGGTAAACCTAATACCCTGCCGTTAAATCATCCGGGGAACGCGGATCGGATGCGCCGTACAGCGCGCCGTCCGGGCCAACCATAATACTCTGGGTGCTGCCCATCGCCTCTTTCACCGCCACTTTCTGCCCTTTGCTCTCCAGCAGCTTCAGCGTATCCGGGCTAAATCCCTTCTCTACACGCAGTTCGTCCGGCAGCCATTGATGATGGAAGCGCGGGGCGTTGGTGGCTTCCGCGACGTTCATTCCGAAATCAATGGTATTCACCACCATCTGCAGGACGGTGGTGATGATGCGGCTGCCGCCGGGGCTACCGGTCACCAGCCAGGTTTTGCCATCTTTCACCACAATCGTTGGCGACATCGACGACAGCGGACGTTTTTTCGGCTCGACGGCGTTGGCGTCACCGCCCACCAGCCCGTAGACGTTTGGCACGCCGGGTTTAGCTGAGAAATCATCCATCTGATTATTCAGCAGAATGCCGGAGTTCCCCGCCACGATGCCGGTTCCAAAGGTCGTATTCAGCGTATAGGTCACGGCAACGGCGTTACCGTCCTTATCCACCACCGAGAAATGAGTGGTCTGATTGCTTTCATACGGCGCCAGCTTACCGGGGCGAATCTGGCTCGACGGCTTCGCCTTATTGATATCAATCTGCTCAGCAATCGATTTGGCGTACGCTTTGCTGGTCAGCACCTGCCACGGCACCTTGACGAAGTCCGGATCGCCAAGGTATTCCGAACGGTCGGCATAGGCGTGCTTTTCAGCTTCCGCCATCACCTGCATGGCGTCGGCGCTGCCGAAGCCGTACTTATGCATATCGAAGTTTTCGAGGATATTGAGGATCTGCACGATATGAATGCCCCCGGACGATGGGGGCGGCATTGAGAACACCTGATAGCCGCGATACTCGCCGCTCACCGGCGTACGTTCGACCGCTTTGTAATTGGCCAGATCCGCTTTGGTGATAAGCCCGCCGTTATTCTTCATCTCAGCGGCAATCTGGTCGGCAATCGCGCCTTTATAGAAGGCATCCGGCCCCAGCTCGGCAATCAGCTCCAGGCTTTTCCCCAGCTGTTTTTGCACCAGCTTATCGCCCTTTTTCAGCGGCTCGCCGTTTTTCCAGAAGATAGCCCGGCTGTTGGCATGGTCGGGGATCACTTCGCTGCCGTAGGTTTTCAGGTCGTCGGCCAGCGCATCATTTACCGTGAAGCCCTCTTCGGCCAGCTTAATCGCCGGGCGAATCACTTTGTTGAGCGGCATTGTGCCGTATTTTTCCAGCGCGAGGGAGAACCCGGCGACGGTGCCCGGCGTGCCGGAAGCCAGATGCGAGGTCAGCGATTTCTTGCTGTCCGGGTTGCCCTGATCGTCGAGAAACATATCCCGGGTGGCCTGTTCCGGGGCCATCTCGCGGAAGTCGATCGCCGTGGTATTACCGTCTTTGGTCCGCAGCATCATAAACCCGCCGCCGCCGATATTACCGGCCTGCGGATGGGTGACCGCCAGCGCGTAGCCCACCGCCACGGCGGCATCGACCGCGTTGCCGCCCTGACGCAGAATATCCACGCCTACCTTCGTTGCCAGCGCGTCCACCGAGGCCACCATCCCCTGCTGAGCGCGGACCGGGTGAAATACATCTTCCTCTACGCCATAAGATACCGGCGGAGGGGCGGGATCTGCCGCGACGGTAAAACTGCCGCCCGCCAGCAACGCAGCGATGACCACCTGACGCCAGAGCGTTGTTTTTATCATTGTCATACTCCTGAAATGTGTTTTATCCCCGTCTATACCCGTCATACTCCAGGTCGCACGGACGTTGGCTACGCTCGTTTACCCGAATCACTTACCCGAGTAAGCTCATCGGCCGCATTACCCGGCCTGAGGCCTCGCCCCTTACGGGGCCAGCGCAAGCGCTGTTCAAAACGGTTAACCGTTTTGTCCTGCGACTCGAATTATTCAGGGTATAAGCCTGGCTGATAAGTCCTAAAAGATCATTGTTGCGCCGGAAAGGGAGTAAACTTAAACGATCCCACGAAGTGAGGAGAGAACAATGAAAGCAATGTTATATCTGGCGGCGCTGCTGCCGCTGAGCGTCATGGCGCAGCCGATCAATATCGACAATAACCCCAATCAGCCGGGGTACGTGGTGCCCAGCCAGCAGCGGATGCAAAATCAGATGCAGACCCAGCAAATGCAGCAGCAAAACAATCTTAAGCAGAGTATTCAAAGCCAGTCGCGCGCGCAGCAGCAGCATCTTCAGACGCAGTTGAATAACGATCGGCAGCGGGTACAGCAGAATAACAATCTGACCCGTGAGCAGCCTCTCCCTAACACCAACGGTGGGATGCTGCAGCGCCAGACGACCCCGTAAGGGCCGCCTGACGCAGAAGCGGGTTACGCCGGGAAGTTGGGGCCGATGACGTCAATCGCATCGGTGCAGATGCTGTCCACGCCCCAACGCAGCAGCTCGGCGGCGCGCTGCGGTTTGTTAACGGTATAGACCAGAATATGCAGGCCAGCGGCCTTCAGGCTCGCCACGCGCGCTTCATCCAGCAGCTTATGGTTGAGGTGAATAGAGACGCAGCCGAGACGCGCGGTCAGTTCGCGCCAGTCGTTGCGCCACTCATCCAGCAGCAGCCCGCGCGGCAGTTCGGGCACCGCCTCCTGCGCGGCTTCCAGCGCATCAACGTCAAACGATGAGAGCAGCGGCGGTGTCATTCCCTGCCACAGCTCACGCGCCGCCAGCGCCACCGCTTTGCCGGTCAGCGGCCCGGTGCCGGTGGTCGGTTTAATTTCGATATTGGCCATCATGCCGTGCTGACGGCAGCGGTCGGCCACCTCGCTCAGCAGCGGCAGCGGCTCGCCTTTGAACTCGCCGCTGTACCAGCTGCCGGCATCCACTTTTAGCAGATCGTTCCACGCCAGTTCGCCCGCCACGCCCCAGCCGTTGCTGGTACGTTCGAGATTGTCATCGTGCAGTAAAAAAATCTGCCCGTCTTTCGATAACTTAGCGTCAAACTCAATCATCGTATGACCGTAACGAGCGCCGGTATCGATGGCCGCCAGGGTATTTTCCGGAGCCAGTTTACCGCCGCCGCGGTGGGCGACGATATGAGGATAAGGCCAGTGACTCATGCGCGTTGTCCTGTTTCACTATCAAAAAGATGCAGACTTTCCTGCGGCAGATTCAGCCACAGGGTGCTGCCCGCCTGCGGACGCTGCTGGTGCGGCAGCCGGACCACCAGCTTTTGCTCGCCCCAGCGCCCGTGGGCGAGGTTATCGGCACCTAAAATTTCCAGCGTATCCATCACCAGCGGTACGCCACCTTCCGCCTCGGAGCTTAATGCAAAATGTTCCGGACGGATACCCAGGGTCATCTTACGCCCGGCATAGCGGCGATGCTCGCTGTTGATGGGTAAAAGCATCCCGCCCTCAAGCTCGAAGCGGCTACCGTCGTCGCTGACCCGGCCTTCCAGCAGGTTCATTGCCGGGCTGCCGATAAAGCTCGCCACAAAGCGGCTGGCCGGTTTTTCGTAGACCTCGACCGGCGTACCAATCTGCTCGGCGATGCCTTTATTCATCACCATCACCCGCTGCGCGAGGGTCATGGCTTCCACCTGATCGTGCGTCACATACAGCGAGGTGGTTTTCAGCCGACGGTGCAGCTGCTGCAGCTCCAGACGCATCTGCACGCGCAGTTTGGCATCGAGGTTGGAGAGCGGCTCATCAAACAGGAATACCGCCGGGTCGCGCACGATAGCCCGCCCCATCGCCACGCGCTGGCGCTGGCCGCCGGAGAGTTCGCGCGGACGGCGCTTCAGCAGGCCGTCCAGCTCCAGAATGCGCGCCGCTTCCTGGACGCGTTCGGCAATTAATCCTTTACCTAAACCGCGAATTTTCAGGCCCCACGCCATATTCTCTTCCACGCTCATATGCGGGTAGAGGGCGTAGTTCTGGAACACCATCGCAATACCGCGATCTTTCGGTTCCATTTCGGTGACGCGCTTGCGGTCGATCCAGATATCGCCGCTGGTGACCCGCTCCAGGCCCGCCACCATGCGCAGCAGGGTTGATTTTCCGCAGCCCGAGGGGCCCACCATCACAATAAATTCGCCGTCCGCGACGTCCAGCGTCAGCGGCTGGATCACCTGGGTTTTGCCATCCCAGCTTTTGGTTACTGCCTGTAGCTTAAGTCCTGCCATTTTATTTCTCACTATCCACTAAACCACGCACAAACGCGCGCTGCATGGCTAAAACGATGACAACCGGAGGAATCAGCGTGAGCAGCATCGCCGCCATCACCTGATTCCACTGCGTGGTACCCTGGCCGATGGCGATCATCCCTTTGATGCCCGCGACCGCCGTGCCGAGATTCACGTCGGTAATGATCAGCAGCGGCCACAGATACTGGTTCCAGCCGTAGATAAAGGTGATGACGAACAGCGCCGCCAGGTTGGTTTTCGACAGCGGCAGCACGATGTCGCGGAAGAAGCGCATCGGCGACGCGCCGTCGATACGTGCGGCCTCTATCAGCTCGTCCGGCAGGGTCATAAAGAACTGGCGGAACAGGAAGGTGGCGGTCGCCGAGGCCATCAGCGGTAGGGTGAGCCCGGCATAGCTGTCGAGCATTTTCAGGTTGGCGATCACTTCCACCGTCGGGAAAATACGCACCTCAACCGGCAGCATCAGCGTGATGAAGATCATCCAGAAGAACAGGTTGCGCAGCGGAAAACGAAACCAGACGATGGCGAAAGCGGAGAGCATCGAGACCGTAATTTTGCCCACCGTGATGCCGAAGGCCATGATGAAGCTGTTGAGCATCATCAGCCAGAACGGCGCGCTATTGGCCCCTACGCCGTTCACCCAGATAAACTTCATGTTTTCGAGCAGATGCCCGCCGGGAATCAGCGTCATCGGCGTATCAAAAACCGCTTTACTGTCCAGCGTCGCCGCGACAAAGGCGACATACAGCGGAAACAGAATGACCGCGATCCCTAAAATCAGCATGGTGTGGCTGAAAATCGTCAGCCCGCGTCGATTCTCAATCATTGGTAGCGCACCTTTCGTTCAACGTAGCGGAACTGCACCACCGTCAGAATAATGACGAGGAACATCAGCACCACCGACTGGGCGGCGGAAGCGGAAAGGTCGAGCCCGGCAAAACCTTCACGGTAGATCTTATAAATCAGGGTTGTTGTCGCCTGAACCGGCCCGCCGCCGGTTGCGGCATCGATAACCGGGAAGGTATCAAAGAAGGCGTATACCAGGTTCACCACCAGCAGGAAGAAGCTCACCGGGGCGATCAGCGGTAGCGCCAGCCTGAAGAAGCGGCGAACCGGGCCGGCGCCGTCAATCGCGGCGGCTTCTACCAGCGAGCGGGGAATAGATTGCAGCGCGGCGAAGAAGAACAGGAAGTTGTAACTAATCTGCTTCCAGACCGAGGCGAAAACCACAAGGAACATCGCCTGACCGCTGTTCTGCGCGTGGTTCCAGTCGTAGCCCATCTCACCGAGGAGATGCGTAATCAGCCCGCGTCCGGGGTTGAACAAGAAGATCCATAGCACCGCCGCCACCGCGGGCGCAACGGCATAGGGCAGGAGCATCAGCGTCTGATAGAAGCGGCTGCCGCGCACCACGTAATCCACCAGCGCGGCGAAAAACAGCGAGATCAGCAGGCCGCTGACGGTAACCATCGTGCTGAACTTAATGGTGGTCCAGAAGGAGTCCAGGTAGTACGGGTCCTGGAAGAGGGCTAAAAAGTTATCCAGGCCGACAAACTGGCTGGAGAGCCCAAACGGATCGACGCTCTGCAGTGAATACCACAGCGCTTCGCCCGCGGGCCAGATAAAAAAGATGACGGTGATAACCAGCTGCGGCGCGACCAGCACATAGGGCAGCCAACGCGAGCGGAACACCGGACGGGATGATGACATAGTTAAACTCTGAGTTGGTTTCCCCTCATCCCGGCCCTCTCCCTAAACGGGCGAGGATAAAAGACGGCTCCGGGCGATCCCCTCTCCCCGACGGGGAGAGGGTGAGGGGCTGGCTATAAGATTACGACCTGGTTGACTGCTCGAAACGGCGCAGCAGCTGATTACCGCGCTCAACCGCGGCGTCCAGCGCCTGCTGAGGCGTTTTCTTCCCGGTCCATACGCTTTCCAGTTCTTCATCTACGATGGTGCGAATCTGCGGCATATTGCCCAGGCGCAGACCTTTGGTGAACGGCAGCGGCGGCTTGTTCAGCATCTGGCGCGTCGCGATATCGGCACCGGGGTTCTTATCATAGAAGCCCTGTTCGCGGGTCAGGTTGTAAGCGGCGGTGGTAATCGGCAGATAGCCGGTTTTCTGATGCCATTCGGCGGCGTTTTCCGGCTTGGTCAGGAAATCGAGGAATTTGGCGACGCCGGTATAGGTTTCTTTGTCTTTACCCTGCATCACCCACAGGCTGGCCCCGCCGATAATGGCGTTTTGCGGCGCGCCTTTCACGTCGGCGTCGTACGGCATCATCCCTACGCCATAGTTGAACTTCGCGTACTGGCGAATATCCGCAAGGGAGCCGGAAGAGGCGGTGGTAATGGCGCAGTCGCCGTTATAGAACTTCTCGGTGGATTCGTCTTTACGCCCGAAGTAGCTGAAGTCGCCTTTCTTGTTCAGTTCTTCGAGCAGAGCGATATGCTTCACCTGCTCCGGCTTGTTGAACTCCAGTACCGCATCGGTACCGTCGAAGCCGTTGTTTTTGGTCGCCACCGGCAGGCCGTGCCAGGCGCTGAAGTTTTCAATCTGAATCCAGCCCTGCCAGCCGCTGGCGTAGCCGCATTTCATCCCGGCAGCTTTCAGCTTTGCGGTATATGCCGCCAGATCCTGCCAGGTTTTCGGCGGCTGTTCCGGATCTAATCCGGCTTTTTTAAAGGCGTCTTTGTTGTAGTACAGCACCGGCGTGGAGCTGTTAAACGGCTGGGAGAGCAGATGGCCGGTTTTGGAGTCGGTGTAATAACCGGAGACGGTTGGCACGAACTGCGTTTCATCAAACTGAATGCCCGCATCGCTGAACACCTGATAGACCGGCTTAATCGCCTTCGAGGCCATCATCGTCGCGGTGCCGACTTCGTAAACCTGCAGAATAGCTGGCGCGTTGCCGGTACGGAAGGCGGCGATGCCGGCGCTCAGGCTCTGCTCATAGTTGCCTTTATACACCGGAACAATTTTGTAGTCCGGGTTGGCTGCGTTGAAACGTTGCGCCAGTGAATCAACTTCTTTCCCCAACTCCCCTTCCATCGAGTGCCAGAACGGGATAGTGGTTACCGCCAGGGCTTGTCCGGCAAATGCCAGGCTGAGCGCCAGTCCTAAAGCTGTATGTCGTAACGATATCATCGGTTATCTCTCTTGTTGTTCCGGATGCGCGATTTCACGCGTTTTATGTTCGCGGGGGTAACATGACATGCTCGAATGACAGAAAAATAACTATTGCATTACAAAAATATTACAATAAATTGGCAAAAACATGATGAAACGGTGAAAAAAAAGTGGCAGGGAAATGGCAAAGCGAAAAAGAGAGGCGGCGCAGGCTACAGATAAGCGGGGATCTGTAGTTAAATAGGGGGCGTTAAACAGCACTCTCCGGCGAGCCGTCATAAGGAAAAATATGAAGACGCTTCATAAACCTACCGAACGCGTTTTACTCATTCTGGAAACCTTAGCCAACGCGGACGGAATGACGCTTTCCGAGCTATCGCTCAAAACGGATATTTCAAAGGGAACCATTTTCCCGATCCTCAAATCGCTGCAGTACCGGAAATATATCAGCCACGACGATCGTAACGGCATATATACGCTGGGGATTTCGTGCGCGGTTCTGGCCAGCTCAACGGTGGAAAAAGAGTTCTGGCTGAAAACGATCAATAGCGAAATGCACGCGGTGGTCAATGAATGCAATGAAGTTTGCCAGCTCGGCATTCTGGATGACGCCTGGGTGCTCTATGTTGATAAAGTTCAGGGCGACCAAACCGTGCAGCTGGTCTCTAAGGTAGGGACTCGCCTTCCGGCAATCTGCTCTGCCCTGGGCAAGGCGCTGCTGCATAAGCACCGCGACGAAGAGATCCTGGAGCTCTATCCGCAGGGTTTTCCTTCCGTTACCGCCCGCAGCGTAACGAATATGGCTCAGCTTCGTCAGCAGCTGGAATGGGTCGCCGCCAACGGTTATGCCATGGACGATCGGGAAATCAACGACGATACCATCTGCTTTGCCGTCCCCCTGCTGCAGAAAGGCATTATTCTGGCGGCGATCAGCGTCTCATTGCCCTCTTTTCGCGCCAGCGATGAAAAAACGCAGCAGGTTATTCACGCGTTAAAAGAGGCAAAGGGTCGTATCGAAAGCGTGCTGAATAAGCTGCCTGATATTAAAAATTACTGATTTATTCGCCAGCGGTGCCGTCGGAATTGTGATTACCCACACAATACCGAGATTTAATGATCCGCCGTGACGCCCGCCTCTTCTGCATAATTCCCTATTTATTCATTGATTTAATCAATTATCACTACGCCTTTTACGCCATTTGACTTCACGTCGATGGCGTGTTTACTTATGCTTAATCGCAAATACAAACAGTGTTTGTATATACGAACAACAAAGAGGTTGAATATGCAAAGTCGTTACATCACCCCGGCAATAACGGTTTTTGATGAGCAGGGCAGGCTGGATCCTGAAGGCAACTTTCGCCTGTATGATTTCATTAAAAGCAGCGTATCGGGATTTGTCGTCATGGGCAGTACCGGCGAGTTTTTCTCGCTGGATATGAAAACATCCCGTCAGATAATTCAAATGGCGGCAGAGTTCCCGCGCGAGGGAATAAAGGCCTATGCGGGTACCAGCCGCATGGATATTGACGAGTGCGTAGAGCTGGCAAACTATGCAGATGAGTGCGGGCTGGATGGCGTCATGATTATCAGCCCGTGGTACTTCCGCCTGACTGATGAAGGCATTTATACATTTTATAGCCAGATTGCCCGCCGCACCGCCGCCAAAATATTCATCTATAACTTTCCGGAGCGCACCGGCTATTCCGTCTCGCCGGAGGTCTGTTTACGACTCGCCAGCGAGTTCCCAAACATTATCGGTCTTAAAGACACCATTCCGGACACCAATCACACGTCGCAGGTGATTCGCCAGGTAAAATCTGAAGTACCGTATTTTGAAGTCTATGCCGGTTATGACAATAACTTCGCGCACAATGTCCTGGCGGGGGGCGATGGATGTATTGGCGGGTTATCCAATATTTGCCCTGAAATATTCCGCGACTGGATGCAGGCATTTAACGATAACGATGTGCAGCAAATTTCGCGGTATCAGCAAAAAGTGGATGGGTTAATGGATATTTACGCGGTTAACGATCCGTTCATTCCAACATTTAAAAAAGCGTTACAGCTGCGCGGAATTATTCAGTCCGACCGCTGCACGCCACCGTTTAGCTCGCTCGCCACCTGCCAGACCGAAAGTATTCTGCGGATACTTTCCCGCGCTGGTATTGAAATTAATGCCTGACCCCCACGCGGAGGTATTATGAAAACCATCACAGCTTACGACAATCCGGCCCTCAATTCCGCGATTACCAAATCATGGAAGCGCCTGGTGCCACTGATGTTTATTTTGTACTTCATCGCCTTTATCGACAGGGTGAACGTGGGATTCGCCAAAGAGGCGATGCAGGTGGATATTGGGCTCTCCAATTCCGCCTTCGCCCTCGGCGCGGGGATCTTTTTCGCCGCCTATGCGCTGTTTGGTATTCCCGCTAACCTGATTCTGAATAAAATCGGCGCGCAAAAATGGTTAAGCATCACCACCGCGCTGTGGGGCGTTCTCTCTGCCCTCACCGGACTGGTGCAGACGGAAACCCAGTTTATTGTTCTGCGCTTTTTACTGGGGTTAGGCGAAGCCGGTTTTTATCCCGGTATTCTGCTGCTGGCCTCCATCTACTTTCCCAATAAAGTTCGCGCCTCCGTCGTCGGTATCTTCGTGCTCGGCGTTCCGCTGGCATTAACCTTAGGCTCGCCCATCTCCGGGGCGCTTCTGGAAATGCACGGCTTCCTCGGCAAACCCGGCTGGTTCTGGATGTTCTTTATCGAAGGCATTCCGGCGGTCATCATGGGGATCTTCGCCTGGTTCTGGCTTGATGATACGCCGGCCAAAGCGCGATTCCTGAACGACGAAGAGAAAAAGGCGCTGATTGCTCAGCTTCAGCAGGAGCAGCGGCAGACGGAAACCAGCAGCGTCGGCACCGCCCTGAAAAGCCTGAAAGTCTGGCACCTGGCGCTGATCTACGGCACCATCCAGATCAGCGTTTACGGGCTGATGTTCTTCCTGCCTTCGCAAGTCGCCTCGCTAATGGGCTCCACGCTCGGCTTTAAGGAGTCGCTGGTCGCCGCCATTCCGTGGGCCTGCTCCGCCGTCGGCGTCTATTACATTCCGCGTCTGGCGGACAAAATGCCGGCCCGTCGGGTGCTGATTTCAGTCATCTGTATGCTGGCGGCGGCGCTGGGGCTGTTTGTTTCTGCCTGGTCCGGCCCGGTACTCGCCATTGCCGCGCTCTCGCTGTCGGCCATCGGCTTTCTCTCCGTGCAACCTATCTTCTGGACTTTCCCGGCGCAGATTGTGTCAGGCTCGGCGCTGGCCGCCAGTATCGGCTTTTGCACCACCATGGGCGCATTTTGCAGCTTCCTCGCGCCGCTGATTCGCGTTGAGGTCGATGCCTTTTTCGGCAACGATTCGGCGGGTCTGGTCGCCCTGTCGCTCATCACCGTCTGCTGCGCGCTGCTGATTGCCGCCCTTGCCGGCAGAAAAGCGACAAACGGCGTCGCGGTCCCCCATCACTAAGTCCTGATGCGCTTATAACAAAGGATAATGAACATGCAGACCATCTTAAAAATTGACCCTACCGATAACCTGATCGTTGCGCTGCAGGACTTACGCAAAGAGCAGCGGGTTCACTGGAACGATGAAGCCTACGTTCTGCGTAGCGATGTCAAAGCCAAACATAAATTCGCCACCGAAGATATTGCGCCCGGCGATATCGTGTCGCTGTACGGCGTACCGGTCGGCAAAGCGACGCGCCCCATCACCCGCGGCGAAGCCATTACCACTGAGAATATCAAACACTACGCGGCCCCGGTTTCGCTTGACGACGTCGCGCCCTATGACTGGCAGCAGCCGGATGTTTCCGCCTGGCAGCAGCGGACTTTCAAGGGGATCGTGCGCGAAGACGGCCGGGTCGCCACCGCGAACTACTGGCTGGTCATTCCGCTGGTATTCTGTGAAAACCGCAACGTTCAGCGCGTCACCGATGCGCTGAACGACGCCCTCGGCTACGCCAATAACGGCCTGAAAAATTTTGCTCGCCAGGTGACGTCGGCAGGGGCATTAAACGATAACCGGCATCTGCCCTTCCCGCATCTTGACGGCATCCGCTGTATTACCGTCAATTCCGGCTGCGGCGGCGCCACCTCGGACAGCATGACGATGTGCGACGTGCTGGCCGCCTATTCCGATCATCCTAACGTTCTTGGCGTGACGGTCTTCGCCCTCGGCTGTGAAAAAGCGCGAATTGTTGATTTCAACGCCGCGCTGGCGAAGCGCAACCCGAATTTCAACAAACCGATTATTTACTTCAGGCAGCAGGACTGGAGTAGCGAAGAAAAAATGATGCAGGATGCGTTGACCGAAACCTATAACGCGATCCGCGAAGCCCCCGTCGCCGAGCGGCAGGACGTCCCGCTCTCCCACCTCAAAATCGGCGTCAAGTGCGGCGCTTCTGACGGGTTCTCGGGGATCAGCGCTAACCCGGCGATGGGCGAAGTGTCGGATCGTCTTGTCGCCCTCGGCGGCGCGTCGGGGCTGGCGGAATTCCCCGAGCTGTGCGGCGCGGAAGGGGATATCGTGCAACGCTGCGCGACCCGCGAGCTGAAAGAGAAGTTTTTGTCGCTGATGAAAAACTATGAGCATGTCGCGAACTTCTTCGGCACCACCATCGCCGATAACCCCAGCCCGGGAAACATTGCCGATGGGCTGATCACTGACGCGATAAAATCCGCCGGCGCGGCGAAAAAAGGCGGCAGAGCGCCGGTAAGCGCGGTATGCGACTACGCCGAACCGATGGGAGAAAGCGGCCTTTCGCTGGTCTGCACGCCGGGCAACGATGTGGACGCGGTAACGGGCCTGGTCGCGGCGGGGTGCAACGTGGTGATCTTCTCAACCGGGTTGGGTACGCCGACGGGGAACCCTATCGTTCCGGTGCTTAAGGTTTCAACCAACTCCGCGCTGGCGAAAAAGATGCCGGATATTATCGATTATGACTGCGGGCCGATTATCGAAGGCACGCCGCTGGCGGACATCGCCGACGGCCTGTTTGAGAAAATCATCGCTACCG
>NZ_VOJB01000090.1:0-6047 GCF_007910085.1 Klebsiella sp. ME-303 | reverse complement strand
CAGTGGGACCTGGCGCACCAAAGCGGATGCGCTCGAACAGTATGATTTTATGCTGTGGAAACGCTCTCTGGAGCTGTAGGAATCAAGTAAAACGCCCGGCATCTGCCGGGCGTTTTGTCTTCGCTACCCGCCCAGATAGGCGCTGCGTACCGCTTCATTCGCCAGCAGCGCGTCGCCGGTATCCTCAAGCACCACGTGACCGTTTTCCAGCACGTAGCCGCGGTCTGCCAGCTTCAGCGCCTGGTTGGCGTTCTGCTCGACGAGAAAGATAGTCATTCCCTGCTCGCGCAGCTGTTCGATGGTATCGAAGATTTGCTGAATGATAATCGGCGCCAGACCGAGCGAAGGCTCATCCAGCAGCAGCAGGCGCGGCTGGCTCATCAGCGCGCGCCCGATAGCCAGCATCTGCTGCTCGCCGCCGGACATGGTGCCCGCCCGCTGAACCCGGCGCTCATGCAGGCGCGGAAACAGCTCATACACCCATTTGATGCGGGTCTGGAACTGGTCGCGGTCGGCAAAAAAACCGCCCATCGCCAGGTTCTCTTCCACCGTCATCCGCGAGAAAACGCGGCGCCCTTCCGGCACGATCGCCACCGCTTCGCGCATGATTTTCGCCGTCTGCCAGTCGGTAATATCTTTACCGTCGAAAACCACGCGGCCGCTGGAGGCGCGCGGGTCGCCGCACAGGGTACCCAGTAGCGTGGTTTTCCCCGCGCCGTTGGCGCCAATCAGGGTGACAATCTCTCCCTGATTGATATGCAGACTGACGTTGTGCAGCGCCTGGATTTTGCCGTAATGCGCGCTGACGTTGTCAAAAGATAACATCACTTTTTCCATCTTATGCGTCACCACCATTATGCTTCACCTAAATAGGCGCGGATCACGTCCGGGTTGTTGCGGATCTCTTCCGGCGTACCGTTGGCCAGCGGCGTGCCCTGGTTTACCACGTAAATACGGTCGGAAATGCCCATCACCAGCTTCATATCGTGCTCAATCAGCAGGATGGTGGTGTTGTGATGGCTGCGCAGCTCGACGATCAGCTCGTCCAGCTCTTTGGTCTCTTTCGGGTTTAGCCCCGCCGCGGGCTCATCCAGCATCAGGATTTCCGGCTGGGTCACCATACAGCGGGCAATCTCCAGACGGCGCTGGTCGCCGTAGGCCAGGTTACTGGCCTGCCGGTTGGCGTGCTCAAGCAGGCCAATACGTTCAAGCCAGGTCGCGGCGCGGTCCAGCGCTTCGCTCTGGGCGCGGCGGAAGGACGGCGTCTTCAGCAGGCCGGAGAAAACCCCGGTTTTCAGCTGCTGATGCTGCGCCACCAGCAGGTTTTCAATCACCGTCATTTCGCGGAACAGACGCACGTGCTGGAACGTTCGCACTACGCCCATACGGGCAATCTGCTGGCCCGGCAGCCCTTCCAGATGCTGGTCGCGCAGCATAATGGTACCGCCGGTTGGCTTATAGAAACCGGTCAGACAGTTAAAAACGGTGGTTTTGCCCGCGCCGTTAGGGCCGATAAGCGAAACGATTTCCCGCTCACGCAGCTCCAGCGACACGTTGTTGACCGCCAGCAGGCCGCCAAAACGCATCATCAGACCGTTTACGGATAATAATGGCTGACTCATGCCTGCTCTCCTTCTTTGGCCTGCCCATTTTTCAGCTTCAGCTGCGGACGGGTCATCGGCAGAAGCCCCTGCGGACGCCAGATCATCATCAGTACCATCAGCGCACCCAGCATCAGCATGCTGTATTCATTGAAATCACGCATCAGCTCGCGCGAAACGACCAGCAGAACCGCCGCCAGGATCACCGCGAACTGGGAGCCCATACCGCCGAGAACCACAATCGCCAGCACAAAGGCCGACTCGGCGAAGGTAAAGGATTCCGGGCTGACGAAGCCCTGACGGGCGGCGAACAGGGTGCCGGCAAAACCGGCAAACGCGGCGCTGATGGTAAAGGCGGTCAGCTTGATGCGCGTCGGGCTGAGGCCCAGCGAGCGGCAGGCAATCTCATCTTCGCGCAGCGCTTCCCACGCGCGGCCCAGCGGCATACGCAGCAGGCGGTTAATCACGAACAGGCTTAACACCACCAGCAGCAGAGCGACCAGGTAGAGGAAAATCACGCGATCGGAGGGATCGTACTTCACGCCGAAGAAGTTGCTGAACGTATCCCAGCCGCCTTCGCGGGCGCTGCGGCTAAATTCAAGGCCGAACAGCGTCGGTTTCGGGATCTGGCTGATGCCGTTCGGGCCACCGGTTATTTCGGTGTTGTTAAGCAGCAGGATGCGCACGATTTCGCCAAAGCCAAGCGTGACAATCGCCAGATAGTCGCCGCGCAGGCGCAGGACCGGGAAGCCAAGCAGGAAGCCCGCCGCCGCCGAAACCAGCCCCGCCAGCGGCAGGCAGGTCCAGAAGCCCAGACCGTAATAGTGGTTCAGCAGCGCGAAGGTATAGGCGCCGATGGCGTAGAAACCGCCGTAGCCCAGCACCAGCAGGCCGGAAAGCCCCACCACCACGTTAAGGCCCAGGCCGAGGATGATATAGATCATCGTCAGGGTAGCGATATCCACCGTTCCGCGCGACACCATAAACGGCCACGCCACGGCGATAACCAGCAGGGCGATCAGGAACAGCTTCTGTTTTACCGTCGAACCGTCGATAGCCGGCAGAATAAACTTCGGCCCGGAGACGTTCTTCATGGTTTTCTGGAAAACGGGACGCAGCAGCTGGAAGAAGAAGACCACTGCGGTTCCGATAAAGATCCACTGCCAGCGGATATCGGCGGCGGTATCCACCACCAGCTTCGTGCCGTCCAGCTCCAGCTGCACGCCCATAAAGACGCCCGCCAGGATAAAGAACATCACCGCGGACAGCAGCGCCATCGCAAAATGCATCGGTTTCATACTTTTTCTACCTCCGGACGGCCCAGGATACCGGTAGGCATCACCAGCAGAACCAGGATCAGCAGCGCGAAGGAGACCACGTCTTTATATTCCGTACTGAGATAGGCAGAAGAGAGCGCTTCGGCGATACCGAGGATCAGCCCGCCGATCATCGCCCCGGGAATGCTGCCGATGCCGCCCAACACCGCGGCGGTGAAGGCCTTCATCCCGGCCATAAAGCCGATGTACGGGTTGATTACGCCGTAGAACTGGCCGAGCAGAACGCCGGCAACCGCCGCCATTGCCGCGCCGATCACAAACGTCAGCGCAATCACCCGGTCGGTGTTGATGCCGAGCAGGCTGGCCATTTTCAGGTCTTCAGCGCAGGCGCGGCAGGCGCGCCCCATGCGGGAATAGCGGATAAACAGCGTCAGCGCCAGCATGGCGATAAACGTCACGACCCAGATAACCAGCTGCATGGTGGTGATAGTGGCGGTGAAGTTATCGCTGCTGCCTACCGTCCACTGGCCGTTGAACAGGCTCGGCAGCGCGACATCGCGCGAACCTTCCGTCAGGCTGACGTAGTTTTGCAGGAAGATGGACATCCCGATGGCGGAGATCAGCGCAATCAGGCGTTTTGAGCTGCGCACCGGCCGGTAGGCCACGCGTTCGATACTCCAGCCGTAGGCGCTGGCAATCACGATAGCGCCGACGAATCCGGCGGCAACCAGCAGCCAGCTGGTATCGATACCCATCATCATCAGGGCGGCAATGATCATGAAGGAGACGTAGCTGCCAATCATATAGACCTCGCCGTGGGCGAAGTTGATCATACCGATAATGCCGTACACCATGGTATAGCCGATGGCAATCAGCGCATAGGTGCTTCCCAGCGTGACGCCGTTAAACATCTGCTGCAGAAAATAGAGAAACTGCTCGGACATAAGGTAACCTTTTTCTACCCGCCCGCTTTGCACGGGCGGTGGGATAACTTGTCTTATGGCTTATTTCGCGAGGGTGGATGACCCGTCCGCGTGCCACTGGAAGACACCAAATTCAAATCCCTTCAAATCGCCTTTTTCGTCCCAATTCAGCGGCCCAATTACGGTTTTCGCGCCGTGAGCTTTTAGATCTTTGATTAAATCCAGCGGCTCCTGGCTTCCGGCCCGGTCCATCGCCTGCGCCAGCGACTGCACGGCGGCGTAGGTGATCCAGACATACGGACCACTCGGGTCTTTCTTCTCGGCTTTGAGCGCGTCAACGATAGCGCTGTTGGCCGGGTCCTGGTCATAGCGTTTTGGCATCGTCACCAGCATGCCTTCCGCCGCATCGCCCGCGATGTTGGACAGCGACGCGTTACCCACGCCTTCCGGGCCCATAAACACGGTTTTCAGGCCCACGGAGCGCGCCTGGCGCAGCATCTGGCCCATTTCCGGGTAGTAGCCGCCGTAGTAAACGAAGTCGATATTCTCTTTTTTCAGGCGCGCCAGCAGCGCGGAGAAGTCTTTTTCACCGGCGGTAATGCCGTCGAAGAAGACGATATTCGCGCCGCCTTTTTTCAGGCTCTCCTGGACAGAACGCGCCAGACCTTCGCCGTACTGCTGCTTATCATGAATGATAGCAATACGCTGCGGCTTGACGGTTTCCATGATGTATTTTGCGGCGGTTGGCCCCTGCGAAGAGTCCAGACCGGCGGTACGCATGATGTACTGATAGCCGCGCTGGGTCAGCTCCGGGTTGGTCGCGCCCGGGGAGATCATCAGAATGCCTTCATCTTCATAGATATCGGATGCCGGCTGGGTGGAAGAAGAGCAGAGGTGGCCGATAACGTACTGAATGCCGTCATTGACGATTTTGTTCGCCACCGCAACGGCCTGTTTCGGGTCGCAGGCGTCATCGTACTCCACGGCAACCAGCTTATCGCCCTTGATGCCGCCCTGGGCATTAATATCTTTGATCGCCTGGCGCGCGCCGTTGAATTCCATATCGCCCCACTGGGCTACCGGGCCAGACATCGCGCCAACAACGGCGACCTTAATATCTTTGGCAAAAGCCGCCTGGGACATCGCCAGTGCGACTAACCCCGCGATAACCGTTTTCGCGTTCCTTTTCATGCTGCAGAACCCCGTTCGTGATGTGGTGTAAATATTTTGTATTTTTATGGTTAAAAAGCATTCTGTACTTTTATTAAACAACGCTACTTTTACCATTATCTTTAATGGTTTAGCGAGGTTTTTTGCCTGAATACAGAGTAAAATCTCTATTTTTCAGGCGATTAAGCAAAGATAATATTCTGTATTTGCTGGAAGATAAACAAAAAAAGTCCAGTAAACAGCATAAAATAACGACACATAAGGCGGAATAAAACGCTACATATCAGGTTAAAATTCTGCTTATTTTTCGATCCATGATGAATTGCTCTACCCTGCTCCTTCCAGGAAAACGAATCCCCTGATGAACAGGCAAAAAACGGCGCTCCGCCTGGCAGGGAATTTGGATACACTAACGCCTCTGTTTTGACTGGACCCTCGCGTATGAAACTGACCATTATTCGTTTACAGCACTTCAGCGATCAGGATCGCATCGACTTAGGTAAAATCTGGCCGTCGCAGGATCTTGCGGCGCTGGCTCTGGATGAAAGCCATCGTATT
The DNA here is from genome assembly GCF_007910085.1 of Klebsiella sp. ME-303. Classification (NCBI taxonomy): domain Bacteria; kingdom Pseudomonadati; phylum Pseudomonadota; class Gammaproteobacteria; order Enterobacterales; family Enterobacteriaceae; genus Klebsiella; species Klebsiella sp. ME-303. Next base: position 518 of record NZ_VOJB01000090.1, on the reverse strand, counting down.
TATGCCGCCCGCTTCAATGAGCGCCTGCTGGCCGCGGTTCGCGTAACGCTAAACGGCGTTGAGGGCGAACTCAGCGCGCTGTGCGTGCGTGAAGTGACCCGCCGTCGCGGCGTCGGACAATATTTAGTGGAAGAGGTGCTAAGGGATAATCCAGAGATCGGCAGCTGGCACATCGCGGATGCCGACGTGGAAGACCGCGGCGTGATGGCGGCGTTTATGCAGGCGCTGGGCTTTAACGCGCAAACCGGCGGTTGGGTAAAAAAGCAATAAATCGGCGAAAGAAGGCTGAACATTCCCGGATTGCGGCGTAACGCCTTACCCGGGCTACAAAAAACCAGACCGCACCAGCCTGTAGCCCGGGTAAGCGCAGCGCGACCCGGGAAGAAACCGCATCAATGCATCAACTCCGGCGCATTCCCCGGGTTGCGGCGTAACGCCTTACCCGGGCTACAAAAAACCAGACCGCACCAGCCTGTAGCCCGGGTAAGCGCAGCGCGACCCGGGAAGAAACCGCACCA
>NZ_VOJB01000009.1:0-798 GCF_007910085.1 Klebsiella sp. ME-303 | reverse complement strand
GCGCGGCCTTTTTGCCCGTCTCGCAGGCAGGACGACAGGTTTAAGACAGCTACTGTGCGATCGCAGCGTTTCATTCCCTGCATTAAACTCTCGCCATGCAATCATGCCTTCCTGCAGTTCACTAAATACGTCTCGCTCTTTCATCGGTGCCCTCTTCGCCTGCTCTGTTCCGGTATCAGTCAATAAACATCGAGACCGGGATTTGAAATCGATTTGCCAGCGCCCGCATGTGATCAAAGGTCAGACTGCGTTCACCACTGAGGATCCGGCTGACGAGCGATTTATTACCTATCTCGTTTTCGAAATCGGACTGAGAAAGCCCGTATTGCTGCATAAGAACCCGCAGCAACGATATACCGTTTTTGCCTGCTTCGATGCGCGTATTAAATTCTTCAAATTCCACCGCGTTATCTTCCCAGGCATCGATGCGGGCAGTCAGCATATCAACCAGCGGGCTGTCCGGATCATGTTCCAGAAGATATTCAACGAGTTTACGTGCCTCTTCGTACTCTTTGCGGGACGAGCTGCCACCCAGCAGAGGGACAATACTGGCCAGGTCATTCGCAGCTTTAATGGCATCGCTAATCATTCAAACCTGCTGAATTTTAAAGTTAACACCGCAGGCTCTGGCGTACCGAACCAGCGTCTGAATACTCATTCGCGAAGCGTTCTTCTCCATACGTGAGATAGTAGGCGCTTTGATGCCCATACGTTCTGCAACCTGTGCCGACGTCAAACCCGCTTCTTTTCTCCATGTTGCTAAGGTTTCCCGAAGTAGCTCCGAGGCTTCTTCTGCCT
>NZ_VOJB01000089.1:88606-102994 GCF_007910085.1 Klebsiella sp. ME-303 | reverse complement strand
TTTTGCGGGTTTGTCACTGCCTGACGTTTAGCCGGCTGACCAACCAGAGTTTCACCATCCTGGGTATAGGCAATGATAGAAGGCGTGGTGCGATCGCCTTCGGCGTTCTCCAGCACGCGTGCAGTAGTGCCATCCATAATCGCTACACAAGAGTTGGTAGTACCCAAGTCGATACCAATAATTTTACCCATCTAAACGTCTCCACTAAAAATTCAGTCAACATGTGGTTGTGAACCTGTAATAAGGGCGAAACGTGCGGTTTCAACTACCCAGACATCATTTTTTTTCAGGTTCATTCACTGCGGTTGACTACAAGATGGGGTCGCCCACCGCGGCATCAAGGGGGGATACAAAAAAATTTTTGCCCTGCCCGCGCCGTCGGGTGGCGAGCAGGCCTCATAAGCGGTCCGGAAAGCGGGCCTAAAAACGCACAAAACATAATTAACAATAATAATTAAAGTTAAATATATTCATAAAACAATTGACATAATCCGCAATGATTACGTGCTAAAGACAATAAAGCTCCGGTGATAAAATACGCCCCCGCTATGACACATCCAATATTCAGGAAATCCTCATGAAATCACTGATTCATATATCAGCAGGGTTATTTTTAAGCGCCGCCTTAATAACGTCAGCATCCGCTAACGATCATAAAATTTTAGGGATTGTCGCCATGCCGCGAAATGAGACTAACGATCTCACGCTGAAGCTACCGGTATGCCGGGTGATTAAGCGTATCCAGCTCACTGCCGATCGCGGCGATGTCCAGCTGTCAGGCGCGACGGTGTACTTTAAAGCCAGCAATAGCGCCAGCCAGAGCCTCAACGTTCCGTCAACCATCAAACAGGGGGCAACCACCGACTGGATTAACATTAATAGCGACAACGATAACAAGCGCTGCGTAAAAAAAATCGCTTTTTCTGGCCACACGATTAACTCTTCCGACATGGCCTCGCTAAAAATCATTGGCGACGATTAATATCACTGTTCACCTTATCTGGTATTTATGAAAATTAATTATCTGGATGATGAAGACCTCTCTTTTCTTCATCGCTGTAGCGAAGAGCATCTGGAAGCATTCACCCGAATTCTGACTCACAATGAGAATGGAAAGCCGCGTCTTTCAAGCACGCTATTGCGTAATCAAACTTTCCAGGCGATGGCAGGGCATCCCGAACGCTATCGTCGCAACTGGCAGCTCATTGCCGGCGAGCTCCAGCACTTTGGCGGCGACAGCATCGCCAACACGCTGCGTCGTCACGGAAAGTTCTACCGGGAAATTTTGCTGGATGTCTGCAAGCGGCTAAAAATCAAAGCCGATAAGCACACCTCTACGCCGGAAATAGAACTGCATCTTCTGGAGCACTTCCTGGAACACAGCTGGAAGAAGATGGACGATCGGCAGAAAGCTGACTTCTTCACTGCCGTTGAGTGCCGGGTCAACGAGCATAAAGCGTTACTTCCCCATCTGCTGCAGACAAATAAGCTGGCGCAGGGCGTCACCCACCTTCTGGAAATCCGGCTGGCGAAGATCCTGCGCACGCACGCCGCGGTTAGCGTCATCGGCCACGGTCTGGTTCGCGGCGCGGGGCTTGGCGGCCCCCTCGGCGCCGCGTTTAATGGCGTCAAAGCCGTGAGCGGCAGCGCTTATCGCGTGACCATCCCGGCCGTACTGCATATTGCCTGTTTACGGCAAATGACCAGACTTCATCAGGTGAAAAATGAAATTGGTGAAAAATACCCCGCCAGATCATAGACAGTTTCGCAGCACCTAATTATTATGCCGCGCCCCGTCGCTGAGAGGCGGGGAATGCTTCCCTTTCTAATCATTATTTTGAGGAATTATGGGCAACACTAAGTTGGCTAATCCGGCACCGCTGGGCCTTATGGGCTTCGGCATGACCACTATTCTGCTTAACCTGGCAAATAGCGGCCTGTTCGCGTTTGATGTAGCTATCCTGGCGATGGGCATTTTTTACGGCGGCATTGCGCAGATTTTTGCCGGCCTGCTGGAATTTAAAAAAGGCAACACTTTTGGCTTAACCGCATTTACGTCTTACGGCGCTTTTTGGCTGACGCTGGTTGCCATTCTTCTGATGCCGAAAATGGGCCTTGCAGAAGCACCCAACGCGCACTTCCTCGGTATGTACCTGGGACTATGGGGCGTTTTTACCCTGTTTATGTTCTTTGGCACCCTGAAAGCCGCGCGTATGCTGCAGTTTGTTTTCCTCAGTCTGACCGTGCTGTTCGCGCTGCTGGCGATTGGTCACCTGGCTGATAACGAAGGCATCGTTAAGATTGCGGGCTGGGTCGGTCTGGTCTGTGGCGCTAGCGCCATCTATCTGGCGATGGGTGAAGTGCTGAACGAGCAGTTTGGCCGCACCGTTCTGCCAATCGGCGAAAAGCATTAATTAACGTCGCCGCCCGTTCGCGAGCGGCGACGTGAGCCCTATCGATTTACGGCAGGCGCTGCAGTTCAGCTTTCGGCGCAGCGACCTGTTGTTCCAGCCCCTGGCGCAGCCAGATCCCCAGCCCCAATCCCATCAACGACAGTGCCAGCACGTACCACGCGGGCGCCATCGGCGAAACGCCCATCAGCATGGTCACCGCAATCGGCGTCAGACCGCCAAAGATGGCGTAAGAGACGTTATAAGAGAATGAGATACCGGTAAAACGCACTTCAGCCGGGAACGCGCGCACCATCACATACGGAACCGCCCCGACCACGCCGACGCACAGCCCCACCGCGCCGTAAAGCAGGAACAGGCGCTGCGGGCTATCGCCGGAAAGATGATAGAACGCCCAGCTTGCCGCCGCGAGGAATACGCTGCCGACAATAAACGTGCGGCTGGCGCCAAAACGGTCAGCGGCCAGCCCTGCCAGCAGGCAGCCGATACACAGCATGATAGTGGCAATACTGTTCGCCTGCAGGGTGATTGCGGGGGCAAAACCGTAGTGCTTTTGCAGCCAGACCGGCGACATCAGGATCACCACCACCACGCCGGCGGATAAAAGCCAGGTCAGCAGCATTGAGACCACCACCGCTTTCTGATGCTTCAGCGCGACGGCTTTAACCGGCAGCTCCTGCGCTAATGCTTTACGCTGCTGCATTTCGAGGAAAATCGGCGTCTCCTGGAGCCAACGGCGCAGATACATGGCGACAAGACCAAACGCGCCGCCTAACAGGAACGGAATACGCCAGCCGCCATCGTGGATACCCTGAGGAGTCAGATGAGTATTAATCAGCGTCGCGACGACCGACCCCAGCAATATCCCCACCGTCAGGCCAGCGGTCAGCGTACCGCAGGCGATACCTATTCTTTTTTCCGGTACATGCTCCGCCACAAAGACCCAGGCGCCGGGGACTTCACCGCCAATCGCCGCCCCTTGCAGAATGCGCATAAGCAGCAGCAAAAGCGGCGCCACGATGCCTACCGACGCGTAGGTGGGCAGCAGGCCAATCGCCAGCGTAGGCAGCGCCATCAGTAAAATACTCAGGGTAAACATCTTCTTACGCCCGACCAGATCGCCAAAATGGGCCATAATGATGCCGCCAAGAGGACGAGCTAAATAGCCCGCCGCAAAAATGCCGAAGGTCTGCACCTGGCGCAGCCATTCCGGAATATCGGCCGGGAAAAATAGCTCGCCGACAACGGCGGCGAAGAAGACAAAGATAATGAAATCGTAAAACTCCAGCGCGCCGCCGAGGGCGGCCAGCGTCAGCGTTTTATAATCCTGTCGATTCAGAGGTCGGGTGTAGTGTGACATAACGGGCAATCATCCAGAGGTATGAAGATATTCTACGCACGGTGTAAAGTAAAAAACACTATATCGTAAATAAAACAACACACCACTGGTGATGCAGGTTATATCAGGAATACGGTAAATTCAGGATAATGTTTCACGCCTGGCGCTTTTAGGACGGAAAGCTGCTACTACTTCGCCGTTTGTTTCCACATAAGGCCCCTCAAGCAGCTGTACACAATACGGTACACTCGCGAAAACGCCGTGCACCAGCACGTTACCTTCCGCATCTTTCACGCCTTCCAGCGTTTCCTCAATCGCCTTTGGCTGCCCGGGCAGGTTAAGGATCAGCGCCTGCTTGCGGATAACGCCAACCTGACGAGACAGAATGGCCGTCGGCACAAAGTGCAGGCTCACCTGGCGCATTTGCTCACCAAAGCCGGGCATCACCCGATCGGCAATCGCCAGCGTCGCATCCGGGGTGACATCACGGCGGGCCGGGCCCGTGCCGCCGGTCGTCAGGACCAGGTGGCAGCCCATTTCATCGACCAGTTCACAGAGGGTTTGCTCGATAATAACCTGTTCATCCGGGATCAAGCGGGTTTGCAATTCGAAAGGCGTGGAGAGCGCACGGGCCAGCCACGCTTCAAGCGCGGGAATGCCTTTATCCTGATAGACGCCGCTGGAGGCGCGATCGGAAATGGAAACTAAGCCGATTCGTAAGGTGTTCATGATTATTCCGTTCAAACAGTATTAATAGACAGAATAATACACCGAGGGGAGCAAGGCAGACAGTTTAATGTGGCCGACGGGCGCCGGCCACATGGGGTATTACAGCAGATCGCCGATCATTTTTTCCAGTTTTTCCTGGTCGATCGCAAACTTGCGGATACCTTCCGCCAGTTTATCTACCGCCATCGGATCCTGGTTGTGCTGCCACAGGAATTCAGATTCGGTGATACGCGCCGGACGCGCTTTAACTTCGCCGCTGAAGGCCAGTTTGCGTTCGATGGCGCCTTCGCTTTCCGCCAGCTCTTTCAGCAGCGCAGGAGCGATAGTCAGGCGGTCACAGCCGGCCAGTTCGAGGATCTCGCCGAGGTTACGGAAGCTTGCGCCCATAACCACCGTTTCGTAACCGTGCTGTTTGTAGTATTCGTAGATTTCGCTTACGGACACCACGCCCGGATCTTCTGCCGGCGCGTACTCTTTCTTATCGGTGTTGGCTTTGTACCAGTCGAGAATACGGCCAACGAACGGAGAAATCAGGAATACGCCCGCTTCTGCACAGGCACGCGCCTGAGCGAAGGAGAACAGCAGCGTCAGGTTACAGTTGATGCCTTCTTTTTCCAGCTGCTCAGCGGCGCGAATGCCCTGCCAGGTAGAAGCCAGTTTAATCAGAATGCGATCGTTGCCGATGCCAGCATCGTTGTACAGTTTGATGAGGCGCTTAGCTTTGGCGATAGAAGCCTCGGTGTCATAGGACAGGCGAGCATCAACTTCGGTGGAAATACGGCCAGGGATCAGCTTAAGAATTTCGAGACCAATGTTCACCGCCAGCTTATCGGAAGCATCGATAATCTGCTGCGCGCGGTCGCTGCTCTGGCCGCGAGCCCACGCAACGGCGTCATCAATCAGCTTACGGTACTCAGGGATCTGAGCCGCGCCGAGAATCAAAGAAGGGTTAGTCGTGGCGTCCTGAGGCTGATACAGCTTCATTGCCGCGATATCTCCGGTATCAGCTACGACAGTGGTGTACTGACGCAGAGAAGTCAATTTATCCGTCATGATAGTGTTTCTCTTAAACAGCAGTTAAGGGGATGTAACCGGTCTGCCAAGATGATAACACGCTGCCGGGGCAGCGCAACCGCCTACAATGCATGAGCGCAGAGTGTGATAAACTGGGCCAATTAATTCCCTGAACACTAAAGGATTGTCACTGGATTGGTAGCGCTTACACTCGCGCACCGATATGGGCAAGAGGATGCTTGATGCCTGATTTTCTGTCGTTTATCAATGAAATACTCTGGGGCTCGGTAATGATTTATCTGTTACTGGGCGCTGGCGTCTGGTTTACCTGGCGAACAAAATTTATACAGTTCCGTTATATCCGCCAGTTTAGCAGAAGTCTGAAAAAGAGCCTTCAGCCGCAGCCCGGCGGGTTAACCTCTTTTCAGGCGCTCTGTATGAGCCTGGCGGCGCGCGTGGGCAGCGGCAATATGGCAGGCGTGGCGCTGGCCATTGCCGCAGGTGGCCCTGGCGCCGTTTTCTGGATGTGGGTCTCGGCGCTGCTCGGCATGGCCAGCAGTTTCGCCGAATGTTCTCTCGCGCAGCTTTATAAAGAGCGCGACTCCCGCGGGCACTTTCGCGGTGGCCCGGCCTGGTATATGGCCCGGGGACTCGGCATGCGCTGGATGGGCGTGCTGTTTTCCATTCTTCTCCTGCTGGCCTACGGCGTCATCTTTAATACCGTACAAGCCAACTCCGTTGCCCATGCCATGGAGTATGCGTTTCGTTTACCCGATGTTATCACCGGCGTCGTGCTGGCGGCGCTGACCCTGCTGGTCATCGTTCGCGGGATTCGCGGCGTAGCGCGGCTGATGCAGTGGCTCGTGCCGCTTATGGCTTTACTGTGGGTGCTGACCAGCCTGATTATCGGCCTGTGGCATATCACCGCCCTGCCGACGATTTTTGAAATCATTTTCCGCTGCGCTTTCGGCTGGCAAGAGGCCGCTGCGGGCGCGGTGGGCTACACCATCAGCCAGGCGCTCACCAGCGGCTTTCAGCGCGGGATGTTTTCCAATGAAGCGGGTATGGGTTCGACGCCAAATTCCGCCGCCGCTGCCGCCTCCTGGCCCCCTCATCCCGCGGCGCAGGGGATCGTACAAATGATTGGCGTCTTTATTGATACCATCGTGATCTGTACCGCCAGCGCCGTGATCATCATGCTGGCGCCGCGAGACGGCAACGAAGAAGCGGCAAATGGCATTCAGGCCATCCAGCATTCGATGAGCAACCTCGTCGGCGACTGGGGTTCCAGCTTTGTCGCTTTTATCGTGCTGCTGTTCGCCTTCAGTTCGATCGTCGCAAACTATATCTATGCCGAAAATAATCTCATTTTTCTCCGCATGGATAGCCTGCGTAACATCTGGCTGCTGCGTCTGCTTACGCTGTGTATGGTCGCCACCGGCGCGATGGTCAGCCTACCGGTGGTCTGGCAGATGGCGGATATCATCATGGCGCTGATGGCGATAACTAACCTGACGGCTATCCTGCTGCTGTCGCCGACGGTGCGCATCATTGCCAGCGATTATCTGCGACAGCGGAAGCTGGGCCAGCGGCCGGAATTTGACGTCACCCGCTACCCTGAAATTCATCAGCAGCTGGTACCGGGAACATGGGACAACCTGCCGCGCGAATAGCGCGGCAATCGCAGCTATCGATCCTCTCATGACGTTTTTTTGCTAAAGTCGTCAAAAATTTCCTGTAAGGACTGGATATGCTCATTCTGATTTCACCTGCAAAAACGCTCGATTATCAAAGCCCGCTGGCAACGACGCGTTATACCCAGCCAGAGCTACTGGAACACTCTCAGGAGCTTATCGGCATTGCCCGTCAGCTGTCGGCACCGCAGATTGGTAAACTGATGGGCATCAGCGACAAGCTGGCTGACCTGAACGCGACCCGCTTTCACGACTGGCAGCCAGATTTCACCCCGGACAACGCCCGTCAGGCAATCCTGGCGTTTAAGGGCGATGTCTATACCGGCCTGCGGGCAGAGACCTTTAGCGAAGCCGATTTCGATTTTGCCCAGCAGCATCTGCGGATGCTTTCCGGCCTGTACGGCGTTCTGCGCCCGCTGGATCTGATGCAGCCCTATCGTCTGGAGATGGGGATTAAGCTTGAGAACGCGAAAGGCAAAGATCTGTATCAGTATTGGGGAGACGTTATTACCGATAAGCTGAATCAGGCGTTGAAAGCCCAGGGCGACGATATTGTGGTAAATCTGGCCTCTGATGAGTACTTCAGGTCGGTGAAACCCAAACGGCTTGAGGGCCAGCTGATTAAGCCGGTATTCCTTGATGAGAAAAACGGCAAGTTTAAAGTGATCAGCTTCTACGCTAAAAAAGCGCGCGGCTTGATGAGTCGTTACATCATTGAGAATCGCTTAACGAAGCCGGAGCAGCTGACCCGCTTTGATAGCGAAGGTTATTTCTTTGACGCCGACGCTTCGGGCAACGGAGAGCTGGTCTTTAAACGCCACGAGCAGTAAAAAAACCGCTTCCCTGCCGCCAATCACGCAGCAGGGAAGCGCTGATTCAGACTTAGCCCATCATCAGCTTACGCAGCGCGGCAAAATCGGCCGGCAGATTATGCGACAGCAGCGGCAGATCGGCGCGATCGGCCAGCTCTTTCGGCAGCGGCAGCGTCTCTTGCAGAATCTCTTCCACGCTCTCTTTAAACTTCGCCGGATGAGCCGTGCCGAGGAACAGGCCGTACTCGCCCGCCTGCAGCTGGTCGCGCAGCGCGCGATAAGCAATCGCCGCATGCGGTTCTGAGGTATAGCCGATAGCCTTCAGCTCACGCATGGTCTCTTTGGTGGTTTCATCATCCACCGCCGCGTAGCCCAGCTCGTTCAGGCGCCAGATTTTACGACGGAACAGCTCTTCCACGCGCGGCCAGTTGTTCGGCTGGCTGACGTCCATGGCGTTAGACAGCGTGGCCTGGGTTGCTTTCGGCGACCAGTTACCGTCCTGCAGGAAGCGCGGCACGGTGTCGTTAGCGTTAGTCGCCGCAATAAAGCGTTTGATTGGCAGACCCAGAGATTTGGCCAGCAGGCCGGCGGTCAGATCGCCAAAGTTACCGCTGGGTACCGAGATAACCAGCTGGTTACGGGCTTCCTGAGGCAGCTGAGCCACGGCTTCAAAGTAATAGCAAATCTGCGCCAGCAGGCGGCTGATATTGATTGAGTTAGCCGAGTTAAGACCCAGCGCAGCTTTCAGCTCTTCATCATCAAAGGCCTGTTTAACCAGCGCCTGGCAGGCGTCAAAGTCGCCGTCGATTGCCACAGTTTCAATGTTGCCGCCGAGGGTGCAGAACAGCTTTTCCTGCAGCGGGCTGATTTTGCCGCGCGGATAGAGAATGACCACTTTGACGTTTGGCAGGCCATAAAACGCGTGCGCAACCGCCGCGCCGGTGTCGCCGGAGGTGGCCGTCAGAATAGTGACCGGTTTGTCGCCTGCGATATGGGTGAGCATCTGCGCCATAAAGCGGCCGCCGAAGTCTTTAAACGCCAGAGTCGGGCCGTGGAACAGTTCGAGGCAGCCGACGTCGTCCTGCACTTTGCTGACCGGAGCCGGGAAGGTAAAGGCATTGCCGATGCGCTCTTGCAGAACGCCCTGCGGAATCTCATCGCCGATAAATGCCGACAGGATTTTTGCGCTACGCGACACAAAGTCCTGCTGCAGCATCTCGTCGATTTCAGTCAGGCTGAATTCCGGCAGATCGTGCGGGAAGAACAGCCCCTGATGCTTGCCAAGCCCCTGCGTGACGGCCTGCGCAAAGCTGACCTGTTCGTTATGATCTTTTAAGTTATAGAGTTTCATTGGTTATCCCACTACTCGAGCGCCCGCCGTGTCCAGCCGGCAAATATGAACGAAGCCTTCCTGATTTTGCAGATAGTGCGTAGCCAGCCAGTCGGCGACGCGCTGCGCGGTTTCCGGTTTATCGCATAATGCAAACAACGTTGGACCGGAACCGGAAATGCCGCACGCCTGCGCGCCAATTTCCATTGCTGCCTGACGCGCTGCGCTGAAGCCCGGCAGTAGTTTGGTACGATACGGTTCGGCAATCACATCTTTCATCAATTTCGCCGCCAGCTGAGGCTGGCGGGAATAGCAGGCGTGAATAAAGCCCGCCAGATGACGACCGTGGGCAATACAGTCCTGACGGCGATACTGCGCCGGCAAAATTGCCCGCGCTTCCGCGGTGGAGACCTTAATACCCGGATAGGCCAGCACCCACAGCCACTCGTCGAAGGCCGGAATCTGCTGGCTGATGATGCCATTTTCCTCAAGCATCAATTGTATCCCGCCCAGATAGCACGGCGCGACGTTATCGTAATGGATACTGCCGGAAATCCGCCCTTCCATCTCGCCCATCAGCGCCAGCATTCGGCTCTCATTGAGCGGTTTGCCGCAGAACTCGTTCATCGCGACCAGCGCGGCGACGACGGAACAGGCGCTGGAGCCCAGGCCGGAACCAATCGGCATGTTTTTTTCCAGGGTCATCGCCACCGGTACCGTCTTGCCAATCTCCTGGCAAAAACGCTCCCAGCATTGATAGACGATATTTTCCTGCGGCGCCGTCGGCAGTTTGCTGGCGAAGCGACCCACGTTTTGCAGGCTAAAGCTCGTCGCCGCCTCAACCGAGACATTGTCCCCCAGCAGCGTGCCGTCAACCGGCGTTACCGCCGCGCCCAGCACGTCAAACCCGACGCTCATATTAGCACTGGAAGCCGGGGCATATACTTTGACCATCTTAAACTCCTAACTTCCATGACAGGGTACGCAGCAGGTCGGCGAAAACGCCAGCTGCCGTCACATCGTTACCCGCACCATAACCGCGCAGCACCAGCGGCAGCGGCTGGTAATAGTGGCTGTAGAACGCCAGCGCATTCTCGCCGTTTTTCACTTTAAACAGCGGATCGTTGCCATCAACCGCGGCGATTTTCACGCGGCAGGTGCCATCCTCTTCGATATTTCCGACATAGCGCAAGACCTTACCTTCATCGCGCGCTTTTGAGACCCGCGAGGCAAACTCGTCATCCAGAGAAGGCAGGCGTGCCATAAAGCTGTCGACATCGCCGCTGGCGTCAAAACCCGCCGGTAGCGCCGGCTCTACGATAATGTCAGACAGCTCCAGTTCACGCCCGGTTTCACGCGCGAGGATTAGCAGCTTACGCGCGACATCCACGCCGGAAAGATCGTCGCGCGGATCCGGTTCGGTATAGCCCATTTCACGCGCCAGCTTCGTCGCCGCGGAGAAGCTTACGCCTTCGTCCAGCTTACCGAAGATAAATGACAGCGAGCCGGACAGAATACCGGAGAAGCGCAGCAGCTCATCACCGGCGTTCAGCAAATTTTGCAGGTTTTCGATTACCGGCAGCCCCGCGCCGACGTTAGTATCGTATAAAAACTTACGTCGTGAGCTGCTCGCGGCATGACGCAGCTGATGATAGTAATCCAGCGATGAGGTATTGGCCTTTTTGTTCGGCGTCACCACGTGGAAACCTTCGCGCAGGAAATCGGCGTACTGATCGGCCACCGCCTGGCTGGAGGTACAGTCGACAATCACCGGGTTCAGCAGATGGTACTCTTTCACCAGACGAATAAGTCGTCCCAGGTTGAACGCCTCTTTGGCTTCCGCCAGCTCATCGCGCCAGTGTTCAAGGTTCAGGCCGTGTACGTTGGTCAGCAAGGCGCGCGAGTTAGCCACCCCGCAAACGCGGAGGTCGATATGTTTACTCTTCAACCAGCTCTGCTGGCGCTTGATCTGTTCGATCAGCGCGCCGCCGACGCCGCCGATGCCAATGACAAACACTTCAATCACCTGATCGGTATTGAACAGCATCTGGTGGGTCACGCGAACGCCGGTGGTAGCATCATCGTTGCTCACGACAACGGAGATAGAGCGCTCGGAAGAACCCTGGGCAATCGCCACAATGTTGATATTGGCGCGCGCCAGCGCAGCGAAGAATTTAGCGGAAATCCCACGCAGGGTGCGCATACCATCGCCGACAACCGAAATAATCGCCAGACGTTCCATGATCGACAGCGGCTCAAGCAGCCCCTCTTTCAGCTCCAGATAAAATTCATCTTCCATTACCCGCTTCGCCCGAGCGCAATCGCTCTGCGGCACGCAGAAGCTGATGCTGTATTCGGAAGAGGACTGGGTGATAAGAACAACGGAGATTCCCGCGCGGGACATAGTGGCGAACACGCGCGCCGCCATGCCAACCATCCCCTTCATCCCCGGCCCGGAGACGTTGAACATCGCCATATTGTTGAGATTAGAGATACCTTTCACCGGCAGATCGTCTTCATCGCTGCTGCCGCCGATAAGCGTACCCGGCGCCTGCGGATTACCGGTATTTTTGATTAAACAGGGGATCTGGAACTGGGCGATGGGGGCTATAGTACGCGGGTGCAAAACTTTAGCGCCGAAGTAGGAGAGCTCCATCGCTTCCTGATAGGACATCGACTTCAGCAAACGCGCATCCGGCACCTGACGCGGGTCGCAGGTATAAACGCCGTCAACGTCGGTCCAGATTTCACAGCAGTCGGCGCGCAGGCAGGCGGCCAGCACCGCTGCGGAGTAGTCAGAGCCGTTACGGCCCAGCACCACCAGTTCGCCCTTTTCGTTACCGGCGGTAAAGCCCGCCATCAGCACCATATGGTCAGCCGGGATCTGGCTGGCGGCAATGCGGCGGGTCGACTCGGCGATATCCACGGTGGATTCGAGGTAATGGCCAACGGCAAGCAGTTTTTCAACCGGATTAATCACCGTGACGTTATGACCGCGCGCTTCCAGTAAGCCGGCCATAATAGCGATGGAGAGCTTTTCTCCCCGGCAGATCAGAGACGCATTGACGCTATCCGGGCACTGTCCGAGCAGGCTAATACCGTGCAGGACGTGTTTGATTTGCGCAAACTCCTGCTCGACAAACATTTTCAACTGAGCGTGCGGAAAGCCCGGCTGGGCATCGGCGAGGCCTTGCAGAAGTTCGGCGAAAATGCGTTCGGCATCAGCGATATTGGTCAGCGCATCCTGCCCGCCAATGGTTTTTTCGATCATCGCAACCAGATGGTTAGTGATCTTCGCCGGGGCAGACAGTACGGTCGCTACCTGCCCCTGCCTGGCATTACTCTCCAGAATATCGGCAACACGCAGAAAACGTTCTGCATTTGCCACTGATGTACCGCCGAACTTCAACACACGCATGGTTATGACCCCTTGATTTTTTATCGAAAAAAAAGCCCGCACTGTTCAGGTGCGGGCTTTTTTCTGTGTTTCCTGTACGCGTCAGCCCGCACCGTTACCTGTGGTAATAGTGGTGGTGATAATCGTGGTGATCATGCCGATGCGATTCATGGATGTTGTGTACTCTGTAATTTTTATCTGTCTGTGTCCTGTGCCTATATTGGTTAAAGTATCTGTCGACTTAAGTCAACGAATTTCTACTTTTAGCCCTTTTTTTCACACCTGGCCAATACGCCATAGCAACCTGACAATTCATCCGCATTTACGCATCCAGACGCAAATAATTAGCACATAAGACCATATGAAAATAATATGACAGCATTTTACCCTGGGAGGTTTTTTTCAATATCGTGCAGTAAACGATGCAGCATGGCGGTGTCTCGCTGCTGCAAAAGTCCTATCCGCTGCTCCAGCCAGTCGGACAGTTTTACATCGTCACCCGCGCCGAGGCGGTTAAGCAGAGCGCGCGTTCGCAGGCGTAACGCCTGCAGCTGATTATCATCTGCGTCGGCGGAGGTTGACGGGGCCCGCTGCAGCAATGAGGTCAGCTGGTAGCAATAGACCATCACCGACTGCCCCAGGTTTAGCGAAGGATAGTCAGCCGCCATCGGCACACCGGTCAACACATCGGCAAGGGCCAGCTCTTCATTCGTCAGACCAGAATCTTCCCGACCAAACACCAGCGCGGCATGATGCATCCACTGCGCTTTTTCTTCCAGCAGCGGCAGGAGCTGCTGCGGCGTCGCGTAGTAGTGGAAACGCGCCCGGCTGCGGGCGGTCGTGGCCACGGTAAAATCAACATCGTGCAGCGCCTGCTCCAGCGTGGCATAAGTGTTGATATTATCGAGGATATCGCCAGAACCGTGCGCGACCCAGCGCGCGGCGGGCTGCAAATGCGCCTCGCTATCGACGATACGCATGTCGCTAAACCCCATGGTTTTCATCGCTCTGGCTGCCGCCCCGACGTTTTCCGCCCGAGCCGGGGACACTAATACAATTGATAAACGCATTCGGTTTCTCTTTTACCTTTTAGGCGGTGGGAATAACGATTTTTTCCCTCATTTTACGCGCCGTGAATTTACAAATTTGCAACAAAAATCACTAAATTTGAGCTTTATCACCCATAAAAAAAACTAAACTATTCCCAAGGCACCATGACACAGAGTATGTTAACAGAACGGCTTTATCCGTATGTTTGGCAATGAAATTTACGTCCGAGTACGTTTTGAGGCTTTGGATTCACCGCGTTTATTATTTTCTCATTGCAACTAATTGAGCGAAGTATGAATTGTGAAGATGAATCCCGTTTAGATGCAATGATTTCACAAGACTGTTAACGTGCTACAATTGAACTTGATATATGTCAACGAAGCGTAGTTTTATTGGGTGTCATGCCTCACTTAGCCTGTTATGTTGCTGTTAAAATGGTTAGGATGACAGCCGTTTTTGACACCGTCGGGTCCAGAGGGAAAGTACCCACGACCAAGCTAATGATGTTGTTGACGTTGATGGAAAGTGCATCAAGAACGCAATTACGTACTTTAGTCATGTTACGCCGGGCATGTTAATTTGCGACATGCACCAGGCAGGTCAGGGACTTTG
>NZ_VOJB01000089.1:50889-88529 GCF_007910085.1 Klebsiella sp. ME-303 | reverse complement strand
GTACTTCCTGTTTCGATTTAGTTGGCAATTTAGGTAGCAAACATGCAGACCCCGCACATTCTTATCGTTGAAGACGAGTTGGTAACACGCAACACGTTAAAAAGTATTTTCGAAGCAGAAGGTTACGATGTATTCGAAGCGACCGATGGCGCGGAAATGCATCAGATCCTGTCTGAAAATGATATCAACCTGGTGATCATGGATATCAACCTGCCGGGTAAAAATGGTCTTCTGCTGGCGCGCGAGCTGCGCGNGTACTTCCTGTTTCGATTTAGTTGGCAATTTAGGTAGCAAACATGCAGACCCCGCACATTCTTATCGTTGAAGACGAGTTGGTAACACGCAACACGTTAAAAAGTATTTTCGAAGCAGAAGGTTATGATGTATTCGAAGCGACCGATGGCGCGGAAATGCATCAGATCCTGTCTGAAAATGATATCAACCTGGTGATCATGGATATCAACCTGCCGGGTAAAAATGGTCTCCTGTTAGCACGCGAACTGCGTGAGCAGGCGGACGTCGCGCTGATGTTCCTCACCGGCCGCGATAACGAAGTGGATAAAATCCTTGGCCTCGAAATTGGCGCCGATGATTATATCACTAAACCGTTCAACCCACGTGAACTGACGATCCGCGCGCGCAACCTGCTCTCCCGTACCATGAACCTGGGTACCGTGAGCGAAGAGCGCCGTAGCGTGGAAAGCTACAAGTTCAACGGCTGGGAGCTGGATATCAATAGCCGCTCGCTGGTAAGCCCCAATGGTGAGCAGTACAAGCTGCCGCGCAGTGAATTCCGCGCCATGCTGCACTTCTGCGAAAATCCGGGCAAAATCCAGTCGCGTGCGGAACTGCTGAAGAAAATGACCGGCCGTGAGCTGAAGCCGCACGACCGTACCGTGGACGTGACCATCCGTCGCATTCGTAAGCATTTTGAATCCACTCCGGACACCCCGGAAATTATCGCCACCATCCATGGCGAGGGGTACCGCTTCTGTGGCGACCTGCAGGAATAACACCATTTTTCTTGCTGTCATAACGTAAAAACGGCGCAATTCGCGCCGTTTTTTTATTTCCAGATCCTGAGCTTATCGTCATCCTGACCAGCGTCCGGCAGCTCACCTTTTGCCTTCGGCAGAGATAACGCGTACCAGTCAACGTGGCGGGTCAGGAACATCAGCGCACTTAACGCCAGCAGCAATACGCCGGTCCCCAGCAGCAATGCGCTATCTTCCGATCGCAACAGCATCCACATAACGCCGTCCAGCAGCAGTAGCGCGCAGACGAACAGTAAACTGTTACGCCAACCATTCAATACTGCCTGAAGATACACCCCGTTGATGAGCGCGCCTAGCAGGCTGGCGGCAATCCACGATGCTGTAAAACCGATATGTTCGGACAGCGCCAGCAGCACCAGATAGAACATGACCAGCGACAGCCCCACCAGCAGATACTGCATGGGGTGCATGCGATACCGCGTTAAGCTTTCAAAAACAAAAAATGCCATAAACGTCAGCGTTATCAACAGAACGGCATATTTTGTCGCCCGATCGGTCAGCTGATATTGATCGGCGGGCGTGGTGACATTCACGTTGAAAGCGGGCAACTGACGCCACTCAATCTGCCGACCCTCAACAAAAAACTTCGCCATATTGTTGGCAAACCAGGTGCTTTGCCACTGGGCGCTATAGCCTGTTGGGCTGACTTCCCGCTTTGCAGGTAAAAAGTCGCCAAGGAAACCCGGGTGCGGCCAGTTGCCGGCAAGCTGTAAGGTACTGTTGCGCCCAAGCGGAACCACCGAGAAGCTGCCGCTGCCATTCAGATTGAGCGTGAATTCAATATCCAGCGCTTTTTGTTCAGGGAGTAACAGCGGCATCGGCATATGAATGCCCTCCCCGCTATCGTCGAGACCCGGCCCAGGCTCAACGGGTAGCCTCTCGCCATTGAGCTCTGGTGACTTAATCTCGCCAATACCGCGCGCATCGCTGACGCTGACAACCAGAAACGGTCTGCCCAGCGTAATCGTCTGCTTCCTGAGCGCCTTGATGCGCGAAGGATCAAAATGCGCTTTGACGCTGAGATTATTGTGCCAGATCTGCCCCTCATAGATACCGATTCGCCGTGATTCAACATCCTGATTACCGGTGACCGCCAGCGTCTCCGGCAGCCAGTAGTGTACCCATTGGGTTTGATATTCTACCGTTTTAGTTCCCTCAACCCGCGTTAGCGTCTCGGTTACCGGAATGGCAATCAGCGGTCCGGCCAGTTTCTGCGATCCGCTGGTGCTGCTCTCCAGCGCGTCAACCACGTCGCTACGATAGTCCGCGCGTTCAACGATCAGCTGCCGGACCAGCATCAGCGGGATCGACAACAGTAAAATGCACCCCAGCAGGGTGCTCATTTTCCAGAATAGTGGTGATTTCAACATAGCCCTCTCCTTAGTGATGCGCTCACCTTAAAGGGGCCGTGTGGGGAGAGTTTGAAGCTATGTGAAGTGAGCGTGAAGTGTCAGCAAAGCGCACGCGCCGCCTTCAGGGCGGTTAACCAGCTGGATATCCCCCTGATGCAGGCGCGCGACTTCACGAACAAACGCCAGCCCCAGGCCACTGCTTTTTTGCCCATTTTCACGAGGCAGGGAATAGAAACGTTCAAAAATACGCCCCAGGGCGTAGTCGGGAATGCCGCATCCCGTATCGCATACGGTTAACAGCACGCCGCCATCACGCTCTTCCGCCCCAAGCAGGATTTCACCTGCGGAAGGCGTGAAATCGATAGCATTATCAAGGAGATTACCCAACGCCTGCGCCAGAAGCTCCCGATCGCCTTCAACCATCAGAGGTGTATCCTGCCAGCGCAGCGTCACTTTTTTCGCCGCCAGCGCGATCTCGCGCTCCTCGGCCAGGCGATGAAATAGCTCAGCGACGGGGACGGGACGTCGGGCGATCTCCAGCCGGTTCTCCAGCCGGGCCTGCTGGAGCAAATTTTCCACCAGCGACTGCATTCGCGCGTTCTGCGCCAGAATATTACGCGTAAAACGGGCTGCGACCTCAGGCGGAGGAGCCTCACGGAGAATTTCTGCCGCGCCGCGAATCGCCGCCAGCGGGCTCTTCAGCTCATGGGTCAGCGCATAAATATAGTTTTCAATGGCGTTTTTACCTTCAAGCTTAAGGCGCATACTCTCCAGCGCCTGCGCCAGCTTACGCAGTTCGCTGCCGCCCAGATTCGGCAGCGGAACCGGACGATCGGCGGTCACGGAGTCCGCGTAGCGAACCAGCTTGCCGATGGAAAAGTTAATCCACCATACCATCGCAGCGCCTATCAGGAGCGCGATCCCCAGCAGCGCCCCGCCGGCCCACAGAATACGCCGCTCGCTGCGTTTAATGACCGGCGCCATGGCCAGGTTGGGTTTCCCGACGCTTAGCACGCCAATGATTCGGCCGCTGTCAGTCACCGGCGCGGCAATATACATCACCGAGCTGTTATCATCGTTCGGATCGCTGCGCGTGCTGCGCGCGCCGTATTGCCCGCGTAAAGTGAGCCAGACATCGTTCCAGCGCGAGTAGTCTTGCCCCAGCGCACTGCCCGCAGAATCAAACACCACCTTGCCCTGCGCATCGGTCATATAGACGTGATATTCATTGCGAACTTTATTAATGCCGGCAATGTTGGCGTTGATCGGCTGGCGATGCAGCGTTTGAAAAGCCTGGGCCAGGCGCCCGTGCTGGGGATCGGCGGAGAGTAAATCCTCGCGGGCCAGCTCGGCAAGCAGGGTAGCCGTATCAATCAGCGTCCCTTCGGTTGCCCGCCGGACCCCGGGTTTAATCTCCTGAACGAAGATGGAAAGCACAAACCAGGCCGCGATCGCCACAATCAAAAAGTAGCCCATCAGCAGCCGCATACCGATGCGCATCAGAAGCCTCCAAGGCTGTATCCCATGCCGCGGTGCGTATTGATGGGGGAGATGTCAGGGTTCACTTCTCGCAGCTTAGCGCGCAGCGTTTTGATATGAGTATCCACGGTACGATCGAAGCTCTCGTTCGCATCGCCCCATACCTGCTCCATCAGCTGCTGGCGGGAAAAAATGCGCCCCGGAGAGTGCAGTAGCGTTTTTAATAATAAAAACTCATAGCGGGTCAGATTCAGGCTCTGACCGCACCAGGTGACCCGAGCCGCGGCGTCGTTCAATGTGAACTCCCCCACGCGCAAGAGCGGTGGAGGGGCGGCGAACTTCTGCAGCCGCCGCAGAACGGTGCGAACTCTGGCGCAAACTTCACGAGGGGAAAATGGCTTGGCAATATAGTC
The DNA here is from genome assembly GCF_007910085.1 of Klebsiella sp. ME-303. Lineage (NCBI taxonomy): Bacteria > Pseudomonadati > Pseudomonadota > Gammaproteobacteria > Enterobacterales > Enterobacteriaceae > Klebsiella > Klebsiella sp. ME-303. The sequence goes on along the minus strand of NZ_VOJB01000089.1, from coordinate 84,230 downwards.
ATCAGCGCCGATTTCCAGGCCAAGCAGCTTATCCACCTCTTCGCTGCGGGCCGTCAGGAACAGCACCGGCAGCGCCGGGTAGCGGGCAAGCAGCCGCCGACAGAGCTCAAACCCGCTGATATCCGGCAGCCCGACGTCGAGAATCGCCAGGTCGGGTTGGTGGTGATGTGCCGCATCGAGCGCCGGCAGTCCGCGCTCGAACGCCGTAACGAGAAATCCTTCCTGCTGCAGCTGGTAGACGAGCGTATCGGCGATGCTCATCTCATCTTCCACCAACCAGATCCGCGGTTGTTGCATCGGCGTTCCCTGTTATTTATTCCATGGCATAATCGGCACCGCGCTAATCGCGTTCTTCGGCGAGCCATCGACGATTTTATCCGAATAGGTCAGATAGACCAGCGCATTGCGTTTGGCATCGTAAAAGCGCACCACCTGCAGCTTTTTAAATACCAGCGAGGTGCGTTTCTGGAACACGACATCGCCCTGCGTTTTACCGTTTTTGATTTTATCCGTCAGCTCAATCGGCCCCACCTGCTGACAGGAGATCGCAGCATCAGAGGTATCTTCCGCCAGCCCTAACCCGCCTTTAATTCCCCCGGTTTTCGCCCGGCTGATGTAGCACGTCACGTTTTGTACATCCGGGTCGTCAAAGGCCTCTACGACAATTTTATGATCCGGCCCAAGGAACTTAAACACGGTATCCACAGAGCCAATTTGCTCCGCCTGCGCCATCTGAGACCCCGCCAGTAAAAGCATACCTGCCACTAACTTCTTGTATTTCATATTGTTACCATTCTTAAAAATTTAGCTGAGTGATTATCACACATTAAGCAGAAAAGTTTTATAGATCACAGCTTTACAAAATTACCACCGATACTTCTGGAAGAATCGCATTTAAAAGCAAAAAAAACACTGAATGCTAAAACATCAAAAAATGCTATTATCCGCTACCTTTAGTATCAGGCACCTGAGTTTAAGGATGGGGATATTTTATGGATCAAGCAGGGATTATTCGCGATCTCCTTAGCTGGCTGGAAGGTCACCTGGATCAGCCACTCTCACTGGACAATGTGGCAGCGAAGGCGGGCTATTCCAAGTGGCATCTGCAAAGAATGTTCAAGGACGTGACCGGCCATGCCATTGGTGCCTATATTCGCGCCCGTCGCTTATCTAAGTCAGCGGTTGCCCTACGCCTGACCGCGCGTCCAATTCTCGATATTGCGCTGCAGTATCGCTTTGACTCGCAGCAGACTTTTACTCGCGCATTTAAAAAACAGTTCTCGTTGACGCCAGCCCTTTACCGACGCTCCCCCGACTGGAGCTCTTACGGTATGCGTCCTCCGCTGCGTCTGGGCGAGTTCACCATGCCGCAGTACGAATTCGTCACGCTGAACACCACTCAGCTGGTCGGCGTGACCCAGAGCTATACCTGCAAGCTGGAAGAGATCTCCGATTTCCGTAATCAGATGCGCGTGCAGTTCTGGCGTGAATTCCTCGCCAATACGCCATCGATTCCTCCGACGCTGTACGGCCTGCATGAGCCGCGTCCGAGCCTCGATAAAGACGATGAGCAGGAGGTGTTTTACACCACCGCGCTGACGCCGGAGCTGGCTAACGGCCATCTGCACAACGCCCACCCGGTGACGCTGGAAGGCGGCGAATACGTGATGTTTACCTACGAAGGATTGGGCACCGGGCTACAGGAATTTATTCTGACGGTTTACGGCACCTGCATGCCGATGCTCAATCTCACTCGTCGTAAGGGCCTGGATATCGAACGCTTCTTCCCGGAAGATGAAAACCGGAATCAGGAACCGCCTATTCAGCTGCGCTGCGAATACCTGATTCCGATTCGTCGTTAACGCTGTAGCTCATCCATCGCGGGGGCATCAAGATGCGAGACATCCCCCGCGGTTTCCACGACCCATCCCGACGCCAGCCAGGGGCTTTGCTGATAGTCAACGCGAGAGATAGAGCAGTTGCGCAGACGCAGGCGACGCTCCGCATAGGCGGGCAAGCCAAGAATCGTACTCACCAGACACCCCAGCGCCATGCCGTGGCTCACCAGCAGCGGCCGGCTACCTGCGGGCAGCTCCAGACAAGAGGTCAGCGCCGCGTGCATACGGTCGCTCAGCTCCTGCATTGACTCTCCCTGCGGGATGCGCCCGTCGGGCGTACCATTAACCAGCTGTCGACGCCAGCCCTCTTCTTCTTCGCTCAGCGAGTCGATATGGCGCTTTTCCAGCACGCCCATATCCAGCTCACGCAAGCGTGAATCGGTCATGACGCTGCATCCGCAGGCTTCAGCGATGATTTCTGCGGTACGCCGCGTCCGGCCTAAATCGCTGGCGATAATATGCGTAATCCCCAGCGTTCTGGCGCGCTCGCCTACCTGCCAGGCCTGACGCTCACCGTGGGCGGTAAGCGGACTGTCGGACTGGCCCTGAATACGTCGCTCGGCGTTCCACTGCGTTTCACCGTGGCGAACAAGGTATACCTGTAACATGCTTTATTATCCGTTATGAGCTCTTAACCATTAAGCTACAAGCATAGCCGCCTGCAACAAGAATGATTTGGAGTATACTGCGATGATGTTTAGTATTTCTGAGTTGTTTTGATTATGCACCATGTTGTCTCAGCTACCACTAATCCCGCCAAAATTCAGGCAATTCTGCAGGCTTTTAACGAGATCTTCGGCGAAGGATCCTGCCACATTGAGTCCGTCTCCGTCGAGAGCGGCGTGCCGGAACAGCCTTTTGGCAGCAACGAAACGCGCGCTGGCGCACGAAACCGCGTGGCCAACGCGCGTCGCGCGCAGCCCAATGCTGACTTCTGGGTCGCTATTGAAGCCGGCATCGATGAGGGCAGCACCTTTAGCTGGGTGACGATCGAGGACGGCAGCCTGCGCGGCGAAGCGCGCTCGGCGACCCTGCCGCTGCCGCAGGTCATTCTTGAAAAAGTCCAGGCAGGAGAAGCGCTGGGGCCGGTGATGTCTCAGTATACCGGCATCGATGAAATTGGCCGTAAAGAGGGCGCTATCGGCGTATTTACGGCCGGAAAACTGACGCGCAGCAGCGTTTATCATCAGGCCGTCGTGCTGGCGCTAAGCCCGTTTCATAACGCTATTTATCGTTAACGTTAATCAACGCCTGCTCCAGCCACAGACGCAGCTCCGGCGGGGCTGACTTCAGGCTGTTCGAACCGCGGGTAATGGTGGCGATCCCGGCGCCGAGCTCGTTTTTCAGCTCGCGCTGGCTCATCTCGCCGCGCAGCAGCTCTTCAATAATACGCACCCGCGTGCCCAGCGCCTCGCGCTCGTCGGGCGTCAGCATGAGCTGTAAAAGCGGCAGATGGAGATCGTCGGCGTACGCCTGCTGCAGGAGAGCAACAAAACGCAGCCACTCCTGATGACGCTGTTCGGCCACCGCCGCTGAATAGGGGGATTGTTGGGTCATGTTACGCCACCTGTCGAATGTACTCACTAACGAGTACAAAGCATAACATACTTCTGTCCGGACTCTACGGATTTCGGGCAACATCGCGAAATACGATGTTGCCCGACGACGGCGATATTAATAGCGCAGCTTCCACTCCGCATCGCTCAGCAGCGTCTCTTTCTGGCCCATAAAATAGCGATAGTAGGCGTCATAGGACAAAACGTTTTTCACGTAGCCGCGCGTTTCAGAGAACGGAATGCTCTCAATAAACGCCACCGCGTCAATGCGGCCGCCGCTGTTGCCCCGCCACGTGCGCACCCGCCCGGGACCGGCGTTATAGGCCGCGGAGGCGAAGATACGGTTATTGCCAAACTGCTGATAAACATACTGCAGATAGCTGGTACCAATGTTGATGTTCATTTCCGGATCGAGCAGCTGCGATGGACCGCTATAGCCGGGAATACTGAACATGCTCACCGTATGCGTTGCCGTCCCCGGCATAATCTGCATCAGACCGCGGGCGCCAACCGGTGAACCGGCTTTCGGGTTCCAGGCGCTCTCCTGACGCGCAATGGCCATCGCGTAGCTTTGCGGAATATCTTTACCGCTGATATAGCGGGTAAAGAGGTCGTTATAGGCCAGCGGGAAACGCTCTTCCAGCTGATCCCACAATTTGCCGGCGATGGTGGCCTGGACGCTGAGATCCCACCAGTTCTGATTAAACGCGTAACGAGCCAGCTGCGCCTGCTGGTCTTTGGTCTTGCTGGTGACCAGATTGGCCCACTCGCTGCGGGCGGTGTTATCCATATTCCAGTACATCAGTTCGCGCACCCGCGCCATTTCCGGCCCCGAGGTCAGCGCCGGATCGAGGTTCGCTGGCGCTTTATCGATGCGGAACCTGTACTCCTCGCCAAGGCGCTGCGCGGCGACCATCGGATAGAAGCCGCGCTGCTGCATCAGCGAGCGGAGAATATCTTTCGCTTCGTCATCGCGCCCGCGCTCCAGCAGCAGATCGGCCTGCCAGTAGCGCCATTCGTCCTTCTCTTTCGCCTCCATCGGCAAGCGCGCCAGCCAGGTGTTCAGGCCCCGGCGGTCCCCAAGACCCAGCGCCATACGTACCCGGCGCTCCACCAGCGAGGTGGATTGCGAACGCATAATGGCATCGTCGCGCCAGATGGCCTGCTCTTCGGTCACGTCGCTGCCCATCAGGCGCCAGGCGACGATGTCCCGCAGCTCCTGAATCTGATCTTCATTGAGCTGCTGCGCCTGCGCTAATGAGGGGATCATCAGGCGCGCATTTTCCACATCCTGCCGCGCAACGCTGGCAAACGCGACCGCCGCCATCTGGCGGGTAAAATCCGTCGCGCCGGTTGTCCGGGCGAACGTCATCACGCTGTTGGGATCGTTAGCCAGCGCGATGACCGCCGTCGAAATCGTTTGATAATCGGCAGGCATCTGCTGGGCCAGGACCCGCACCAGGCTGGTATTGCCCGCTTTCATCGCCAGGCGAATGCGTTCAAGGTAGGCCAGCGGATCCTGCTGGCCGGAGGCGCGCCAGGCGCCAAACAGCTGGTCACAGGCGTTTGGCTGACTTTTGCCGCTCAGCCACAGCGCTTTGGCGCCGTCCCAGGCCTCCTGAGCCTGGCCGACGTTCCACTTCGCATAGTAGTAATTGCACTGCGCCTCGGTGCCGGTCGGCTTATCCGGACTGAAGGCCAGCAGGCCGCGCCAGTCGCTACGGCGCGCCAGTTCATTGACGAACCGTGATTTCAGCGAGCGCGCGGGGGGCAGCGTCGGGTTGGCAGCGATAAAGTTGGTCACCACCAGCGCCGGCTGGTTCATCAGATCGTCGGTAATCTGCCGGTACTGGAGATAAGGATAGAGCGGATAGGTCGTCAGGGTGGGCATCAGCTGGTTGACGACGTCCATTTGTCGACTGTCCCACGCCTGTTTAATTTGAGCATAGCGGCTGCGCTGTTCATCCAGTGAATCCGCATGCGCCAGTTGGCTTAACGTCAGCAGACTTACGCCGGCGGCCAGAAGACGCCACGTCACAGTTTTGGCTTTTTCCACAAGCTCTTCCTCTATTCAGATACACCACAGCAGCATCATGCCGCGGGCAAAAATTTCAGGTATTACGTAGATATGCTAATCAGACAACGCGAATCGCGCCACGTCCCGGACATTTTTTTACGCTTTTGTGAATCCCATCGCCTCGCTGGGATTAAAGCGCGAAAAAGGCTACACTTCGCCTTTGAAAACTATTCACTACCCTACTCAAAATCATTCTGGCTGCATCAAGCGAGCCTGAGGGATGAAGAGTATATAAAAGAGGCGAAGTCCAACGTGGCTCAATTCGTTTATACCATGCATCGTGTCGGCAAAGTGGTTCCGCCGAAACGTCATATTCTGAAAAATATCTCCCTGAGCTTTTTCCCTGGCGCAAAAATCGGCGTTCTCGGTCTGAACGGCGCCGGTAAGTCTACCCTGCTGCGCATCATGGCCGGCATCGATACCGATATCGAAGGCGAAGCCCGTCCGCAGCCGGGCCTGAAAATCGGCTATCTGCCGCAGGAGCCGCAGCTCAATCCGGAGCAGACCGTCCGTGAGTCGGTTGAAGAAGCGGTGGCCGAAGTGGTCAACGCCCTGAAAGGTCTGGACGAGGTGTACGCCAAATACGCGGAGCCGGATGCCGACTTCGACAAGCTCGCCGCTCAGCAGGGCAAGTTCGAAGAGATTATCCAGGCGCACGATGGCCATAACCTGAACGTCCAGCTTGAGCGCGCGGCGGATGCCCTGCGTCTGCCGGACTGGGACGCGAAAATCGCCAACCTGTCCGGCGGTGAGCGCCGCCGCGTCGCGCTGTGCCGCCTGCTGCTGGAAAAACCAGACATGCTGCTGCTCGACGAACCGACTAACCACCTGGATGCAGAGTCCGTCGCGTGGCTGGAACGCTTCCTGCACGATTTCGAAGGCACCGTCGTGGCAATTACCCACGACCGCTACTTCCTCGATAACGTCGCCGGCTGGATCCTTGAGCTTGACCGCGGCGAAGGTATTCCGTGGGAAGGCAACTACTCCTCCTGGCTGGAGCAGAAAGATCAGCGTCTGGCGCAGGAAGCTTCTCAGGAAGCGGCGCGCCGTAAGTCAATCGAGAAAGAGCTGGAGTGGGTCCGTCAGGGCGCGAAAGGCCGTCAGTCTAAGGGCAAAGCCCGTCTGGCGCGCTTTGAAGAGCTTAACAACGTCGAGTACCAGAAGCGCAACGAGACTAACGAACTGTTTATTCCGCCAGGCGCACGTCTGGGGGATAAAGTCGTGGAAGTCAGCAACCTGCGTAAGTCCTACGGCGACCGTCTGCTGATCGACGACCTGAGCTTCTCGGTACCGAAAGGCGCTATCGTCGGCATCATCGGCCCGAACGGCGCGGGTAAATCCACCCTGTTCCGCATGATGTCCGGTCAGGAACAGCCTGATGCCGGTTCAATCACCCTGGGTGAAACCGTCAAGCTGGCCTCCGTCGATCAGTTCCGCGACGCGATGGACAACAGCAAAACCGTATGGGAAGAAGTTTCCGGCGGGCTGGATATCATGAAGATTGGCAACACCGAGATGCCGAGCCGCGCCTACGTGGGCCGCTTTAACTTCAAAGGCGTTGACCAGGGCAAGCGCGTTGGCGAGCTGTCCGGCGGTGAGCGCGGTCGTCTGCACCTGGCGAAGCTGCTGCAGGTGGGCGGTAACGTCCTGCTGCTCGATGAGCCCACCAACGACCTGGATATCGAAACCCTGCGCGCGCTGGAAAACGCCCTGCTGGAGTTCCCGGGCTGTGCGATGGTTATCTCGCACGACCGCTGGTTCCTCGACCGCATCGCGACCCACATTCTGGACTACCAGGATGAAGGTAAGGTGGAGTTCTTCGAAGGTAACTTTACCGAATACGAAGAGTACAAGAAACGCACCCTCGGCGCCGATGCGCTGGAGCCGAAGCGTATTAAGTACAAACGTATCGCGAAATAAAAGCAAAAGGGCAACGCAGGTTGCCCTTTTTCGTGTTTGCCCCCTCCCCCGCTGGGAGAGGGTTGTAGCCCGCCGCAGGCATTTATGCGGCATCAGGCCGCAGAAGGCCTATCCCTGCTCGCCCATCATCTCTTTCACCAGCTCCACGCAGCGCAGGAAGCGGGCATCGTAGTCGGCCTCTTTTACATGCACAAAATCTATCTCGTTTTCCTTAAGCAACGACACCAGCAGCGTCTGAAACTCTTTGCGGTCCACCGAGCTGCCAAGGCTACGCAAACCATCGGCCACCCACGGCGTGTTGTTTTCCAGCAGGATGACCAGGTCAAAACGATACTCGTCGATCAGCGCCTGCACAAAGGGATGTTCCCGCCCTTCGTACTTGAGACAGAACGCCTGGGTGCTGACAAAGTCCGTGTCGATGAACGCCACCTTGTTGGCATACTTCACCGCGAAATCAATATACTGCGCGTGGCCGAGGGCAATCTTGTCGTAGTCGGAATATTGCAGCGCCATCTCATCGCCGCCGAGGTGCGAAAAGACGTAGTCGCGGCCATACTCCCAGGCGCTGGTGGTATTAAAGATATTGGATAGCTTATTCACCAGCGTCGACTTACCGCTCGATTCACCGCCCAGGATCGCCACCGTGCGCACGAAAAACGGCTTCACTTCAGTAGGAATATATTCCCAATAGCGGAACGGATTTTCACGAATCTGCCCGCCGCTGATGTTCATAAAGGTGCGTTTAGGATCGATGAGTACGGTTTCAATTCCCAGATGATCCAGATACTGCGGCGCGTCGCCCTCTTCCGAGGTGTAGATCCAGTTAGGCTCAATGCCCTTCTCGTTCATAAAGGCGCGAATCCCGCGGCTCCAGACGTCCCAGCCGTGCGGATAAGGTTCCATCCCCTCTTCATTGAAGGCGTGGATGCGGATATTTTTCTGGTACTTGAAGGTCTGCAGCAGCCAGCGCAGGCGATCGGGCACGGTCGGCTGCTGCGACATCGCGCTCTTTTCAAACAGCTCGCGGTCGCGGGGATCGTCGTAGCCCATAATGATGTGCAGCTCATCGACCTGGCTACAGGCGCGCTGAATCAAATAGATGTGTCCGGTATGCAGCGGGTAAAACTTACCAAATACCACGCCAACGCTTTTTTGCCGACGCGGAAACTCCAGCCCGAGAAACCGGTGCAGCGCTTCCAGCTTCTGCGCGCTGGGGCTTTTAATTTTCGCGTTCAGCAGCTGGCTCAGATAGCCTTTTGTCATCCCGCTGGCGTCAGCTACCTGCTGTAGCGTACACCCCTTCTGCTTAATGGCGCTTTTTAAATAGTCAAATGACGACATCGCGAGTCTCCTTTTAACTTATTATAAGTCGTCAAAGACGCTAAGTGCGTCCGCAAGCTTTTTCACGCCAAAGATTTGCATCCCTTCCGGCACTTTTTTCGGCACATTGGCTGCCGGAACAATCGCCCGACGAAAACCATGCTTAGCCGCTTCTGAAATACGCTCCTGGCCGCTCGGCACCGGGCGAATCTCGCCTGCCAGACCCACTTCGCCGAAAACCACCAGGTCCTGGGGCAGCGGACGGTCGCGCAGGCTGGAAACCATCGCCAGCAGCAGCGCCAGATCGGCGCTGGTTTCGGTGACCTTTACGCCACCAACGACGTTGACGAAGACGTCCTGGTCGGCCATCTGCAGACCGCCGTGACGATGCAGAACCGCCAGCAGGATCGCCAGACGGTTCTGCTCCAGCCCCACCGCCACGCGGCGCGGGTTGGACATCATCGAGTGATCGACCAGCGCCTGGATCTCCACCAGCAGCGGTCGCGTGCCTTCCCAGACCACCATCACCGAACTGCCGGAAGTCACTTCGTCACCGCGGCTCAGAAAGATAGCCGAGGGGTTGCTCACTTCACGTAGCCCCTGCTCGGTCATGGCGAATACGCCCAGCTCGTTGACCGCGCCGAAGCGGTTTTTATGACTGCGCAGGGTGCGGAAACGAGAATCGGCGTCGCCGTCGAGCAGCACGGAGCAGTCGATACAGTGCTCCAGCACTTTCGGCCCGGCCAGCGAGCCGTCTTTGGTCACGTGGCCGACCATGACGATAGCCACGCCGCGCGTCTTGGCAAAGCGCGTTAAATAGGCCGCCGTTTCGCGCACCTGGGCCACGCTGCCCGGCGACGACTGTACGTCGGCCATATGCATCACCTGGATGGAGTCGATAACCATCAGCTGCGGCTTTTCTTCATCGGCAATCTGGCAAATCTGCTCAATGCTGGTTTCTGACAGCATATTGAGGTTAGCCGTCGGCAGGCCTAAACGGTGAGCGCGCATCGCCACCTGCTGAAGCGACTCTTCCCCGGTGACGTAGAGCGTTTTCATACCTTCGGCGAGCTTACACAGGGTTTGCAGCAGCAGAGTCGACTTACCCGCGCCGGGGTTGCCGCCGATCAGAATCGCGCTCCCCGGCACCACGCCGCCGCCGAGCACGCGGTCAAACTCTTTAAAGCCGGTCGAAAAGCGCGGCAGCGCTTCGAGGCTGATATCGGAGAGCTTCTGCACTTTCGATACGCCGGCATTACCGGCATATCCTGACAGACGTTCGTTTCTTGCCACCTGGGGCGAAGCGGCAATGCGCATCTCGGTTATGGTATTCCAGGCATGACAGGCGCTGCACTGCCCCTGCCAGCGCGGATAATCCGCACCGCATTCATTACAGACAAATGCGCGTTTTGGAGCTTTCGCCACGTTAACCTCTTACTTTTGATTCATGCTGCCGGAGAGAATACAGAATACCCCCATCAGGTCAGCGTGGCGGATTGTCACTTCCGCCAGTTCATTAACTTTGGGCTTAGCATGATAGGCGATGCCGAGCCCTGCCGCTTTAATCATCGGCAGATCGTTTGCGCCATCGCCAATGGCGACGGTTTGCGCCGGCGGGATCTCATACTTTTCCGCCAGTTTACGCAGCGTATTGGCTTTGTATTTCGCATCGACGATATCGCCGATAACGTTGCCGGTCAGCTTACCGTCCATGATCTCCAGTTCGTTGGCGACCACCGCGTCGAGATGCAGCTTGTCGCGCAGATACTCGGCAAAGAAGGTGAAGCCGCCGGAGGCGATCGCCACTTTCCAGCCGAGCGTTTCCAGCTTCAGCACCAGCTGGGTCAGGCCCGGCATCAGCGGCAGCGTTTCCCGCACCTGCAGCAGAATATTGGCATCGGCATCTTTCAGCGTCGCCACCCGCTGGCGCAGGCTGGCGGTAAAATCAAGTTCGCCGCGCATCGCGCGCTCGGTCACTTCAGAGACCAGCTCGCCGGTACCGGCCAGTTTGGCGATTTCATCAATGCACTCAATCTGAATCGCCGTCGAGTCCATATCCATGACCAGCAGCCCCGGCGTACGTAAATGCGGGATTTTACCCAGCGGCGCGACGTCAAAACCGGCCTCATGGGCCAGACGGGTCGCCCGTAGCGTTAAAGAACCAGCCAACCGAATCACCTGATAGTCGTCAACCGCCCAGGAGGCAACAATCACCAGGGCCGCCCCCAGTTCGCGCTGCCACTCGGTCAGGCGACGCTTGTTAAGACCGCGGCCATACAGCAGCCAGCCGCTGCGTCCGGCGTGATAATCCAACGGCATGACCTCATCACCGCTCAGGGAAAGCGGCAATCCAGGCCACTGGGAAACATCTTCAGGCAGGTCGCACCAGGTCAAACTGTTTGGCATCACGGCTCCACATAACTTCATTCAGGCGAGGAAAATAACGCATGAGGCTACCTTGTAACCAGCGCTTCTGGCAACATTAAGCTGCAAATTTTCAAAGGTGGAATATGGTACGCGCAAAACTTAAATTCCGGCTGCATCGCGCGGTGATTGTTCTGATCTGTCTCGCGCTCCTCGTCGCCCTGATGCAGGGGGCCTCATGGTTCAGCCAGAACAGCCAGAAGCAGCGCAATCCGCAGCTGGAAGAGCTGGCCCGCACGCTCGCCCAGCAGGTCACGCTCAACCTGGCGCCGCTGATGCGTAGCGAAACGCCCGACGAAAAGCGGATTAGCCAGCTGCTGGATCAGCTTACCCATAAAAGCCGGATCCTCGACGCCGGCGTATATGACGAACAGGGCGACCTGGTGGCGCGTTCCGGCGAAAGCGTCGAGGTACGCGATCGGCTGGCGCTGGACGGTAAAAAAGCCGGCGGCTACTTCAACCAGCAAATCGTCGAACCTGTTCAGGGTAAAAACGGCCCGCTCGGCTACCTGCGCCTGACGCTGGATACCCATACCCTGGCCACCGAAGCTCAGCAGGTCGATAATACCACCAATATCCTGCGTCTGATGCTGCTGCTATCTCTGGCCATCGGCGTCGTCCTGACGCGCACCCTGCTGCAGGGTAAACGTACCCGCTGGCAGCAATCGCCTTTCCTGCTCACCGCCAATAAGCCGGTGCAGGATGAAGATAAAGATGAATCAGAATAAGGAAATCGCCATGTCCACGCTGCGCCTGCTGCTCTCCGACTCTTACGACCCCTGGTTCAATCTGGCGGTTGAGGAGTCTATTTTTCGCCAGATGCCCGCGACTCAACGGGTGCTGTTTCTGTGGCGCAATGCCGATACGGTGGTCATTGGCCGCGCGCAGAACCCGTGGAAAGAGTGCAACACCCGACGTATGGAAGAAGATAACGTGCGCCTGGCCCGTCGCAGCAGCGGCGGCGGCGCGGTATTCCACGATCTGGGCAATACCTGCTTTACCTTTATGGCCGGCAAACCGGAGTACGATAAAACCGTTTCCACAAATATCGTGCTGACGGCGCTGAATGCGCTGGGCGTAGCGGCGGAAGCCTCGGGCCGCAACGATCTGGTGGTCAAAACCGCCGAAGGCGACCGCAAGGTCTCCGGTTCCGCCTATCGCGAAACGATGGATCGCGGCTTTCACCACGGTACGCTGCTGCTGAACGCCGATTTAAGCCGCCTGGCCAACTACCTCAATCCCGATAAGAAGAAGCTGCAGGCCAAAGGCATTACCTCCGTGCGCGGACGGGTAGCCAATCTGGTCGAGCTGCTGCCGGGCATTACCCATCAGCAGGTTTGCGAAGCGATTCAGGAGGCGTTCTTCGCCCATTACGGCGAGCGCGTGGAGGCCGAAGTGATCTCTCCGGAGAAAATGCCGGACCTGCCGAATTTTGCCGCGACCTTTGCCCGCCAGAGCAGCTGGGAGTGGAACTTTGGCCAGGCTCCGGCCTTCAGCCATCTGCTGGATGAACGTTTTACCTGGGGCGGCGTAGAGCTCCATTTCGACGTCGAAAAAGGCCATATCACGCGTACGCAGATTTTTACCGACAGCCTCAACCCGGCGCCGCTGGAAGCGCTGGCCGCCAGGCTACAGGGATGCCTCTACCGCGCGGATATGCTGCAGCAGGAGTGCGATGCATTACTCGTGGATTTTCCGGAGCAGGAGAAAGCGCTGCGGGAGCTCTCGGCATGGATTGCCGGCGCGGTACGCTAACGTGCGGTCACCCCGGCCCTCTCCCTATGGGAGAGGGCCGAAGAGATGATTATTCTTTATCGCCCAGCAGAACGGATTCCAGCGCGATTTTAATCATGTCGTTGAAGGTCGTCTGACGTTCAGCGGAGCTGGTCTGCTCGTGGGTACGGATGTGGTCGGAGACCGTGCAGATGGTCAGCGCTTTGGCACCAAATTCCGCCGCGACGCCGTAGATGCCAGCCGCTTCCATTTCCACGCCCAGGATGCCGTATTTTTCCATCACGTCGAACATTTCGCCGCCGTCCGGCGCATAGAACAGGTCAGCAGAGAAAATGTTGCCCACGCGAGCGTCAACGCCCAGCGCTTTTGCCGCGTCAACCGCGTTACGCACCATGCCAAAGTCGGCAATCGCCGCAAAGTCGTGGTCCTTAAAACGCATACGGTTAACTTTAGAGTCGGTGCAGGCACCCATGCCGATAACCACGTCGCGCAGCTTAACGTCCATACGCACGGCACCGCAGGAGCCGACGCGAATGATTTTTTTGACGCCGAAGTCGGTGATCAGCTCTTTTGCGTAAATGGAGCAGGACGGGATCCCCATGCCGTGACCCATCACGGAAATTTTGCGGCCTTTGTAGGTACCGGTGAAGCCCAGCATACCGCGCACGTTATTCACTTCGCGGACATCTTCAAGGAACGTTTCTGCAATGTGCTTCGCGCGCAGCGGGTCACCAGGCATCAGCACAACGTCAGCGAAATCGCCCATTTCTGCGTTAATGTGTGGAGTAGCCATCGTTAAATCCTTCTGAATGTTTTACCTGATGGCGGCTATGCCTAATCAGGTCGACAAAAAAGGCCCGGCGAGCGAGGCTCACCGGGCAAATAATCACAGCATGTTTTTGCCGTATTCCATCGGAGACGTACCGAAGTACGTTGCCAGGGTCTGGCCGATATCGGCGAAGGTTTCGCGGTGACCCAGAGAACCCGGCTTCACTTTCGGGCCATAGATCAGCACCGGAATGTGCTCGCGGGTATGGTCGGTACCGGTCCAGGTCGGGTCGCAGCCGTGGTCGGCGGTCAGGATCAGAATGTCATCTTCCCCGACCAGTTCCATCAGCTCCGGCAGACGGCGATCGAACAGCTCCAACCCTGCGGCATAGCCTGCAACGTCGCGGCGGTGGCCCCAGGAAGAGTCGAAGTCCACGAAGTTGGTGAAGACGATGGTCTCGTCTCCCGCTTCTTTCATCTCTTTGATGGTGGCGTCAAACAGCGCATCCAGGCCGGTCGCCTTCACCTTTTTGGTAATACCGCAGTTGGCGTAGATATCGGCGATTTTACCCACCGATACAACCTGGCCCTTTTTCTCGTCGACCAGCTTCTGCAGCACCGTCGGCGCCGGCGGCTCAACGGCCAAATCGTGGCGGTTACCGGTGCGCTGGAAGTTGCCGGCTTTGTCGCCGATAAACGGACGCGCGATAACGCGACCGATGTTGTAGCCGCCTTCGGTCAGCTCTTCACGCGCGATTTCACACAGCTCGTACAGCTTATCGAGACCAAAGGTCTCTTCATGACAGGCAATCTGGAATACCGAGTCAGCGGAGGTATAGAAAATCGGCTTGCCGGTTTTCATATGCTCTTCGCCCAGCTGGTCGAGGATAACGGTACCGGAAGAGTGGCAGTTGCCGAGGTAGCCCGGCAGGTTTGCGCGCTTAACCAGTTTATCCAGAAGTTCCTGCGGGAAGCTGTTTTCATGCTCGGGGAAGTAGCCCCAGTCAAACAGAACCGGCACGCCGGCGATTTCCCAGTGGCCTGACGGGGTGTCTTTACCGGAAGAGAGCTCATGCGCCCATGCGTAGGCGCCGATAACGTCCGCGCTGCCGTCCATACCGGCGGCAATTTTACCGGTAGAACCCTCATGGGCTTTAACCAGCCCCAGACGGGTCAGATTCGGTAGATTGAGCGGGCCATTGCGGCCGTTGTCAGCCTCGCCTTTGGCACAGGCTTCTGCAATATGGCCCATGGTGTCTGAACCGACGTCGCCAAAGCGATCGGCGTCTTCAGTCGCACCGATGCCGAATGAGTCCAGCACCATAATAAATGCACGTTTCATATTATTCTCCGTACCTTTTGCGCTGCAAAAAAGCGATCAGATCAGTATATAACTATTCGGTGATACGACGATAGACCGTCGGCGTCATTTCAGGCGCTTTATCGTCAAGTTTAATGGCCGCTTTCACGGCTTTGGCCGCTTCCTGCCAGCTGTTTTCATCTTTAGCATGGATAACCGCCAGCGGCTGCTGCGCGTCGATACGCGCGCCGAGGCGAACCACGTCGGTGAAACCGACGCTGTAATCAATCAGATCCGATGCCTGACGGCGACCGCCGCCCATTGACACCACCGCCATGCCCAGCGCGCGGGTGTCCATTTCGGCGACAAACCCTTCGCCTTCGGCATAGACGGCTTTGCTCAGCATCGCGGCCGGCAGATACTTATCGTAGTTTTCCACGAAGTCGTTCGGCCCTTTTTGCGCCGCCACCATCCGGCCGAAGACTTCTGCGGCTTTACCGTTATCCAGCACCGCCTGTAGCTTCGCCCGCGCGTCGGCGTCATTCTGCGCCAGCTTGCCGGAAATCAGCATCTCGACGCACAGCGCCATCGTCACCTCAAGCAGCCGCGGATTGCGGTACTCGCCGGTGAGGAACTGCACGGCTTCACGCACTTCCACCGCATTACCGGCGCTGGAAGCCAGCACCTGGTTCATATCGGTTAACAGCGCGGTCGTCCGCACGCCGGCGCCGTTGGATACCCCGACGATCGCTTCGGCCAGCGCGGCGGAAAGCTCATAAGTAGGCATAAAGGCGCCGCTGCCGACTTTGACATCCATCACCAGCGCGTCCAGGCCTTCCGCCAGCTTCTTGGCGAGAATGGAGGCGGTGATCAGCGGGATAGAGTCCACCGTTGCGGTGATATCGCGCGTGGCGTAAAAACGTTTGTCCGCCGGTGCCAGAGAGCTGGTCTGCCCGATAATCGCGACGCCGACATCTTTAATGATTTCACGGAAGCGGCTATCGTCCGGGAAAATATCGAACCCAGGAATCGCTTCCAGCTTGTCGAGCGTACCGCCGGTGTGCCCGAGACCGCGCCCCGAGATCATCGGGACATAGCCGCCGCAGGCCGCGACCATCGGCCCCAGCATCAGCGAGGTCACATCGCCTACGCCGCCGGTAGAGTGTTTATCGACGATCGGGCCATTGAGGTTAAGACTCTTCCAGTCGAGAACGGTCCCTGAATCCCGCATCGCCATGGTCAGCGAAACGCGTTCCGGCATAGACATATCGTGGAAAAAAATGGTCATCGCCAGCGCGGCGATCTGCCCTTCTGAGATGGTGTTGTCGCGGATGCCGTTGATGAAAAAACGAATCTCTTCATCGCTCAGCGCATGACCATCACGTTTTTTACGAATAATTTCTTGTGCGAGAAACAAGATAACCTCCCGAGGAAAGAGTCAAAGACCAACCACAGGCCGGACAGCATCCGGCCTTGAGGTCAGGCAAATTACGTATTAGTAGCTGCTGGCGCTCTTACCATCGCCGTGACCCAGCGCTTTCAGCAGGCTTGCCAGCAGGCTGGAAGCGCCAAAGCGGTAGTGACGAGAGTCGGCCCAGTCGGCACCGAACAGTTCATCGGCAATAGCGAGGAACTTTTGCGCGTCTTCTGCGCTACGCACGCCGCCCGCCGGTTTGAAGCCGACGCTCTGCTGAACGCCCATATCGCGGATGACTTCCAGCATGATGCGCGCGCTTTCCGGGGTCGCATTGACCGGAACTTTACCGGTAGACGTTTTGATAAAATCGGCACCGGCTTTGATGGCGATTTCAGATGCTTTACGAATCAGCGCTTCTTCTTTCAGCTCACCGGTTTCGATAATCACTTTCAGCAGCACGTTTGCCGCCGCGCAGGCTTCTTTACAGGCTTTCACCAGGTCAAAACCCACCTGTTCGTTGCCGGCCATCAGCGCGCGGTAAGGGAATACGACGTCAACTTCGTCTGCGCCGTAAGCTATCGCCGCGCGGGTTTCCGCCAGCGCAATAGCAATATCATCGTTACCGTGCGGGAAATTGGTCACCGTCGCGATCCGGATATCCGGGGTACCCTGCTCGTTCAGCGTTTTACGCGCGATCGGGATAAAGCGCGGGTAGATGCATACTGCGGCAGTATTCCCTACCGGTGTTTTGGCCTGGTGGCACAGCGCGATCACTTTTTCATTGGTGTCGTCATCGTTCAGGGTGGTCAGGTCCATCAATTTCAACGCGCGCAGGCTGCTTGCCGTTAAATCAGTCATTTCATACTCCGACGGCGTATTGCCGTATTAAAGTTTGTTCACCTTGCGAGTCTGTTACTATTGTAACATCCCCTCGCCGTTACACTTCGATATACATCACAGTTAATGAAAACTAATTACTAATTTGCATTACTGTAGAGTGATATGAATCACATAATAAATCCCTGTGCATGCCCCCCGAAGGCCAGACTCTCTTTAAGCATAATCAGGAATCTCAGCATCGAGGCAATGTTATTATTGTAACATACCCACGCGGTAAACCTCGATATCAGCGCGGACATTTTGTGCGAAAAAATGCCAGATGCATCATGAGTGATTGATAAACAGATAATTATTAAATGATAGGATTTTAACACGCAGAGGAGAGTTCCCCGCGGCGGCGGTGCCGCGGGGTAGGGTCGTGATTAACGACGGCGCTATAGCGCGAGGAAGACGCCCGCTATCGTGGCGCTCATCAGATTAGACAGCGTCCCCGCCGCCACGGCCCGCATGCCCAGCTGGGCAATTTCCTGGCGGCGATTAGGCGCCATGCCGCCCAGTCCGCCAATCAGAATCGCAATGGATGACAGATTGGCAAAACCGCACAGGGCAAACGAGATGATGGCCTTGGTGTGGGTTGAAATCACCTGCAAACCGGCGGCTGCGACCTCGGCGTCGGCTTTCAGGTATTCACCGAAATTCATGTAGGCCACAAACTCGTTGATAATCAGCTTCTGGCCGATAAACGAGCCGGCAACGGTGGCCTCATTCCACGGAACGCCAATCACCCACGCCAGCGGCGAGAAGACCCAGCCGAGGATCATTTGCAGCGACAGATCCGGATGGTTAAACCAGCCGCCCACGCCGGAGAGAATACCGTTAACCAGGGCAATCAGCGCGATAAACGCCAGCAGCATCGCCCCGACGTTAAGCGCCAGCTGCATCCCGGAAGCCGCGCCGGACGCGGCGGCATCCAGCACGTTCGCCGGCGCCTGCGGATCGGCGTCGTTTTTTTCCATCGCCGGGTTGTCCCGGGGCTGCTCGGTTTCCGGCACGATAATCTTCGCGAACAGCAGGCCGCCCGGCGCCGCCATAAACGAAGCGGCAATCAGGTATTCCAGCGGTACGCCCATCTGCGCGTAACCGGCCAGAACGGAGCCCGCAACCGAGGCCAGGCCCCCGCACATCACCGCGAAGAGCTCGGAACGGGTCATGGTGGCGATATATGGACGCACCACCAGCGGCGCTTCGGTCTGGCCAACGAAGATGTTCGCCGTGGCAGAGAGCGATTCCGTGCGCGAGGTTTTCAGTACCGCGCGCAGCGCCCCGCCGAGAATGCGGATAACAAACTGCATGATGCCGAGGTAATAAAGCACGGCGATCAGCGATGAGAAGAAGACGATGACCGGCAGGACGCGCAGGGCAAAAACAAACCCGCCGCCGCCGAAGACTTCAAACATCTTGTCGGAAACCAGCCCGCCAAAGATAAAGCCGATCCCTTCATTGCCGTAAGCAATCACGTTGGCAACGCCGTTCGACATGGCCAGCAGCGCGGTGCGCCCGGCCGGCACGTAGAGAATTAACGCGCCGATCCCCACCTGGATAATCCAGGCGCCGAGGACGGTACGCAGGTTGATGGCTTTTCGATTACTGGAGAGGAGCACAGCGATGGCTAACAGCACCACCATGCCGACAAGTCCCATGATAATTTGCATACAGAGTCCCTGTGTATTGAGAGTTCAGCCTTAAAACCCCGCGATTATAACGGCATGAAACCATCATGCTCATTTCAGCTCACACATTTTAAGCAAAACAATGAGATAAAAAGGCAGGAATGAGACACAGGTCACTCAGCAAAGCGCTACGGAAGCGCAAAAAGCGCATTTGTATTATCAATCAGGGTATTCGCTATCTCTTCCGCGGGCTCAGAGCGTAGCTCACATAAGGTGGAGAAGACGCGAGCCGCCCGTTCCGGCCTGTTCGGCTGCCCCTGGAAACCGTTCAACGGCATATCCGGCGCATCGGTCTCCAGCAGCAGCGCCGAAAGCGGCAGCTGCGCGATCACACCGCGGGTCTTACTGGCGCGCGGATAGGTAATGGTGCCGCCAACGCCAATCTTGTAGCCCAGCTGCACAAACCGCTCCGCCTGCTGAAGGCTACCGGCAAAACCGTGCACTACGCCGGTTCGCGGTAAAGCGTGCTTTTTCAGCAGCATCGCCAGCTTGTCGTGAGTGCGTCTGGAGTGGAGGATCGCCGGCAAATCGTAGCGTTTCGCCAGCCGCATCTGCGCCTCAAATACAGAAACCTGACGTGCAAACTGCGGATCTTCCCGATAGAGATCGAGACCGATCTCCCCAACCGCGACCAGCTTAGCGTCGCGTTTCGCCAGGCAGGCTTCAAGCCGTTCAAGACTCTCTGCGCTATGCCGTTCAATCGCTATCGGGTGGAGGCCTAAGGCGGCGTAGAGCGCATCATATTTCTCCGCCAGCGCTAACACGCGGGCGAAGTTAACCGCTTCTGTCGCAGGTACCACGATCTGCGTCACGCCAGCCTCCGCCGCCCGGGCAATGCTGGCGCTTTCGTCGCCGGTGAAAGGGGGAAAATCGAAATGGCAGTGGGTATCAATAAATCGTAGGGTCACGCCAGGTCCTCATTTTCAAAGCTGGCATCATTGGCCTGCACCGCCGCGATGACCGGCGCCTGAGGGATCTCATTGGCCACCGGCGCTGGCGGAATAACGACCGTTTTCGGTACCGCAATACGCGGCGCATGGCGCAGCAGCGGCGGTCTGTCGGCCAGCAGTTTACCGACGGTAGCGAGAAAGTAGCGCCCGCACTGGCGTCCGGTCTTGTAGTCCTCCAGCAACGCCGGAAGACGGCTGCCTAACGCCATACTCTTCAACGGTTTCTGCGGATAAATTTCCAGAATTCTCAGCTTACCCGGCGGTTTTTCAATGAACTCTTGCGTGGAGCGATAGGTGGTTTCGTGATGCTGCACCAGATTCACAAACGGCTGCAGACTACTTTCGCCAAGCCAGCGCTCCATCCGTTTAAACCACTGCGGCGTGTAGTACATCTGGGACGGAACGGTGCGGATCACCACGATGGTTTGCGCCCCTCGACGGGCCGCTTCCTGTACGGGGATCGCATCGCTGACGCCGCCGTCAAGATAGCTCACGCCATCCAGCAGCACGCCGCTGCGGTAAAAACCGGGAATGGCGCTGGAGGCGCGAATCAGGTCAAGCCAGGTCTGCTGAGTGGGGGAAAAGTAGTTTGGCGTGTAATCATCGCCGCGACAGGCGCACATCCAGAACTCTTTTCCCTGAGCAAAACAATCTTCAGCATAGGCCATCGCCAGCGGCATCTTTTTCGAGGTGGTGTCGACCAGCCAGTCAAGATCGATAAGATTCCCGCCGCGCACAAAACGCATCGGGTCGAAAAACTCGCGGGCGGTGGTGTAGCGGGTGATCACTTTGCGGGCATAGCCGGGCTGGTTGCACAGATAGGCCGAGAGATTTTGCGCCCCGGCAGAGGTACCGAACATCATGTCAAACGGGTTGAATCCCGCGCGCATAAATTCGTCCAGTACCCCGGCGGTAAAAATCCCTCTCTGCCCCCCGCCTTCGCACACCAGTGCGAGCCTGCCCGGCTGGAAGGGTTTAACAGATAACGGCGTAATGTTGCCCAACGTAACGGGAATTCGCTGCCCCACCCTGCTTTCCTGTCTGGCTTATTATAAAAACAAAGGTAACGCAATTTTTAACGCCCTGAAACTGAGAAAGCCAGTCACATTGACTGGCTTTATGTAAGACGGTATTTCACGCGTTAACGTCTAGGGACGCCGACGGCCGGTGAACAGGCTGACCAGGAACAGGATAATACCGACAACGAAGACAATTTTCGCAGCCCAGGCAGCGGTACCCGCCAGGCCACCAAAGCCCAGAGCGGCGGCAATTAACGCGATCACCAGAAAAATAATGCCCCATCTAAACATACGTCTCTCCTTACCATAGTTAATGACGGTCGATTTTCTGCGCACTCAGGCCGCGCATACACAACCCTGTGGTGCTACACATCCTGCGGAAAGACCGCAGAATAAATTTTTTTAGTGAATAGATTTATTTGACGCTAAGGTCATTCTTCACGCTTTTGACGCCGGAAACGGCTTTCGCAATACCTTCCGCCCGCTCCGACTGCTTACTGGACTCTACCGTACCGGATAAATGTACAACGCCATCGGTGGTCTCCACCTTCACGTTACGCGACGGAACGATATCGTCAGCCAGTAATTTCGCTTTGATCTCGCTGGTCACCGCCGTGTCGCCGGCGTAGCCCTTCAGCGAAGCAGATTTTTCGTTCTGTACGCTAAGCTTGTCGTTAACGGAGGTCACGCCTTCAACCGCTTTCGCTACGCTAAGCGCCTGCTTATGCTGCTCTGAACTGTCAACCGTACCGCTTAACGTGACGACTTTGTTTTCAGTTTTCACAGAGATATCGGTGCTGCGAATATCTTTATGATCGATCAGCGCCGCTTTCACCCTGGCGGTGATGGTGCTGTCGTCCATAAAATTCCCGACTTTGTTCATCGAATTATCGACGGCTTGCCCGGCATTGCTTGCTGCAGATTTTGCGCTATCTGCGGTCGAGTTTTCCGCATACGCCGAAGCGCTGATTATTGCTGAGCCCAGGAAGAGGGCCAGGAGTGTCTTGCCGCTCTTAAGTTTTGTCATCGTTGTTCCTCGTTATATCTAAGCAGGTAAAGCAAAATAAGTAGTCTATTAAGCCAGGATTCCAAAAATTACTTATTAAATGTAGTAGATACGCGGAAGAGTGCGGCATTAACGGGTAAAAAAGCGCGCAAAACGGTAAGAATTAAGAACTTTCCAGAAAGGGCAATCCGAGGGGAAAATGGCGTGGAGCGCGGCGAAAACCGCGCTCCGGAGAGGATTAGTGCTCGCGGGTTTTACGGAACTGGACGTCAGGGTAACGTTCCTGCGTCAGGTTCAGGTTAACCATGGTCGGGGCGATATAAGTCAGGTTATCGCCGCCATCCAGCGCCAGCTGAATTTCGTTCTTACGCTTAAACTCTTCGAATTTCTTCGCGTCGCTGCATTCCACCCAGCGTGCGGTCGCGACGTTGACGGACTCGTAAATCGCCTCAACGTTGTACTCGCTCTTCAGGCGAGCAACAACCACATCAAACTGCAGCACACCCACCGCGCCAACGATCAGATCGTTATTGGCGATCGGACGGAACACCTGCACCGCTCCCTCTTCAGAGAGCTGAACCAGCCCTTTCAGCAGCTGTTTCTGCTTGAGCGGATCTTTCAGGCGAATGCGGCGGAACAGTTCCGGGGCGAAGTTCGGGATACCGGTGAACTTCATCATTTCACCCTGGGTGAAGGTATCGCCAATCTGAATGGTGCCGTGGTTATGCAGACCCAGGATATCGCCCGGATACGCCTCTTCCACATGCGAACGGTCGCCGGCCATAAAGGTCAGCGCGTCGGAGATCACCACGTCCTTGCCGATACGCACCTGGCGCATCTTCATACCCTTCTCGTACTTACCGGAAACCACGCGCATAAAGGCCACGCGGTCGCGGTGTTTCGGGTCCATGTTGGCCTGAATTTTAAAGACGAAGCCGGTGAACTTCTCCTCCGCGGCCTCCACGGTGCGGGTGTCGGTTTTGCGCGGCATCGGCGCGGGCGCCCACTCCACTAAACCGTCCAGCATATGATCGACGCCAAAGTTACCCAGCGCGGTGCCGAAGAATACCGGCGTAATTTCGCCCGCCAGGAACAGCTCTTTATCGAATTCGTTAGACGCGCCCTGCACCAGCTCCAGCTCATCGCGCAGCTGCTGCGCCAGGTCTTCACCCACCGCGGCATCAAGCTCCGGGTTATCCAGCCCCTTCACGATGCGCACTTCCTGGATGGTGTGGCCTTTACCGGTCTGATACAGGTAGGTTTCATCTTTATAAAGATGGTAAACGCCCTTGAACAGTTTGCCGCAGCCAATCGGCCAGGTGATCGGCGCACAGCCGATTTTCAGCTCGTTTTCCACTTCATCCAGCAGCTCCATCGGATCGCGAATGTCGCGGTCGAGTTTGTTCATGAACGTCAGGATCGGCGTATCGCGCAGACGGGTGACTTCCATCAGCTTACGGGTACGATCCTCGACGCCTTTCGCGGCATCGATAACCATCAGGCAGCAGTCCACCGCCGTCAGGGTACGGTAGGTATCCTCGGAGAAGTCTTCGTGGCCCGGGGTATCCAGCAGGTTAACCAGGCAGTCGTGATACGGGAACTGCATCACGGACGTGGTGATGGAGATACCGCGCTGCTTTTCCATCTCCATCCAGTCAGATTTCGCATGCTGGCTGGAGCCGCGACCTTTCACCGTTCCGGCGGTCTGAATAGCCTGTCCGAATAACAGTACCTTTTCAGTAATGGTCGTTTTACCGGCATCCGGGTGAGAAATAATGGCAAAAGTGCGGCGCTTGGCCACCTCCTGCAAATAAGGAGACAACGTCATAATTCAATCTTCTTAGTAAACGCGGCAACGCGCCGCGCATGTTGAATACGAAAAAATTGCGGCTATTTTACCCATCAATGGGGGGGAGGCAATCAGTGTTTACACAGGAGTTGCTCCAGTTCGCTTAAAGAGGTGACCGTCCAGTCCGCGCGGAGGTCCGCGGGCAGTTCGCGCTGATGGGGGTTGAACCAGCAGGTCGCCAGGCCGGCATTCACGCCGCCGCGAATATCCGATTCCGCCGTATCGCCAACCATCAGCACCCGCGAACGATCGGGATTGCCCGCCTGCGCCAGCGCATAGTCGAAAATACGCGCATCCGGCTTAGCCACCCCAACCTCTTCGGAAATAATGAGCAAATCAAAGTGATCGCGCAGTCCGGTACGTTCAAGACGCGTCTGCTGCAGTGAGGTAAAACCGTTGGTGATGATGCCCATTTTTACCTTCCCCTGCAGCGAATCAAGCAGCGATACCGCCCCCGGCAGCGGCGAGCAGATCTCCGCCATCGCGTTCATAAACGCGGCGTTCAGCTCGCCGGGAGGGACGTTCAGGCGTTCCGCCCAACCGTCAAAGCGCTGATGCTGCAGCTGAAGAGAGGTAATGGCGCCGTTTTGATAATCCACCCATAGCGGCTTATTCACGGCCTGGTAGTCCTGAAAATCCTCTGCGGAGAACGTCACGCTATAGTCGAGAAACATCCGCTGTAGGCCGCTAAATGAGTCAAACGTAAATAACGTTTCGTCGGCATCAAAGAAAATCCAGTCCCACTTCATCGTATCACCTTGTCTTACATACTGATTGGCAGTGCCATTATGATGGCGTCCTCACGTCCGTCGACCGTGGGGTAATAGTTGCGGCGAATCGTCGCCTCGTTAAAGCCTAAGCTTTCATAGAGCGCGATGGCGGCGACGTTAGACGCGCGCACCTCCAGCCACAGCGTGACGACGCCGCGTTTTTCAACTTCATCAATCACCCGTTCCAGCAGCGCCCTGCCCAGACCGCGACGCTGGAAAGCGGGGTCGACGGCAATATTGAACAGCGTCGCTTCGTCGAGCACGATTTGCGTAATGGCAAAGGCCGCCATCACGCCGTCCACGGACAGTTGAAGATTCAGATAGCGCTCGCCCTGATTACTGGCAAACGTCTGTTCGCTCCACGGAAAAGCGTGGGCGCGCGTTTCAATTTGCCAGGCGCGGGGCAAATCAGCCGGATTGAGGGTAGAAATCGTGTTCATGTGCGCAAATCTGTTGCCAGAGCGCCATGCGAGCAGGCGTGCTGGTCTGAAGTTCATCGAATGCGGGCGTGGAAAGCTGTGCGCCCGCCAGCAGCAGCGGCGCGTCGGTGCCGAGCCGCCAGCTATTACAGCGTGCGTCCTGAGGCAGCATCGCAACGCGTTCAGGCGTCAGCTGCATCACCTGCTCCGGCATCAGGGCCAGCGCGCGCAGAATATCGCTGATAAGCGGTTCGGTCAGCGATGGCGGTTCTTCCGCCACCATCACCAGACGAATGTGTCCAGGAAGCGAGATAGCGATTTCACCCTGTAACGCCCCAGGACGACGTAGCGACCACTGGGTGATGCCCAGCTGCTGTAATTGCCAGTCTCGTCGGGATGTCATAGCGAAACACTCCTGTTAATTAAGCGCGCAATATAGCAAATCCGTCGTATCTGCGCCAACAAACTACGCGGCGGTCGGAGCGCATCCCGCCGCCAACAAAGAGGCAGGCCGAAAGATAACGTGTATAATCGGCGCCAGTCTTAATGAAGGAGTGTTTCATGTCCGCTTTTACCCCGGCAAGTGAAGTCTTGCTGCGCCACAGTGATGATTTCGAGTCCGCCCGCGTTCTGTTTGCCGGTGACCTGCAGGATGACCTGCCCGCACGTCTGGACACGGCCGCCAGCCGCGCCCATACCCAGCAGTTCCACCACTGGCAGGTACTGAGCCGCCAGATGGGCGAAAATGCCCGCTATAGCCTGGTCGCAGAGGCCGGCGATGTCGCCGATTGCGATACGCTGATTTACTACTGGCCAAAGAACAAACCGGAAGCGCAGTTTCAGCTGATGAACCTGCTTTCGCTGCTGCCGACCGGTATTGATATTTTCGTGGTTGGCGAGAACCGCAGCGGCGTACGCAGCGCCGAGCAGATGCTGGCGGAATATGCGCCGCTGAGCAAAGTCGACAGCGCGCGCCGCTGTGGGCTGTATCACGGTCGCCTGGAAAAACAGCCCGCGTTCAATGCAGAACAGTACTGGGGCGAGTATTCGCTGGATAATCTGACGATTAAAACGCTGCCGGGCGTCTTCAGCCGCGATGGCCTGGATGTCGGTAGCCAGCTGCTGCTTTCCACGCTGACGCCGCATACCAAAGGTAAAGTGCTTGATGTCGGCTGCGGCGCTGGCGTGCTGGCAACCGTGCTGGCCAGCCACTCGCCTAAAGTCCGCCTCTCGTTGTGCGACGTCAGCGCCCCGGCAGTTGAAGCCAGTCGCGCCACACTGGCCGCTAACGGCATCGAAGGGGAAGTGTTCGCCAGCAACGTGTTCTCTGAAGTGAACGGCCGCTTCGACATGATTATCTCCAACCCGCCTTTCCACGATGGTCTACAGACCAGCCTGGAGGCCGCGCAAACGCTGATTCGCGGCGCCGTTCGTCATTTGAACAGCGGCGGCGAGCTGCGCATCGTCGCTAACGCCTTCCTGCCCTATCCGAACGTGCTGGATGAGATCTTCGGCTTCCATGAAGTGATTGCCCAAACGGGCCGCTTTAAGGTCTACCGGACGGTGATGACCCGTCAGGCGAAGAAATAATCCCGCGTTTTTTCGGCGCCAGCAGACGCTGGTCGCCGATGTTTTTCCTCTCTGACCGTCCATTTTTGCAACAATCAATCCAACTGATACAATTAACTATTGACGAATAGCTGAAAACCACTAGAATGCGCCTCCGTGGTAACGATACTTTCATAGTGTCGATGGTATGCGAAGGTGGCGGAATTGGTAGACGCGCTAGCTTCAGGTGTTAGTGTCCTTACGGACGTGGGGGTTCAAGTCCCCCCCCTCGCACCATAATCCACGTTGATATTGCTCGCACTGGGCGAAGGTGGCGGAATTGGTAGACGCGCTAGCTTCAGGTGTTAGTGTTCTTACGGACGTGGGGGTTCAAGTCCCCCCCCTCGCACCAACGAGGCGATATCAAAAATTAAGAATACTGTGCGAAGGTGGCGGAATTGGTAGACGCGCTAGCTTCAGGTGTTAGTGTCCTTACGGACGTGGGGGTTCAAGTCCCCCCCCTCGCACCAATATTCTTACCCTTCCGTTTTATCCCATCAGCTTCAAATTCATTATTACCAGCATCATCCCACTGACCAGCGCCACGCATGATGGCAGCAGAACAAAGTGCCTTAGCTGACGGTGCCAAATCATCACCGCTGACATGAGCATTCCCAGCGTCACCAATCCGCGCCAGGCATCTACCGACAAATCGGCAAACCCGAGGACGGCAATCAGTACGCCAGGGATCAACACGCCCCACCCACTCCCTAAAGTTCGCTGCAACATGTTTTCGCCTCTTACAACGATAATGATAACCAATATCATATGATAATTTTTATCATTTGTCATCCCAGGAAAATAGCGCGTCCTTATTCTTTACGTTTGTGGTAATGACATACATTCATGAAGGTGATAAATTAAGCGGCAAAAAAATAATATATTAAATTATCTGATTATTTCGTAAAAACCTTATTTTGCGCACTGTTTTTTATTATTCACTTCAAACTAACATCACATTGAATTTTAACGATTAATAATGACAACTCCGACATGACTGCACAATCCTGGCGCTCCCATTACGAACAGAAATATCAGTATTCCTTACGGCTATTTTTACTGCTTAATTTAGTTTCATCCGTCTTATCCCTTGTCAGCCCGCTCTTTACCGTCATCACTTTTACATTACCCTGTTTTCTGATAGTTGCCTGCAGCACGGTCCTGCTGCTATGGCACTGTAAATTCTCTCAGCACAAAATAAATATTCCGGTTATTTCTCTGCTATTTGGCCTGCTTTGGGCGTGGCACGTTGCGCTAAAAGCAATGGTGATGGGGCCGCCGCATTTTAACTACCTGGTGATCGCCTTATTAAGCGTGTTATTTATTGGCACCATTGCTTTTTCCAGCAATATCATTGGCTTTACTTTGCACTCTTTACCCACATACCTTATCTGCCTGATTCTTGGCGGAGGAGAACAATGGCTGCGCATGTCCTGGTGCTTTCTGTTGCCTATTGCCGGTATCACCCTGCAAAGCCTTATTCAGAAACGCAGCGATGTATTCACGCAGGGGCTCATGGATAAGCTGCTGAAGGAACGCAATACCCTTAACGATCTCAGTATGTTGGATCCGCTTACCGGTTTGTATAATCGCCGGGGCTTACAAAACCGGCTGGACACCATTCTTTCTCTCGACGGCGCCGGGCATTACGTTCTGCTGCTGGACATTGATCATTTCAAAGCCTACAACGACCACTACGGGCATATGATGGGCGACCAGGCTTTGATTCAGGTCTCCGCCGCCATTCGTAACGCCGTGCGCTCGCGTGACATCGTTGCCCGCTTTGGCGGCGAGGAGTTTATGGTACTGTTGACCAGCAGCAGTGCGGAAAACGCTCTTCAGGCCGCAGAGCGCATCCGCCAGCGGGTCTACGATCTGAAAATCCCGCATATGTTTAATGAAAGCGTCGCGACCAACGTGACCATCAGTATCGGCATGACGCCGCTGATGGATGCGGATATCGACAGCGCGCTGAAACGGGCGGACAACGCGCTCTACGAAGCCAAAAATATGGGACGTAACATTATTCTCACCAGCTAGGCCTTTACCGCGCGGCAGGCGTCGCCGCGCGGACAAATCTCTTGCCAAGCCGGTGCCGCGGCATTAGTATCAGAAATCATTATCATTTAGATTTGTATCTGGCACCCGATGGCTTACCGTTCACTCGCATTCAACAATGAGATCATCTGGCGGGCTCCGCTCCCTTCGGCTGAGCGTGAACTGGCGAACGCAATACGGGACAAAATTACCGCGTTACGTCCGCATTTGCTGGATTTTATCCGTCTGAATGAAGAAGCCCCTCATCATGCCCTCACCCTGGCTGAGTGGTCGCAGCCCGCGACGCTGAGTTCGTTAATCGCGACGTATTCTGACCATATTTATCGCAACCAGCCCGGGCAAGCCCGTGAGCAAAAACCGCTGCTATCCCTCTGGGCACAATGGTACATCGGTTTATTGGTGCCCCCTTTAATGCTGGCGCTGTTGAGTGAAGAACGCGCCGTTAGCCTGGCGCCGGAGCATTTTCGCGTCGAGTTTCATGAAACAGGCCGTGCCGCCTGTTTCTGGATTGATATCCATTCAGCAGGTACTTCCCCGGCAGAATCCGCGCAGTCCCGGATGGAAAAGCTGGTCACCACCGCTTTGCAACCCGTGGTGCAGGCGCTTGAAGCCACTGGCGATATCAATGGCAAACTTATCTGGAGCAATACGGGTTATTTGATTAACTGGTATCTCGGGGAAATGAGAACCCTGGTCGGAGATGAAAAAGTGGCCGCGCTGCGTCAGCTCTTCTTCTTCAACAAACAGCTATCAGGCGGTGAGGATAACCCGCTGTGGCGTACGGTGGTTTTACGTGAAGGGCAGCTCGTGCGCCGCACCTGCTGCCAGCGCTATCGCCTGCCGGACGTACAGCAGTGCGGGGACTGTACGCTGAAATAATCGATGGTGAAAACAAACGGGCGGCTATTCAGCCGCCCGTTTGTTTTTATGCCGTTTGCTGACTCTCTTCCGCCATGCGCTGCGCCTCTTCGGCCTCCTGCGCGAGCAGCTGTTTCTCGTACACCTTGAAGAATGGGAAGTAGATAATCGCCGAAACGCAGGCCAGGACGACCACCAGAATCGCCGCCCGGAAATCCCACCCCAGCGCCCACGCGCCGCCAATCGGCGCCGGAGCAGTCCACGGTACAACCGAAATCACCCGGCCGATAAGATCCAGCTTCATTGCCGCCCAGGCCAGTACGGCGTTAACCATCGGCGCCAGCAGGAAGGGAATAAAGAATACCGGGTTCATCACGATAGGGGTGCCAAAAATAACCGGCTCGTTGATGTTAAACAGGCTTGGCACCACGCTCAGACGGCCAATCGAACGCAGATGCGCGGAGCGGCTGCGCAGATAGCAGAATACCAGCCCCATCGTCGCCCCTGAACCGCCAATCACAATAAAGAATGTCCAGAACGCTTCCATAAAGATATGCGGCAGCGGAGCCCCCTGAGCCAGGGCCTGCTGGTTCATGCCGAGGTTAGTGAGCCAGAACATTTGCAGCATGCCGGAAACAATGGCCGCACCGTGGATCCCCGCAAACCACAGCAGGTGGCCCACCAGAACCGCCAACAAAATTGCGGGTAAGGAGTCCGCTGCGGAAACCAGCGGCTTAAAGATAGCCATAATCGCCTGAGGGATCAGCATATCAAAATGATGCTGAATAAGCAGGCTCAGGGGATAGAGCGTCAGGACGACAACCAGTACCGGGATCAACAGATCAAACGAGTTTTTGATCATCGGCGGCACCTGATCCGGCAGGCGAATACCGATATTATGCGCCTTCAGGAAGCGCATCATTTCAACGCAGTAGACCGCCACCAGAATCGCCGTAAATATGCCCGTTCCTCCCAGGCTATCTACCGGCAGGCTGCCGTTCGTTTTTGGCGCCGCCACCAGCAGGAAGGCCATAATCGACAGCATGGCGCACATAAAGGGGTCGAGCTGATTGGTTTTTTCGTAATGCTTGCCGAGGTTATAGGCGATCGCGGCACAAATATAGATCGACATAATGCCCATCGTCATATCGAACGGCGTCAGAATTCGCCCTTCAAACTCTTTTGCCAGATCCAGCCAGGCGCGGGCAAATCCCCATGTGGTATCCGGTGAAAACGGCGGATACGCAAATACCAGCAGAAAAGAGCCGACAATCATAAACGGCATGGCGGAGATAAAACCGTCGCGGATTGCCATAACGTGGCGCTGAGACGAGATGCGTCCGGCGACAGGGCTGATGTAATTTTCTACGAAGCGAAATATCAGATTAAATGCAGCATGGTTAGCAGACATAGCAGCCCTCCTGACAGGCTAGATGAACAGGCCCAACAACGATTATCTTGCCGTTATGATGAACCCGCTTCGGCGAGAGGGTTACCCAATCGGGTAGCCTGCTGGCCCGACTGCTCAACCAGGTTCGATTCATCTTCGGCTCTTTGTTATAGGTGACGCAGGGAAGTTACCTTGTCAGTATTCCTGTCTCCGTGAATAACCGCAACCGGTTACAGTAACCGGTTGCGGTGAATGTGAAGGAGATCCAGAAATTAAAAAGAATCTTGATTCTCTACCATGGATATTTACACTTTGCGAAGCTTGTGACAGATTTTTAACAAGCCTTAATCAGGAGATTCCAATGAGTCTGCAGTCCGTGCGGCAGTTTTTTACTGACCACGCCCCCGATATCGAAATCATCGAACTTACTCAGAGCACGGCCACGGTAGCGTTAGCCGCAGCGGCGCATAACGTTGAACCCGGGCAAATCGCCAAAACCCTGTCTTTAAAAATAAAAGAAAGGGTTGTTCTCGTTGTCGCGAAAGGCGATGCACGCCTGGATAATAAAAAGCTAAAGGAAGCCTTTGGCGCCAAAGCCCGTATGCTAAGCAGCGATGAGGTCATTACGCTGACGGGACACCCCATTGGCGGCGTCTGCCCATTTGGCCTGGAAGTTCCGCTGGCTGTGTACTGCGATATCTCACTGAGGCAGTACCCGGAAGTGCTGCCAGCAGCAGGTTCAATATATAGCGCCGTTCGTATTTCACCTGAACGGTTGGCGCAGCTGACTGATGCTAAGTGGATTGACGTGTGTCTTTAACAGACCGCTGAGGCTACTGAGCAAGGCGCATCACCGTGGCATCATCATTATTCGCCGACAGGCGCATAAGAATGTCTGCCGCGCTCAGTAGTCCCATATCAGAACTCACGCCGAGCTTGGTCATGGCGTTAAACTTATGGGCCCGAATCGTTTTGATATTGCGTTCCAGCTGCGTCGCTATTTCCGGCAACGAGTAGCCATAAGACATATATCGCAGGATGGTATGTTCCGTTGGGCTCAAAAGTTGGCTATAGATACTCTGCTTTTGGCTTAACGAGCTCTCATTCGCCGGATAGCTACGCTCGAGAAGCTGAAGCAAGCACTCCTGCAGCTGTAGCCGACAGGCCGATTTATTCAAAATACCGTGTAAGCGAGAAGGCGTCAGATGGCTGACCAAACGCATTTCCGCTTCATCATTAGCTAAGATAATTCTTTGCGTGTCGGGACAATAACGCGCGATCTCATGAAGAAAGAGCAAGCTTTCAAGTCGGGATCTGCGGTTACCTGAAAGTGAAAAAATAATCGCAGAAAAATCTCTCGCCTGAAACTCCCGTTTTAACGCCATCGTATCTTTAAAGAACTGAATACGATAATTCTTACCACTTTCATTAATTAATATGTGGCGAAGCGCCACTTCTGTCATCGCACATTTCTCTACGATAGCGACATATCTTGTTGTGAGGTCTTTTTCCATTCTGTTTGATCTCCATAGGCTGAATAAATATTCAGCTCCTTCATTCCCTGTGCACTATTAATCCAGGCATACATCTCTGCATTACTACGCAAAGATAAGCGGCGCATAGCACTATTTTTCTGCGCACTTATGGTTTTATTGCTCTTCTTCAATAAAGCAGCAATTTGATTAATTCCCCATCCTTTTGCAAGAAGTCTCAACACTTTACGCTCAGAAAGAGTCAGAATAACCAGCTTTTGCGGTTCTTCATCGATGCGTTCTACCTCAGGAGAGAACAACGTCTGGCTAATTCGTTCAGCGGCAAGTCCACCCGCGCGCACAACCTCAATGAGACGTTTTACCGGCTCGCTGTCCGAAATTAATGTACTTTCAGGACGCATTAATAATTGAACAGCTAACGGAAAACAGGCGTTGCCTACCATAAAGACCCAGTGTATATCCCTGTATTGAGTCATTAAAGAGTAGTAATGTTCGCAAATATTTCTTGGATGCTCTATTTCACCGGACAAGTCAGCAATGACTAACACTGCACGACGCAGCTGCAGCAGGGTTAGCTCATCCTGAGAACGACAAAAACTCAATTCATAATCAGGGAGATGCTCCCCAACGATGGCTTTTAAGCCGGACTGCATAACCGGTATTCTGCTGATAATAATGCCGAACTTACCTTGTCCTGGTAACATAAACCCTCCGCTTCCTGTCGAAGACTCACCGCCGGCGGAAAAACAATTGGATGCATAATTTAATAGTCATCGTAATTATTTTGCCCAAATGAATATTTATCATCCCTGGCGGGTGCGCGATATCGCACCCTAAAGCCAACTTAATAATGAGGAGTAACATATTGCTGTTATCCATACCAATGATTAACATTAACACAGGTAGTTGTCATCAATAAATTAGAAATGGTTAACAT
>NZ_VOJB01000089.1:34065-50839 GCF_007910085.1 Klebsiella sp. ME-303 | reverse complement strand
ATACGCTAACTTAAGATATATTAAATAAAGATTTATTTATTTTATTTTTTTCCTAAATACTTTTGGTGATTCACCGCTATAGCGGCGAAAGAAGCGAGAAAAATAGGCCGCATCAGTAAACCCTAAGTAATCAGAAAGTTGAGC
The DNA here is from genome assembly GCF_007910085.1 of Klebsiella sp. ME-303. Classification (NCBI taxonomy): domain Bacteria; kingdom Pseudomonadati; phylum Pseudomonadota; class Gammaproteobacteria; order Enterobacterales; family Enterobacteriaceae; genus Klebsiella; species Klebsiella sp. ME-303. The sequence continues at coordinate 50,695 of NZ_VOJB01000089.1, read as the reverse complement.
GATAGTCATGCTGGTGTACTGCAGGTTGCGACGCGCCTCAAGCATCAACCTTTGATGTAAAACCCCCAGTGCGCTGCAGCCATAAAATTCATGACACAAATAATTCAAATGAGTCGCAGACACCCCCACCTCCCTGGCATACCCGGCTAATGGCATATGTTCACGATAGTGGCTTTCGATAAGGCGCGAGAAATGACGCATGACGCTCCGCTTACGTTCCGCTTTGTCCTCCGTTATGAGCTGCGGTTGATATTGCCGATTCAGCCAGACCAACAGCGCTCCCAGCAGTGAATGAAGCATCATTTCGCGCGCATCGTAATCTTCGCGGTACTCCTCTTGCAAAGCGGTAAACAGCGCCCGGATATGGCCCCGGGAGCTCTTCACCGGCACGCAACGCGGGTGGCCGAGCACATCCAGCTGACTGCCAAACTGATTTTCAAGGCTTCCGAGCAGCGGCAGCGCCAGCGACAAAACGTAGCCCTCCGTACCCGGCGAAAAGCGAAATCCATGAATACATAGCGCCGGAACCACCTGAATACAGGACTCCGTCATCACGGTCGTCGCGCCTTCGATTTCAATCTCCGCCCGCCCTTTATGCAGATACAGTAGCTGCACCAGCTCTGCGTGCTGATGCACGCGGATATGCCATTCATAAAGATGGCTGCGCTGGAGTATAGACTCACAGTGCAGAAGATCGGGCGTTGGCCAGCCCTGATCTTCGCCATACAGTTTGAAAACGGGAATGGTACTCGCTGCCTGCATCACGACTCCAGAGCCTTTTCTATTACGCCACGCGTTCCATCGGCAGACCCACATAGTTTTCAGCGATAGTGGTTAACCCGGCGCGTGATTCAAGATAGTAGCGACGATCCGCCGCCTGCATTTTTCTGTCGAACTCGCTTTGTTGCGGAAAATCATGCAGCAGACGCGTCATAAACCAGCTGAATCGCTCACCTTTCCACACTCTATCCAGCGCCAAACGCGAGTAGCTGGCTAAGAGGTCAATACGGCCATGGTGATAATACTCACGCAGGATCCGCCAAAGATAGTTCACATCGGACGCCGCGAGATTCAGCCCCTTCGCCCCGGTAGGCGGTACGATATGCGCCGCATCCCCCAGCAGAAATAGCCTCCCGTACTGCATCGGCTCCACTACATAGCTGCGCAGCGGCGCGATACTCTTCTCAAGAGAGTGACCGATTACTAACTTATTGGTCAGCTCATCAGGGAGACGCCGCTTGAGTTCAGTCCAGAAACGTTCATCAGACCACTCCTCCACCTTTTCGCTAAGCGGTACCTGCAGATAATAGCGGCTTCGAGTTAGTGAGCGCTGACTACAGAGTACAAACCCCCGCTCGTGGTGGGCGTAAATCAGCTCCGGGTTCACCGGTGGCGTATCGGCCAGCAGCCCGAGCCAGCCAAACGGCCAGACGCTCTCGTACTCTTTCAGCACCCCTGCCGGGATGCTCTGGCGGGACACGCCGTGAAAGCCGTCGCAGCCGGCGATAAAGTCGCACTCAAGGCGGCAGTTTTCGCCATTGTTGATAAAAGAGACCGACGGTCGATCGCTTTTTGCCTCATTAATGGTGACATCGCTGACGCCATAAATCGTCGCTGCCCCGCATGCCTCCCGCGCCGCCATCAAATCCCGCGTCACTTCGGTCTGGCCATACACCATCACGCTTTTGCCTGCCGTCAGTTCCGTCAGCGGAACCGGTACGCGCTTGCCCTCAAACAAGAATTCGACGCCGTGATGGACCAGCCCTTCCGCATCCATTCGCCGCCCCGCCCCGGCTTCGCGCAGCAGTTCTACCGTTCCGCTTTCCAGAATTCCCGCGCGGATCCTCCCCAGCACATACTCAGGCGTCTGTCGCTCAAGGATGACGGTCTGAATCCCGGCGTGATGTAATAACTGCCCCAGCAGGAGTCCCGACGGACCCGCTCCGATAATCGCCACCTGTGTTTTCATCGCATCGCCTCAGCACGGTTAATTATTTGTTTGTTTTTTGTTTATTAAAAGTTTGAATTTGCATTTTTGATAACTCTGATGGGAAAAAGAAGGGAGAAACGGGTGCAAAAATTGGACTTTTCACCAATCTTGCGGAAGTGTGGCAGAGTTCAAATTTCAGGGTTCCCGTAGAGCGGGTGGTTTTTTACACATTGTTTGATCCTGACCGCTCAGCTAAAACAAGACTTCAGGTAAAAGTATCGCCAGACACTACGGCAACGGGCATCACGGACAGCAGGTATTTATGCAAGCAGATCGGGCAACTCAGCGCGCTATCACGCGATTGTGTATTCAATGTGGTCTTTTCTTATTACAACACGGCGCGGAAAGCGCGCTGGTTGAGGAGCTCTCAACCCGTCTGGGTCTGGCCTTAGGGATGGATAGCGTGGAAAGCGCCATCTCTTCGAATGCGATTGTTCTCACCACTATTAAGGACGGGGAGTGTCTGACCTCAACGCGAAAAAACACCGATCGCGGCATCAACATGCACGTCGTCACGGAGGTTCAACATATTGTGATTATGGCAGAGCATAAGCTGCTGGATTATAAGGATGTCGAAAAGCGATTCGCGCAAATCAAGCCGCTGCGCTATCCGCGCTGGCTGCTGGTTTTCATGGTCGGCCTCTCCTGCGCCTGCTTTTGCAAACTTAACAACGGCGGCTGGGACGGTGCGCTGGTCACCTTCTGCGCCAGTACGGTAGCCATGTATATTCGCCAGGTACTCACCCATCGTTCAATGCATCCGCAAATCAACTTTTGCCTCACCGCCTTCGTCGCAACGACTATCTCCGGGCTGATGCTGCGCCTGCCGGCTTTCACCAGCACGCCGACGATCGCGATGGCCGCCAGCGTGCTGCTGCTGGTACCCGGTTTTCCGCTGATCAACGCCGTTGCCGACATGTTTAAGGGGCATATCAACACCGGTCTGGCGCGCTGGGCCATTGCCAGCCTACTGACGCTCGCCACCTGTATCGGCGTGGTGATGGCGATGACGATGTGGGGGCTACGCGGATGGGCATAATTTTCTATCTCTACGAACTGGCGCTGGATATGATGCTGGCAGCCATTCCCGCCGTCGGGTTCGCCATGGTGTTCAACGTCCCGCAGCGGGCGCTGCGCTGGTGCGCGCTGCTGGGCGCTATCGGCCACGGCTCGCGCATGGTCATGATGACGGCGGGTTTTAATATTGAGTGGGCGACGTTTATGGCGGCACTGCTGGTTGGCAGCATCGGTATCCAGTGGTCCCGCTGGTATCTGGCGCACCCGAAGATTTTTACCGTAGCGGCGGTGATCCCGATGTTCCCCGGTATCTCCGCCTATACCGCGATGATTTCAGCGGTGAAAATCAGCCATTTCGGCTACTCGGAAGAGATGATGATTATGCTGCTGAGCAACTTTCTTAAGGCTTCATCGATCGTTGGCGCATTATCCATTGGCTTGTCTATCCCCGGGCTTTGGCTGTATCGCAAGCGTCCGCGCGTCTAGCTAATCGCGCCGCCGGGTCGCCCGCGGCGCTCCTTCCTGAGCGACCTCTATGCTACTATGTGTGCAGCTACCCCTCTCTTTTTAGTTGTTCAGAGTTGAGATTGATTTATGTCTTCACGAATATTAACTACCGATTTTAGCGGTCTGGATGACTTCATGCAGGATCACGCAGCGGTACTGGCAAAATCGGCCAGCGGCGCCGTCGCCGTATTTGCCAACAACGCCCCCGCATTCTATGCGCTGACGCCGGAGCGTCTGGCGCAGCTGCTGGAGCTGGAAGCAAAACTCGCGCGTCCTAACAGCGATATTGCGCTGGACGCGCAGTTTTTTGACGAGCCGACGGCGACCCCCGTTGCGGTTCCGATGGGGAAATTTCCGATGTACGCCGACTGGCAGCCGGATGCGGATTTTCAGCGCCTGGCCGCGCTGTGGGGCATCGCCCTGAGCCAGCCCGTGACGCCGGAAGAGCTGGCGGCATTTGTCGCTTACTGGCAGGCGGAAGGTAAAGTCTTTCATCATGTCCAGTGGCAGCAGAAGCTGGCGCGCAGCGTACAGATTGGCCGGGCCAGCAACGGCGGCCAGCCGCGCCGGGACGTCAACGCGATTAGCGAACCTGATAATCACATTCCACGAGGATTCCGAGGATGAGCATGAAAAATGTCGGCGATTTAATGAAGCGCCTGCAAAAGATGATGCCAGCCCATGTCGAACCCGCGTTTAAGACAGGTGAGGAGCTGCTGGCATGGCAAAAAGAACAGGGCAAGCTGCGTTCTGAGGCGCTGGAACGCGAAAACCGGGCCATGAAAATGCAGCGAACCTTTAACCGCTCCGGCATCCGCCCGCTGCATCAAAACTGCTCGCTGGATAACTACCGGGTGGAGTGTGAAGGCCAGATGATTGCGCTGTCCCGGGCGCGCCAGTACGTCGAGGAGTTCGACGGCAATATCGCCAGCTTTATCTTCTCCGGCAAACCGGGTACCGGAAAAAACCACCTCGCCGCCGCTATCTGCAACGAACTGCTGCTTCGGGGTAAGTCGGTGTTGATTATCACCGTCGCCGATATCATGTCAGCGATGAAAGATACCTTTGGCAACCGGGAAACCAGCGAAGAGCAGCTGCTCACCGACCTGAGCAAGGTGGACCTGCTGGTGATTGACGAAATCGGCATGCAAACGGAATCACGCTACGAAAAAGTGATTATTAACCAGATCGTCGATCGCCGCTCTTCGTCAAAGCGCCCTACCGGTATGTTAACCAACAGCACCATGGACGAGATGAACAAGCTGCTCGGCGAGCGCGTGATGGACCGGATGCGGCTGGGCAATAGCCTGTGGGTTAACTTCAACTGGGACAGCTACCGCGATCGCGTAACCGGAAAAGAGTATTAAGATATTTCTGAACCCCGCCGGCGTTATAATCAGGGGATTATTCAGTCACGGCGAAGAGTACGTCTATGAAATCTGCAAAAACGTTGTTCCGCACGGCAATGGTGGCCGGCGCTTTATTGACCTTTGGCGCGCACGCCACCTCCTGGCAGGATTCGCTCTCCAGCGCCGCTAACCAGCTCAGCAGTCAGAGCGGAAGCCAGCAAAGCGGCGGTATGTCCCTCTCTTCGCTGACCGGTTTGCTCAACGGCGGCAGCCAGTCGTTGACTTCCAGCAGCATGAATAATGCCGCCGGGATTATGTCTTACTGCGCGAAACAGAAGCTGGCTTCGGTTACCAATACCGAAAACGTTAAAAATCAGGTTCTGGATAAGCTGGGTCTCAGCACGCCGGAAAAACAAAAAGAGGACACCAGCTATCTTGAGGGCCTTCAGGGCTTGCTGACCAGTAAAGACGGCCAGCAGCTGAATCTGAACACCCTTGGCAGCAGCCCGCTGGCGGAAAAAGTGAAAACCAAAGCCTGCGATCTGGTCTTAAAACAGGGCGTGAGCTTCCTCTCCTGATTTTATCCTCTTAATGCCGCGTTTGGCGCGTTACCCTGGCCTGCGCGGCGGCAACGTCTGTTTTTTAACATCTTTCCCCCAAATCCCCTGGCTGACTGGATGTGAGGCAGTTCAAAAACGGCGATTTCTAAACCAATTCTGAACCACAGCACAAATTCATGACGATACAATTGCGGCAATATTGCGCTGCAATTACAGTGTAGCGTGAAAAAAGATCTATCTGGCCAGCCGACAGCTGGCGTGAATGAGGATGAGCTGTGTCAGAGTTGTTATCCATCGCCCTGTTTCTTGCTTCGGTGATGATTTACGCATTAAAAGCCGGTCGTAATACCTGGTGGTTCGCCGCCACCCTCACGGTGCTGGGCCTGTTCGTTGTTCTGAATATTACCCTCTACGCCAGCAATTACTTCACCGGCGACGGTATCAATGACGCGGTACTTTATACGTTGACCAACAGCCTGACGGGCGCCGGCGTGGGCAAATATATTCTGCCGGGCGTGGGGCTGGTCGTCGCGCTGGTCGCGGTATTTGGCGCACTCGGCTGGGTGCTCCGCCGTCGCCGGCATCATCCTCATCACTTTGGTTACAGCCTGGTGGCGCTGGTTCTGGCGCTGGCGTCAGTGGATGCCAGCCCCGCCTTCCGCCAGATTAGCGAGTTGGTTAAATCCCAGTCCCGCGATGGCGATCCTGACTTTGTGGCTTACTACAAAGAGCCGTCAAAAAGCATCGCCAACCCGAAACTGAACCTGGTGTACATTTACGGCGAAAGCCTTGAGCGCACTTATTTTGATAACGATGCGTTCCCGAACCTGACCCCAGAGCTCGGCAAACTGAAAAGCGAGGGGCTGGACTTCAGCAACACCGCCCAGCTCCCCGGTACCGACTACACGATTGCCGGAATGGTCGCCTCCCAGTGCGGGATCCCGCTGTTTGCGCCGTTTGAAGGCAACGCCTCGGCCTCGGTTTCCAGCTTTTTCCCGCAGAATATCTGCCTTGGAGATATCCTGAAAAACTCGGGTTATGAGAACTACTTTGTGCAGGGCGCTAATCTGCGCTTCGCCGGAAAAGACGTTTTCCTGAAATCTCACGGCTTCGATCATCTGTACGGCGCGGAAGAGCTAAAAACCACGGTCGCCGATCCGGCCTATCGTAACGACTGGGGGTTCTACGATGATACGGTTCTTGATGAAACCTGGAAAAAATTCGAAGCGCTTTCGCAGTCCGGAAAACGCTTTTCGCTGTTTGCGCTGACGGTCGACACCCATCATCCGGATGGTTTTATCTCCCGCACCTGCCAGCGTAAAAGCTACGATATGGACGGTAAAAAGAATCTTTCGTTCAGCGCCGTCTCCTGTAGTCAGGAGCATATCGCGGCGTTAATCGAGAAGATTAAAGCTTCGCCGTGGTTCAAAAATACGGTCATCGTGGTGTCATCCGATCACCTGGCAATGAAAAACAGCGCCTGGGACTATCTGAATAAGCAGGATCGCAGCAACCTGTTTTTCGTTCTGCGCGGCGATGAGCCCCGGCAGGATACGCTGGCCATCAAGCGTAATACCATGGATAACGGCGCGACGGTGCTCGATATCCTCGGCGGCGATAACTTTATTGGCCTTGGCCGCAGCAGCCTTTCCGGCGAGTCGCTCTCCGCCGTGTTCCTCAATATGAAAGAGAAGGTGCTGGCGTGGAAGCCGGATATCATACGCCTGTGGAATTTCCCCAAAGAGATGAAGAATTTCACCGTGGATTCACAGAAGAATATGATCTCCTTCTCCGGCAGCCATTTCCGCCTGCCTCTGCTGCTGCGTATCTCCGATAAGCGCGTTGAGCCGCTGCCGGAAAGCGAATACTCCGCGCCGCTGCGCTTCCAGCTGGCCGATTTCGCGCCGCGCGATAACTTCGTCTGGGTCGACCGCTGCTACAAGATGGGTCAGCTGTGGTCGCCGGAAGTGGCGCTCTCCACCGACTGGTGCGTCTCGCAGGGCCAGCTGGGGGGCGAACAGAAAGTCCAGCGCGTCGACAAAGCCCAGTGGCAAGGTAAAACCGCGTTCAAAGATACCCTTATCGATATGGAGCGTTATAAAGGCAACGTCGATACGCTGAAGATCGTCGATAACGATATTCGCTATAAAGCCGACAGCTTCCTGTTTAACGTCGCCGGCGCGCCGGAAGAGGTGAAGCAGTTCAGCGGCATCTCCCGACCGGAAACCTGGGGGCGCTGGTCTAATGCCCAGCTCGGCAGTGAAGTGAAAATTGAATATAAAGAGCCGCTGCCGGAGAAATTCGATCTGGTGATTACCGCCAAAGCCTACGGGCCGAATGCCAATAAGCCGATTCCGGTACGGGTGGGCAACAGCGAACAAACGCTAACGCTGGCCAATGATGTCACCACCACCACCCTGCATTTCGATAATCCGTCGCGCAGCAGTACGTTGACGATTGCGCCGCCGGACCCGCAGTCCACGAACGAGGGCAATATTCTCGGCCACTCTCCGCGTCAGCTGGGCATCGGCATGGTTGAAATCAAAGTGGTGAAAAGCGAAGGATAAGCCATCGTGCCCGGCGGCTTTTTGCGCCGGGCCGTGGTGACGGTGGGTGGAAATTAGCTATGCAGCGGCTTTAGCTCATCCGCCGACAGTCCGGTAATCCGCTGTACCGTCTCGGTATCTAAACCGTTCTGCAGCATACTGCCGGCAATGCGCAGCGCTTCCCGCCGGCTCCCTTCCTGCAGGCCTTCCAGGCGCCCTTCTTGTCGGCCTTCCTGTATCCCTTCCTGTCGGCCTTCCTGTATCCCTTCCTGCCTTCCCTCTTGCCGACCTTCCTGCTTGAGCTTTTGAGCGATAGACATCAACCTCTCCTCATAGTGTGGCAGACGGCGGGCCAATCGGCGGAGAAACACGCTCGGATCGGCGCTATTGCCGTACTGCAGCATATAATGAAACAGCACTCTTAACTGCCTGCGGTTAGTGTATCCCAGCATCACAAGGGTCGCCAACGACTCCGTAATCCCGCTGAGATCGCGCTGACGAATATGCTTTTGCATCAGCTCCAGCAGAGCGACCCGCCGGTGCTGAACGATTTCATCATCCGGCATCACCGTTACGTCAACCAGCGGAAACGGGCAGGCGTACAGCGTCCTCGCCATCTGCGGGTCGGCAAATTCATCCAGCCAGTTCAGGGAAAAGGGATAAGGACTGGTCGCGCCGTGATAAAAAAGCATCGGTACCACCAGCGGCAGCGTTTTGTGCCCGGCGTCGAGGTGCCGCTGCATCGCGGCAATGGCATAGCGCATCAGGCGAAAAGCCATATGGTTATCCGGCGAACTCTGGTGCTCTATCACCACATACACATATCCCAGGCCGCAGGGGGTTTGTACCGACCACAGTACGTCCGAGTACCAGGCGCGCAGATCTTCATCAATAAAGCTCGCCGGCTCCAGCCGTAGGGTAGAAAAATCACACCGCTGGCGGATCGCTTCCGGCAGGTGCAGCGTGAGAAAATCATTCGCCGTCTCCGGGTGGCGAAGAAATCGCTTAAAAACCGCATCATGCGGCGTCGAGGTCATCCGTTTTTTCATGGCCGTCCGCTTGCCTGAAAGAGAAGGAGAGCCGGACTCTACCATCGGTTTTTACTTCGTTGGTTTTGGCGATGATTTTATGGGAAGCGCCTCGGAGAATCGCGCAGCGGCCAGCCCGGCTGGCCGCCATCAGCAAAGCTTAGTAATCAAACTGACGGTAATAACGGCGGATATTAAGATCATGCCCGGTATGGTGTTCAAAATGGGCCGCCAGCCTGTCCACCAGCAGGGTGGAAACCACGCACGGCGCCATAATCCAGCGGAAAGCCTCATCAATGCCGTTCAGCGGATAGTCGCGCGGGTCAATCACCACCAGATGGTCGGTGATCTTCTCAGCGAAGCGTTCGACGCGCTCATCCAGCGCCCGGCATTTACCCTCGCCTTTGACCAGGAACAGCGGGACCTCTTTTTCCAGCAGCTCCAGGGTGCCGTGGAAAAACTCGGCTGAACTCACCGATTTGGTCCGCTTCCACTGCATCTCTTCGAGAATACACATTGAGAACAGATAGACCTCACCCCACATTTCCGCCCCGCCGATCCACATCATATAGTCGCAGCCGTGATACTGAGCGGCGATTTTATCCGCCTGCGGATCGAACTGGCGTTTGGCCTGCAGAAGATTTTCCGGCAGCAACTCCAGCTGGCTGGCAAAACGATCGTAATTGGCGAAATCACCGTGACGATAAATGATGCGGAAGAATAACCAGAAGAGCAGCATATATTCATATTCCACGCCGTTCTTGTGGCACATCGGAATATGCCAGCTCGCCGCCTCGGCTAATGGCGAATCGGCATTACGGGTAATGGCCACCACGCGAATCCCCTGCGCTTTGCACCATTCGGCAATGGCTACCGACTCTTTGGTATCGCCGGACTTGGATAACGTCACCACCACCGCATCTTTATTTAATTTTTTATGTCCGCGATGAATTAATTCCGCCGCCTGCTCAAGGTAAACCGGCACGCTGGTTAATTCTTTTGCAAACTCATTTATTGCCATCATCGGCGCCAAAGAACCGCCCACCGAGGCGAAAAATAAGGCGCTACAGCCGCTCTGATAAATATCATCGGCAACGGTTTCCGCCTGTTTGCGCGCAGCGATGATCTCGCGAGCACTGGTCAGGTACTCGTCCTGATTAAAACCCAACATAGTTTTCTCCTGAATAATCAGATTTTACTTTTTAAGACGCGATCAAAATCGTCAAAAATACGTTTAGCCAGATCGATGCCTTTCAGGCCGGCGGTATGCCAGGCCAGCATCTGGACGGGAACAATCAGCAGCAGCGGCGCCAGGTGATGTTCACACGGGCAGCTTAGCGCCAGCGTCTGCGCATCCTCTTCGTCGCTCAGCGTCAGCGTAAAGGCGCGGGCAATGGACGGCGCCATATAGTCCCGCAGCGCCCGGGTCCGCGCATCCGGCGCATCTTCAATAAACAGCATCACATGGCGGGCATTGGCTTCCAGATAGGGGCCGTGCATATAGGCCTCAAGTTCAAAACCGCTGGAAGGCACGCGTACCGTTTCGGTAAATTTGGTTTCGAACTCCTTCGCGACGCCCACCAGCGCGCCATAGCCGGTGGCGACAAAGCGCTCGCCGCCCCGCAGCGCTTCGCCATGCCTGTCGATAAACCGCGAGGTGCGGTCAATGACATCCGGGATCGCCGCCGCCAGCCGCTGCAGTTCGGCAAGATAGCGCTGCTCCTCGGCCTCGCTGGCTTTCCCCTGGGCACGGGCAATCATCAGCGCCATCAGCAGCAAATTCAGCACCGTCGCGCTAAACCCGCGGGTGACAAACCCCACGCTCTCGATACCGGTATTGATATCCAGTATCCCATCGCAGGCCCGGGCGATCGGACTTTGCGGATCGGAGGTCAGCGCAAAAACCGGCAGGCTCAATGCCTGTACCTTACGCATCGCCGCCAGCGTCGAGGCGCTTTTACCGCTCTGCGAAATCGCCACCACCAGATCGGTATGCGGATCGACCGCCTCGTAGTGCGTAAAGTTGTACGGCTCTTTAATCTCAACCAGGACGCCGAAGCGCTGCTCAAAGAAATAGCGCGTGCACAGGGCGGCGTTCAGCGACGAGCCGGTCGCCAACAGCAGAATGCGGCGCACCGGGTGCTGGCGGGCAAAGGTCTCAATCGCCGCCAGCTTTTGCCGGTAGTCGCGCAGGATCTGCGTCAGACAGGCCGACTCTTCGCTGATATAGGTCATCATCGTTGGTACCATTTTCGACTCCCGTTAAAATAAACCTATCCACGACCCCAGAATGCCCACCAGCGCCATTCCGCCGATAATAGAAAGCGGTTTAACCTTGCGCCCCAGCAGCCAGTAAACGATGCCAAAACTCACCAGCGGCAGCATGCAGGGCAGGATGTCGTTGATAATGTCCTGCACCTGGGTTTTCGCCTCTCCGGCGCCGAATGAGAGGGGGATGGTGATATCAATCATTGAGGCGGTCATCGCCCCGACCACCATCAGGCCGATAATCGACGCGCCGTAGGTCAGGCTCTCCATCATTCCGCTCTTCTGGATCCGCTGCAGAACCCCGGTGCCCAGCACATAGCCCCAGCGGGTAAAGAACCAGCGCACCAGGATGTGCGGCACGTTGAACACCAGCAGAAACAGAATGGGGCCGAGAATGTTGCCCTTTAGCGCCAGGCTGGTGCCGATACCGGTAGCGATCAGGCGCAGCGTGCCCCAGAAAAAGGAGTCCCCCAGCCCGGCCAGCGGCCCCATCAGCGACGCTTTGACGTTATCAATCGCGTTGGCGTCCATGTTCTTCTGCTGGCTATTCTTCTCCTCCATCGCCGTGGTGATCCCCAGCAGCAGGGTGACGATATGCGGCGTGGTATTGAAGAACACCAGATGCCGTTTCAACGCCCCGGCCAGCTCCTCTTTGCGCGGATAGAGCTTTTTCAGCACCGGAATCAGCGCGTAAACAAAGGCGAGATTCATCTGCCGCTCATAGTTCCACGAAAACTCCATCTGGAAGGAGCGCCAGAATACCCGGCGTAGATCGCGCGGCGTGATACGGGCCTCTTCCTGCGCCTGCGGTTGCAGAGTTTCTTCAGAAATCATCTTCGTCGTCATCGCTGACTCCTTGTTCTGTCGTCGTACGAGGTGAGCTCAGCGCGGTGACGTTAACCATCACCACCGCCACGATAGCGCCGAGAATAGCGATGCCGGTCACCGGGATTTTCAGGTAGGCCATCAGCACAAAGCCGAGGAAAAAGTACGGCGCGACTTTCTTATTAATCAGCAGCCTGGCGAGCATTGCGAAGCCGAGTGCCGGAATAATGCCGGTAGCGACGCTGAGCCCGTGTTTGATAAATTCCGGGATGGTATCGAGCAGGGATTTCACCGCATTGCTGCCGACCAGGAATGAGATGGTCACCACCGTGGCGAGCATCAGCGACAGCCCGAAGCCGGCAATCAGATGCATGCGCTCAATGCCGACCGTATCCGCCCGCTCCGCGTAGCCGTCAGCCTTCTGGCTGAGCATCGGGATAAACATCCCCAGATAGACGTTTTTCAGGATCAGCGTCAGGGTGGCGATGGGCAGGCCAAGCAGCAGCGCCGTTTCCGTTCCCGCGCCGGAGGTAATGGCGAACGCCACGCCGAGAATACCGCCGGTTACTACATCAGGCGGGATCGATGCGCCGACGGAGAAAGAGCCGATAAACGCCAGCTCAAGCGTCGCGCCCATGATGACGCCGGTCTGTACATCCCCCAGCACCAGCCCGGTCAGCAGCCCGGTGACGATTGGCCGCGAAATCAGCGACGTCCCCAGGGCATATTCCGATTGCGCGATAAACGCCACCAGACCCAGTAAGAGAGCCTCTACCATAATCTGTCCTCCGCGGAGTTAAACGCATTGCGCAAAAAGCTGTTTGCGATCGTTAGGGACCTGGCGGATCTCAACTTCGACGCCTTTCCCGACCAGCTGCTGCAGTTGTTCAATTTCTTCCGGCAGTAAATTGATCGCCTTAGAAATATTTTTACTGCCCGCTTTGGCTTTTATTCCGCCGAGATTAATACTTTTTATCCCCTCGACGGCGCTGGCAATACGCCAGGCGTCATTGACCGATTCCACGACGATAAACAGATGATATTTCTCCGTCACGCCGCTTTTTATCGATTCGATAGCATCGTTAATATTTTTAATCACCAGTTTTACCGAAGGCGGTTTAGCGAGCTTAATTGTGGTTTTCCGCAGCTCATCTTCAGGGACATTATCGTTGGCGATTAAAATGCAATCGGCGCCGACATACTGGGTCCAGGAAAAGGCCACCTGGCCGTGAAGTAATCGATGGTCAACCCTTAATAGCGTAATCATGGTGTTCCCTCATTTCAGAAGTCTTTATCAATAGTCATCGCACTGGCAATCGTCTGATTGCAGTACTGAATGCTCTCTTTGGCGCTTGTTAATGCTTCAGAAATTAATTTCTCGGTATTTTCTTCGCCTGCGGAAATAAGTAAATCAATAATCAGCGGCAGGTTTAAACCGGACAATAAATGAAAATTAGGGCGCGATAAAAAACGCACAAACTCATTATTGACGCTACCGGCGAAAATATCCGTAATGACAATCAGCTCATCCTGGGCGGGGAAACGCGCCAGCAGCGTCTCCACCTGCTGCGTCAGATCGGCCTCCTCTTCGACATAGGCGCAGAGAGTATAAATATCCGGCTGCTTACCGAGGATCAGCTCCACGGAGTTCAGCAGACCGTTAGCAAAGGTGCCATGGCTGGCAAAAATATAGTGTCGTTTCATCCTTACCTCGAAAGCGCATTCCACTGCTTTCTTGATTGCAACCGGCGTGCCAGAAACAGTGGCGCGCCGGCTAGCGCAAGGATCAACTAATGAAGGGGATTAAAACTCTTGATCTTCCTGAATAAATTCAGTTTCCCGCGTCAGAATATCGTGAATGTAGTACAGCTCTACGGCGGGGATTTTGACACTATATCCACTCTCTATGACACTAAAAGCCTCGCGGAGCGTCGCCAGCTCGCTCTGCGGACACTGTTTGCCGGAATAATGGGATGGCGAGGCGTTGCGGATCAGGCGCTCTATCAGACAGCTGATATGCACGTACAGCGCCACCTTGCGATCGTTAGGCACATCGCAGCCGGCCAGATGCTCATAGCGCAGTAAAAACTGCTCAACCTGATTGATCACTTTACCGGTATCGAGGATCGTCACCGACTCGATCACCCGGCGCAGCGAGAAATTTTTCAGGATCAGGTTATTGATCTCGCTGACCTGCTCAGCGGAGGCCAGTTCGCCGAAGATACGCATCAGCGGGCGGCTTCCTTCGCCGGAAATCAGCGAATCCAGCGAGATCCACGGCAGATCGGGGAGATGCGGATCGAGGGTGCCGACAATCGCCAGCACCTCATAGCGGCTGAGCATCGGTGCCCGGCGCGCGGGATCGGCGAGGGTTTCCACATCGCATGCCACAATATCGATGCCGAGCGTCTCAGGAATGCTGGCTTTTAACAGCGCCGACAGATTCGCCGCCGCCCCCAGACCGGTGGCGCAGGTTGTAAGAATCGCCCGCGGTTTGTCCGTTTGCGGGTAATAGAGCTGATGCTCAACCGCGAGGTCATTGCCTATCTCCCGGACGATATCTTCCAGCATATCGCCCTGCAAAACCCGCTCCCCGACGTACATCGCCATCCCGGTCGAGACGTTATTAATAATCGCCATCGGCGTGGACAGCCGGCGGTTGAAGTGGCTGTGAATGGCGTTCAGCGATCCCATATCGACCAGGATGACCAGTCCGGAGGCCAGCGCGTGGCTCTCGATCCAGGCCATCACCTGATCGGCGATAGCCTCCGGCGTCACGTCGAGCGGCATATCGAATGACTCAAACAGCTGGCTTTTCAGCAACCGATTCGCCACGTTGGCGATGCTGCTGGCGGTGGCGTAACCGTGGGCGAGGATAACTGCCCGGGTCACCTGCTGCTGACTGATAGCGCCGTTTTTCTGTAACCACAGCACCAGCAGCAGCAGGTCAATGCGTCGGGGTTCAATATCCAGCTTCAGCGCCAGCGCGGCGAGGATCTCTTCACAAAAGCGATACAGCAGCGGGTATTTCTGCGCCAGGAAATCCTCCAGCTGGCGGCTTTTCTCATTGCTCATCGTCGACTGCGCCTGGCGAGAACGATGAATCAGGTAGTGGCTCAGGGCGTAGATACAGTTGCCGTTAAACTGAATATTGAAGCGCTTTTCAAGGCGATAAAACTCCTCCCGCACCTGATGGGTTATCAGCAGCAGCAGATGCGAGCTGTTGGCATCATGATTATCGAAAATCAGCCGATCGAAGAGGGTTTCCATCTCCTCGCCCATGCTTTTTTGCGCCTCTTCCCAGACCGTTTTTTTACTCAGCACCGCCTCATACAGCGCGAGAACGCGGCACTGAGCATCATAGATCAGCCCCTGAACCGGGTCGCGCGCGCGCAGCAGCCAGACCAGGCTGGTCTGCGGTTCAATAAGCAGCGGTTCCTGCTGGCCCATCGGTTCGCTAAGCGCCGGCGTCGCGGCCATGATATTTTCCGGCAGATCGTGCAGCGTGACGTTTAGCCTCTCGCTGCCCGGAGACCTGGCCCACGCCGACGCGACGGCGTACTTGACGACATTCTTCAGCTCACCGACGTTGCCGCGATAAACGTAGTGCGTCAGCACCTGTAAAAGCCGGGGCGTCAGCTGCAGTCGGGCGGACAGCGTGCGGGCCTCCTGCCAGAAAAACTGCAGCGTTAACGCTTCTTTCTCGCCGCGGCTGCGATTTTGTAAATCAGGCAGGCTAATGAGGATCGGAATACGACGAATAAAGGTGGTCAGAAACGTGCTGTGAATATCTTCGGTGGTGGCAAACACCAGCCGCAGCGAAATCGGCATCCCCTGCGCCGTCTCTCCCACCCGATAGATCTCTTTGCGGTCCAGCCAGGTGAAGAGCTTCTCCTGGCCCTGCGCATCGAGGCGGTGGACCTCATCGAGAAACAGCACGCCGCCGTTTGCCGCCTCAAACGCCCCGGCTTTATCGCCCTGCGCGCCGGTAAACGCGCCTTTGACGTAGCCAAACAGGTTGGCGGCCAGCAGCTCCGGGTTGCTGGCGTACTGGGCGCAGTTGAAGCTGACAAAGGGCGCATCGGGCGGCAGCAGTCCCTGGGCGATGGCAAACTCGTGCATCAGCTCCGCCATATAGCTTTTGCCGGTTCCGCTGTCGCCGACGATCAGCAGCGGCAGCCCGCCGTTGGGATAAAACAGCGCGGTTTTCATCTGTTCGATAGGCTTGCGCAGGCTACCGTCATGGCCGGTAAGCAATGAAAAATGATCTGCCTGTTCCGGCTGCCGGTCGCTCTCCGCGAGCAGCTCCGCCATGCTGGCGTACTCGCTGCGGGAAAGGGGGAAAAACTGCTGGCAGAAGGCGGCCTTATGCAGGAAATAGACCGGACGGGTATTAATCTTCACCAGCACATCCTGGGCCACCAGCTGATTCAGATAGTGGCTGGCGGTGTTTCTTTGCATCGCAAAACGCCGGGCCAGGTAGCCGGCGGTGAAGACCTCGCTCAGGTTATCCGGATCAAAAAAATCGGTCTGATTTTGC
>NZ_VOJB01000089.1:0-33972 GCF_007910085.1 Klebsiella sp. ME-303 | reverse complement strand
CCTGAGGGCGTTCAAAACTCTGCGAGTTTTGTCTGAGCACTGCCCAGGTTCAAAATGGCAAGCAAAATAGCCCTAATGGGATAGGCTCTTATGATGCGGGAAATCCACCAACCATTGGCGCTTAATTCATTTTTTGCGGTTCAGAGCACAAAAAAAACGACGCCCAAATCCGCGGGCGCCGCACAACAAACCGATTACAGCCGCGACAGGGCCTCCCGCATCCCCGCGCTCAAAATGACTTCCAGATACCGCGTGACCTGTTCGGCAAGCCCCGGTATTGCCGTCAGATCTTCACCCCAGTGCCCGGTATCCTGCAGGACTTCGGTGACCAGTTCATGCAGCGGGCGGCCTTGCGCCACCTGCGCCCATCCTGCGGCAAAACGGCTTAGCCAGACGTCATCATCCTGCAGCGGATACGCCTGCCCGTCGCGCTGCCCGCGATAGAAGGCGATGAGCGCCGCCAGGGCGAACGTTAGCCGCGGCGGGATTGCGCCGTGCTGGCGGATATGCGTCAGCAGCTGCGGCAGGATCCGGGTGCGAAATTTGGTCATGCCGTTCAGGGCGATAGAGAGCAGCTGATGGCGAATCCAGGGATTAAGAAAGCGCCCGGTCACGGCATCGGCAAACTGCCTCAGCTCATCGGCCGGTAAATCCAGCGCCGGAATAATCTCCTCGTCGATAGTTTGCTGCACATAATGGCGAATGGCTTCGTCCTGCATCGCTTCGCCAACGGTATCGACGCCGCACAGCCACGCCACCGGCACCAGCGCGGTGTGCGCGCCGTTAAGAATGGCGACTTTGCGCTCTTTATAGGGCCGGATATCCTCTACGAGACGGATATTGAGCGGGTAACGTTCGAGCCGCAGCGTCTTCGCCAGCGCCTGCGGCCCCTGGATAACGAACAGCCAGAAGTATTCGGCGGTATCCAGGAAAGCATCATGGTAGCCCAGCTCCGCTTCGAGCTTTTCCGCTTCCTCGCGCGGGTAGCCGGTGACGATGCGATCAACCAGCGTTGAACAAAACGTATTGGCGGTCTCAACCCAGTCGCGAAAAGCCGCGGGCAATTGCCACTCTTCGGCATAGCGCAGCACCAGCGCCTTCAGCGCTTCGCCGTTGTAGTCGATCAGCTCACACGGAATCATCGTCCATCCCTTATCCGCTGCGCCGTTGAAATGGCGGAACCGTTCGAACAGCAGCTGGGTCAGCTTCGCCGGAAAGCTGACCGGCGGCTTAGCGTCAGGCCGGTCTCCGGCGTGATAGCTGATGCCCGCTTCGGTGGTATTTGAAAATACGAACGCGATCGCCGGATTACGAGCCAGCGCCAGATAGCCGGCAAAATCCTGCCACGGGTTGATCTCGTTATTCACCGATCGAATAATCCGCGCCTCGCTCACCGCCTCGCCGCGTTCGTCCAGCCCGCGGATCGCCGTGGTGTAGAGTCCGTCCTGGATATTAAGCGACGGCGGAAACTCGGTGTTGATCGGGCGAATGATGGTCACGCCTGCCGCCAGATCGGTTTGCTCATTCAGCAGGTCCAGCTGCCAGTCGATAAACGCCCGCAGGAAGTTGCCTTCGCCGAACTGAATCACGCGCGTCGGGTACCGCGGCCCGGGAAAATCTTTTCTGTTTAACGATTTCATAGCCTTTCCTGCTAAAAATGAATGACGCCTTTGATAAGCTGGCGATTGTTAATCACGTCGTTTTCGTAAATCTCAGCCAGCGACCTGAAATCGTAGCGGTGGGTCAGCATCATCCCGGCGGTCACTTTCCCCTCGGCCATCAGCCGCCCGACTTTGGCAAAATCCTCTTCCGTCGCATTACGGCTGCCCATCATGGTCGTCTCTTTCTTATGAAACTCCGGGTCCGGGATCTGCAGCTCACCTTTAAACAGGCCAACAAAGATGATGCTGCCGCCGTGGCGGATTAAATTCACCGTATTGTTCATCGCCTGCTGATTCCCCGTGGCGTCGATCACCTTCTGCGCCAGCGAACCACCAAACGCGGCACACAGCCGTTCGGTGAACTGCGGGTCGGAAGGGTCGAGCGTGGCCAGACCAAGGTGCTGCGCCACGTGGTCGCGCCGCGCCGGGCTGGTATCCGCCACCACCACCTGCGCCCCGTCGGCTTTGGCGATCGCCGCCGCCCCGAGACCAATGGGGCCCGCGCCGACCACCAGCACCTGCTCTCCCGGCTGGATAGCGGCGCGGCGCACCGCGTGGGCGCTGATGGCAAAAGGCTCAATCAGCGCCGCGGCTTCCGGCTCGACGTCATCCACCACCAGCAGATTTTTTACCGGCACGCAGAGGTACTCGCTAAACCCGCCGTCCCGATGTACGCCGATCACGGAAATTTTCTCGCAGCAGTTTGTCCGGCCGCTCAGGCAGGCCGGACACTGACCGCAGGCGACGTAGGGTATGACGGCAACCTGCTGTCCGCTTTTCAGATTAAGAATATTTTTACCCAGACCGATAATCTCACCGCATATTTCATGACCGAGCACGCGCGGATAGCTAAAAAAAGGTTGATGCCCTCCCCAGGCATGAATATCCGTACCACAAATCCCCACCGTTTTTATTTTAATAAGCACTTCATCATCACCGGGAATGGGAATCTGGCGTTTTTCCCAGCGCAATATTTTGGGTTCCTGACACACTAATGTATTCATCGACGTCATAATAATTTCCTCCGTATTTGTTGGTTTAGATATCGATGAAAAACAGAGGTGAGAATAAATTCATTGCAAAAATTGTGAAATCTCGCGCACAAAACTGTTTTAAATCCGGCTTTAATAGCTAAAAAAATGGAGATGCATAATGAGCCGCTCGCAAAACCTTCGTCACAACGTCATTAACCAGGTCATAAACGATATGGCACGCGGCTTTCTTCCGTCGCCGCTGCCCTCACAAAGCGCGCTGGCGGAGATGTACAACATCAGCCGCACCACCGTGCGCCATATCCTCAGCCACCTGTGCGAGCGCGGCGTGCTGCGCCAGCGCGGTCAGGACTACCAGATCCTTCGCCAGCCGGAGATGCAGGACGGCTTCGATGGCTCCAGCGCCTCGCTGGCCGAACAGAACCGTCTCTTCGAGCAGGCGTTTTACACCATGATTAACCAGCGCCAGCTGCGCGCCGGAGAGATATTTTCCGAGCTACAGCTGGCGCGTGCTGCCGGCGTCAGCCCGGTCGTGGTCAGGGAGTTTTTGTTGAAATTCAGCCGCTACAACCTGATTGAAAGCGAAAAGCGCGGCCAGTGGAATATGAAGAAGTTTGAACAATCCTGGGCCGAGCAGCTGTTCGAACTGCGGGAAATGCTGGAAACCCACGCGCTACAGCACTTCCTCAACCTCCCGGACAACGACGCCCGCTGGCTGCAGGCGAAAACCCTGCTTGAGCGCCATCGCGCCCTGCGTGACAGCATCGGCGACAGCTTTCGTATGTTTTCCCAGCTCGATCGCGACTTTCATTCTCTGCTCCTGTCCGCGGCTGAGAATATATTTTTTAATCAATCACTTGAGATTATTTCCGTAATTTTTCACTTTCACTATCAGTGGGATGAGAGCGACCTTAAACAGCGCAATATCATCGCCATTGATGAACATATGACTATCCTGAGCGCGCTTATCTGCCGCAGCGATCTGGACGCCAACCTGGCGCTGCGTAACCACCTGAACTCGGCGAAGCAATCAATGATTAACTCGCTCAGGCAGAGCGAATCCCAGGCTTATTAAGTACCGATTAAAAACAGAAAATGATAATCAGCAGCACAGATCTCAAAACATAAACCAGCGCCAGAAAAAAGGTTATTTATGCTGAAAACAAGTCGACTTACTTTACTGTGAAATAGGTGGGTGGGGTTTAAACCATTCGATGTCACTTGTCGTTCAAATAGAATAACCAGGAGTCAGGCGTGGAATCACGAAATATCACTATCGACCCGCAGACAACCTTTGATAAAGGAAAGGCGGAGACGATGACTGTTCCGTTAGATAATACGTTAACGCGTAGTACTCGCATTAAAAAAATTCAGACAACGGCAATGATCCTGTTATTTCTGGCGGCGGTGATTAATTACCTCGACAGAAGTTCATTGTCCGTCGCGAACTTAACGATTCGCGAGGATTTGGGGCTCAGCGCCACCGAAATCGGGGCGCTGCTGTCCGTTTTCTCGCTGGCCTACGGCATCGCCCAGCTCCCCTGCGGGCCGCTGCTGGACCGTAAAGGTCCGCGCATCATGCTGGGGCTGGGGATGTTTTTCTGGTCGCTGTTTCAGGCGGTCTCGGGGATGGTGCACAGCTTTACCCAGTTCGTGCTGGTGCGTATCGGCATGGGGATCGGCGAAGCGCCGATGAACCCCTGCGGCGTCAAGGTGATCAACGACTGGTTTAATATCAAAGAGCGCGGCCGCCCGATGGGTTTCTTTAACGCCGCCTCGACGATTGGCGTCGCGATCAGCCCGCCGATCCTTGCCGCCATGATGCTGATGATGGGCTGGCGCGGGATGTTTATCACCATCGGCGTGCTGGGGATCTTCGTCGCTATCGGCTGGTATATGCTCTATCGCAACCGGGAAGATATCTCTCTCACCGCCGACGAGCAGGCCTACCTTAACGCCGGAAGCGTCAACGTTCGCCGCGACCCGCTGAGCTTTGCCGAATGGCGCAGCCTGTTTAAAAACAAAACCATGTGGGGAATGATGCTGGGTTTCAGCGGCATCAACTATACCGCGTGGCTGTATCTGGCCTGGCTGCCGGGCTACCTGCAAACGGCGTATAGCCTCGATCTGAAAAGTACCGGTTTTATGGCCGCCATTCCTTTCCTGTTCGGCGCCGCCGGTATGCTTATCAACGGCTACGTCACCGACTGGCTGGTTAAAGGCGGCATGGCGCCGATCAAAAGCCGTAAAATTTGCATTATTGCCGGGATGTTCTGCTCCGCCGCGTTTACGTTAATTGTGCCGCAGGCCACTACCTCTATCGCCGCGGTGCTGTTAATCGGTATGGCGCTGTTCTGCATCCACTTTGCCGGCACCTCCTGCTGGGGGTTGATTCACGTCGCGGTAGCCTCGAGAATGACCGCATCCGTCGGCAGCATCCAGAACTTCGCCAGCTTTATCTGCGCCTCCTTCGCGCCGGTGGTGACCGGGTTTATCGTCGATACCACCCACTCATTCCAGCTGGCGCTGATTATCTGCGGCTGCGTGACCGCCCTCGGCGCGCTGGCCTATATTTTCCTGGTTCGTCAGCCGATTAGCGACCCGCGTAACGGCTGAATCTCAACGCCCTGCTGGCGGCGGGGCGCTCAACGTTGCGCTCATTTCATACTGTTTTAATGCCATGGGCGTATAGCCGGCGGCGTGAAACAGCGGCGTAAAGCGCTCCGGGATGGTCACCGAGGTCCCGAGCCCCGGAAAGCGTTGGGCGAGCGCCATCAGCATTTCCCGCCCCCGCCCGCGCCCGCGGGCGGCGGGATCGACCCATAAAAACTGCAGCTGCGGCCTGCTGGATAAGGTCGCCAGCACGGCGAAAGCCTGCTGATGGAGGCTCAGCGCCCGGCACGGCAGGGTGCTGAAGGTGAGCGGGTCCATCAGCCACGGCAGCTGGCCGTTAATCTCGGCGCCTGCCCTGCGCGTCAGCGCCAGCACGTCAACATCCTCTAATACGGAGGGCCCGTCACTTCCGGCCTGCGCGCTTAAATAGCCGCACAGCCCGTGCCGCACCTCGAAGCCCAGCGATTGATACAGCGCCACCGCGGCGTGGTTGTCGCGGATAACCTCCAGCCACATCCGCCGTACGCCCTGCTCGCGCAGCGCGTCGATAAGCGGCGACATCAGCCGGCGGCCAACGCCCTTTCCGCGATACGCAGGCCGCACCGCGAACGCCGCCAGCCTGGCTTCATCGCCGCGGCGGGCGACGACCGCCATCGCCGCGGGGACATCTCCATCCAGCCAGACGCAGGAATCCAGCAGGCTCAGCCCTTCGGCGCTAAAACGCTGGACAAAAACCTCTACCGACAGCGTGACGGGAACCAGGTAATCTTCGAAACAGTCGCAAAGGATCGTCGTCAGCTGCGCGACGCTGAACTGGGTGGCGGAAACGGCGGTAAGCTCCATACATTTCTCCCGGAGGCTGCTATGCTGAGGTGATGAAAACTAACACTATAACCGCCGCCGCGACGTTACGCCTGACTGAGGAGCGAGACATCCCTCTTCTGCCCGCCATTGAGCGCTCGGCGGCCCAGGCTTTTCGCCAGATCCCGGCGCTGGCCTGGCTGGCGGAAAGCGAAGTGATAAGCCCCGAGCGCCACCGGCTGTTTCTTGAAACTGACCACAGCCTGCTGGCCGTGACCGATGACCAACCGATAGGCTTCCTGCTGAGCGAACCGCTGGACGATGCGCTGTTTATCGTGGAGATCGCCGTTCATCAGGCGTGGCAGGGGCGAGGCGTTGGCCGCATGATGCTGGAGCAGGTTATAGAGACAGCCCGCCAGGCGGCGTATCCGGCGGTCACGCTCACCACCTTCCGCGACGTGCCGTGGAACGCGCCGTTTTACACGCGCCTGGGGTTTTCAATGTTAAGCGAGCTAAGGCTACCGGCGGGACTGGCGGCGAAAAGGGAGCTGGAAACGGAACACGGCCTGCCGCCGGAAACGCGCTGCGCCATGCGCTTAGCGCTGTAGCCTCCGGCGCTGATTTCAGCGGCGGAATATGGTACAAAGTACCATTCAAAACTTACCCGTTGATACCCGTATGTCCTGGTCAATCGATATCATTTCCTGCATTACCGATCGCTTTGTGGAACTCACGGCGACCGAAAAACGCATCGCGCAGTTTATTCTCGATGATGTCGCGGCGGCGGCGGAGCTGCCCATCGCGGAGATGGCGCGCCTGACCCACACCAGCCAGGCCTCGGTCACCCGCTTTGCCCGGGCGCTCGGCTGCAAAGACGTCCGCGAGCTGAAGATGAAGCTCGCGCAATCCCTGGCGGTCGGGCAGCGATTTATCCTCGATGTGCCGGACCTTGAGGGCGTGCAGGGGATCTACGAGTCGATCATCGGCGTGCTGGAGACCAACCGCCGGGCGCTGGATATTGAGGCGCTGAAGCGCGCGGTGAGCTGGCTGAGCGACGCGCGGCAGATCCTGGCCCTCGGGATGGGCGGCGGCTCCACCATCTGCGCCCAGGAGATCCAGTACCGTCTGTTTCGCCTCGGCCTGCCGGTGGTCAGCCAGAACGACGGCCTGCTGGTGCGCATGATGAGCTCGGCGGTGACGCCAAAGGATGTGGTTATCGTGCTGTCGCTGGGCGGCTATACCCAGGAAATTATTGAGAGCGCGGCGATTGCCAGGCAGTACGGCGCAAAGGTCATTGCCATCACTCCCGCCGGAACGCCGCTGGCGGAGCAGGCGGATCTGGTGCTGCCGCTGCTGGTGCGCGAAAACGACTATATCTTCAAGCCCAGCACTTCACGCTATGCGATGCTGGCGATGGTTGACGTGCTGGCCACCGAACTGGCGATGGCCAACAAAACCCAGGCAAAGGGCAGGCTGCGCCGGATTAAGCTGGCGCTCGACAGCCATCGCGGCGGCGTCGACAGGCAGCCGCTGGGCGATTAACCGCAGCGGGCGGCGGCGATAAACCTCTCCGCCTGCTGACGGGTACGCTCCACGGCCTGCCCGGCGCGATACAGATCGCTTCCCAGACCGGCGCCGGCGCATCCCGCCTCGACCCAGCTCGCCAGATTCTCCGGCGTCACGCCGCCGACCGCCAGCACCGGCACCTCCGGCGGCAGCACCGCTTTCAGCGCCCGAATATAGTCCGGGCCGAAGGTGGAAGACGGGAAAATCTTCAGCCACTGCGCCCCGGCGTCCAGCGCGCTAAACGCCTCGGTCGCGGTAGCGCATCCTGCGCAGACCCGCATTCCGCGCGCCACCGCCCGGCGGATGGTCGCCGGCTGAGTATTCGGCGTCACGATAAGCTTCGCCCCGGCATCGGCCAGAAAATCGACCTGCTCCACCTTAAGCACCGTTCCCGCGCCAATCACCGCCTGCTCGCCAAAGCGCGCGGCCATCTGCGGAATGCTCTGCTGCCAGTCCGGTGAGTTGAGCGGAATTTCGATATAGCGAAATCCTGCCTTTATCAGCGTCTCAATATGCTCCGCCGCCTCAGCGGGGCGAATACCGCGTAAAATCGCCACCAGTTTAATCTTGTCCATGCATTATCCTCGCCATGCCGCTCAGCAGCGCCTCATCGCCGCTGCAGCTGTTAACCGTCATTCCGCGCGCCTTCATCGCCCGACTGTAGCGGGCATTCAGCGCCGGGTCGCCAACCAGCGTGACGCCAGAGGTACGGTAACGCTGCCCGAGGGTCGCCACCTCCGCGCCAATCAGCAGCCCGGAGAGATAGTCGCTGACCGAGGTTGCCGCCAGCGCCCCGAGCACCCGGGCAGCTCTGGCGACAAACAGTTCGCTAATCAGCGACGGCTGCGCCAACCCTTTTTCCAGCCCCTGTTCAAAGGCCGCCTCGTCCGCCTGCTGGGCCGGCAGCCCTTTGCCGATCAGCGATTGCGTCATCAGCAGATGATGCAGTTCGCCGGTCATCGCCGTGGCAAAATGACGCACCATGCCGTCCGTCACTTGTACCCATTTGCAGTGGGTGCCCGGCAGCACGTAGCACTCCGCCGGCGCCAGCTCTATAGCCCCCAGCAGCTGCGTCTCTTCGCCGCGCATCACGTTGAACTCCCCGTCCTGGGCAATCTTGAGCCCGGGAATAATCCACACGCCTTCAGCAACGGCGCATCGCTGCTGCCCCGGCGCGTCGATCGCCGCCGGACAGGCCAGATACGGCACCGCTTGCCAGCCCGCATCGCTGCCGATCATCCCGGCCATCAGCACCGGCAGCATTTCGGCGCCGCGCCAGGGGGCCACATGCTCCGCGAATACGTCGGCGGGCGATCGTCCGTTCAGGCGGGTGATGCCCAGCGGCAGCTGCTTCGTCCCGATGCACTGGCCGTTGCGAATCAGCCAGCCGCGCAGCTGGGTAGAGCCCCAGTCGACGGCAATATAGTCCTTCATGGTGCTTCTCCCGAGGCCTGCACCGCCGTCTTCGCCGGAATCGCCTGCCCTTCCCGCTCTTGCGTAATCATTTCCAGCGCCTGCTGACGGCTGATTTTGCTGGCTGGCGTCATGACGGTGACAAAAATGGCGGAAACGAAGCTGCCGACGACCGACGGAATGCACGGGTTCCCCCAGTAAGCCAGCCAGTCTGCCTTAACCAGAACCACAATCGACACCAGCATGCCGCTCAGCAGCGCGGTGAGCGCGCCCTGCCAGTTAAAGCGCAGCCAGAAGCGGCCCAGAATTGAACAGACGAACAGCCCGGACATCAGCATGGAGATCATTTTGGTGATATAGCTGATGATATCGTTCGAGGTCAGGGCGAAGATCATCGCCAGGCCGATAACGAACGCCAGCATCCAGCGGGAGAGCGTTATCGCCTTATGCGCCGGCGGCATTTTTCCGGTAACAAGGGTGTAGACATCGCGCATCATGATGGCCACGGCGGCTATCGCATCGGAGCTGGCCGAAGACATAGTGGCGGAAAGCCCGGCAATCAGCACCACCAGACCCAGTATCGCCGGCAGGAAGCTGGTGGCGAACAGGAAGGCGTAGTTGCTGTTCTCAAGATGGGGGTTCATTGTCCATGCCGCCATGCCGATAATCGCCGGCAGCACCGAGAAAAACAGATACAGCACGCCGGTATAGACAAACGAGCGGCGCACCGAAGAGACATCTTTCCCCGAATAAATACGCTGGCGATAGGAAGGGGTCGCCAGCACGCCGACGCCGATGACCATCGCCAGCGATAGCGCCGGAATGACGCCCAGCTTATCGACCGCGAACAGGCTCATCGCCCTGGGATCCATCGCCTGTACGATGGCATCCCATCCGCCGACGTGAACCACCGCCAGAATCGCCATCAGGATAAAGCCGAAAAAGAGAATTAATGCCTGAATGGTATCCGTCCATACCACCGCAGAATAACCGCCGATGATGACGTAAATCGCAAAGGCCAGAGCGATAATAATTTTCGCTAGCGTCAGATTTATCCCCGTCGCCCAGGATAAATACATGCTGCCGCCAAGAATATGCGCCCCCAGCCAGCCAATAGAGGCCACAAATATCATTATGCCGACGATATTTTTAATTAAATGGCTGCCGCCAGTATAATAAGAGAGCTCTTCGCTCATGGTCATAAAGCGCAGTTTACGCACCGGGGCGAACAGCCAGGCGACCAGCAAAATACCGATGGCCCCGCCCACGCCGTAGAGCATTCCGGCCCAGCCGTTGCTGTAGCCGAAGCCTACGGCGCCCATGCTTGAACCGGTCCCCACCATGGTCGCCACGGTGGAGCCCAGCGTCAGGAACAGCGGTAAGGAACGGCCGCCGAGTAAAAAATCTTCACCGCTTTTTTGATTACGCGACACGTACCAGCCAAGCCAAATCATGGCCAGCGCGTAAATAATAAAGCCGACTAAAAAGATATGACTATTCATTATTCACATCCTGCCAGTTGAGTATGTAAAAGGTAAAAGGCTACGAAGCGCTGAATGAATTCAGCGCTCAAAAATCCTGTTTATATTTCTGGTTAATAAATTTTTATACGCGAGCCGCGTTATAACAGGTCACATCTACTTCGACTTTACAATCCACCACCAGGTCCGCGACGCAGCAGATACGGGCAGGCGGGTTGTCGCCAAAGAACTCGCGGAACACTTTATTGAAAGACTGGAAATAGCGCGCATCGGTGAGAATCACCTTGACGTGCACCACGTCGGCCAGGGTGTAGCCCGCTTCGGTCATGATATCCACGCAGTTCTGAATCGCCAGACGCGCCTGGTCGACAATCCCGCCTTCCACCACTTCACCGTCCTTCATCGGCGTCTGGCCGGAAACGTACAGCCAGCCCCCCGCCTCCACCGCGCGCGCGAACGGCAGATGCTGCCCACCGGTCCCGGTACCACCTTCTACGCCATAACGTTTAATACTCATTTTGCACTCCTTAGTTCATTTGGCGGCGCAGGAAACGCCCCGCGCGCCCGATAATCTTTTTGTCGCTGCCGTAGCTCATCACGCCGTTGACCATCACCGCCTCGATCCCCTCCGCCGGTTGTTTCGGGTCGGAGAAGCTGGCGACATCGCGCACCGTCAGCGGATCGAACAGCACCAGATCGGCAAAGTAGCCCACTTTCACCAACCCACGATCCGCCAGCTGGAAACGCGCCGCCGACAGCCCGGTCATTTTGTGGATAGCGGTGGTCAGCGGAAACAGCCGTTCATCGCGGCTGTAGTGGCCCAGGACCCGCGGGAACGCGCCCCACAGCCGCGGATGCGGCATCGGGTCGTTCGGCAGACCGTCGGAGCCGATCATGGTCACCGGGTAACGCAGCACCCGCCGCACGTCCTGCTCGTCCATGTTGTAGTAGATGGCGCCTGCGGGCATCAGCCGCGCCGCCGCCTCGTGCAGGCTAACCTGCCAGCCGTCGGCAATCTGCCGCAGGGTTTTTCCGGCCTGCTCGGGCTGCGCTTCCGACCAGGTAATGACGATATCGAACTCATCGGTGACCTGCTTCATATCCAGCGTCGACGAGCTGGCAGAATAGGGGTAGCAGTCGCAGGCGATCTCCTGGCGCTGGCGCATCTCATCGAAGAAAGCCAGCGTCTCCTTCGTGCGACCCCAGTTTTTCGCGCCGGCGCACTTATGGTGCGATACCACCACCGGTACGTTACCGTGGCGGCCAATGCGGAACGCCTCGTCGAGCGCATCCAGAATCGGTTCGAACTCCGAACGCAGGTGGGTGGTATAAATTCCCCCCTCCGCCGCCAGCTCCTCGGCCAGCGCCATCACTTCTTCAGTGGTGGACTGAAACGCGCTGGCGTAGGCCAGCCCGCTGCTCAGCCCCAGCGCGCCCTGACGCAGCGCGTCGCGCAGCTGCACCCGCATTCCGGCAATCTCGGTTTCCGTCGCCGGGCGGAACAGATCGTCCATATGGTTATTACGCAGCGCGGTATGGCCAATCAGCGTGCCGACGTTCAATGACGGCTTCGCCGCCTCCACCGCCTGGGCGTAAGCGTCAACGGTGGGGTAAACAAAGTGCTCCTGCTCGCCCAGCAGGTTCATCGGGTCAGGCACGCCGTCGCGCAGGGTCGCCGTCGCCGCGCTGATCCCGCAGTTGCCGACAATCACCGTCGTCACCCCCTGACTCAGCTTGGGCAAATAGGCCGGCATACGAATGACGTTGATGTCGTCATGGGTATGCACATCGATAAACCCGGGCGCCAGCACGCGCCCCTGCCCGTCAATCACCTGCTCCGCCGGCAGGTTCAGCGCCGGGGCCATATCTACAATCCGATCGCCCTTCACCGCCACGTCGCCGCGAAACTGCGGTCCGCCGCTGCCGTCAATGACCGTGACGTTTTTGAAAAGCCAGTTAACTTTCATCGCAATGACTCCCTTTCAACTCTATCGACAAGTTAACCATTTACAAGGCGGAAAAACAGTGGAAAACTACGCAAAAACCAGATCAAATTGTGATACTTTTATTCACAAACAATAAAAATCACATATTAAATTTATATTTTTCAATTAATTAAAATTGATACTCAGCTTTATTCCGAGCATAAACCCTAAAAGGATAGTGTTATGAAATACCACTCCGATACGCTTATTCCGCACAAAGCCGCCGTGATGGCCGCTCCGGCAAATCTGCTGGCGGAGGAGGTCTGCCTCCCCGCCGCGCTGCTGAAAAAAACGGCGCTGGAAAATAACATCGCCTGGATGCAGCGCTACGCCGACGCGCGCGGCGTCTCGCTGGCGCCGCACGGTAAAACAACGATGACGCCGTGGATTTTTCAGGCCCAGCAGCGGGCGGGCGCATGGGGAATCGGCGTGGGCAGCGCCTGGCAGGCCAGCGCGGCGATGGCCAGCGGCGTTGAGCGCGTTCTGATGGTCAATCAGCTGGTCGGCAGGGCGAATATGCAGGCGGTATCGCGCCTGAAGGCGCATTACCGGGCGGCGGAGTTTATCTGCTGCATCGATAGCCTCGCCAACGCCCGCGCGCTGTCGGCCTTTTTCAGCGAACGGCGGCAAACGCTGGACGTGCTGATTGAACTGGGCGTGGCCGGCGGGCGCTGCGGCTGCCGCAGCGTTGAGGATGCGCAGGCCCTGGCGGAGGCCGTCGCGGACCTTCCTGGCCTTAAGCTGCGCGGACTTGAGCTGTATGAAGGGGTGTTGCACGGCGACGATCCGCAGCCGCAGGTGGAAGCTCTGCTGCACCAGGCCGCCGATTTGGCCTGCCGGATGGCGCATCTGGTTGAGGGGGAGTTTGTGCTGACCGGCGCCGGTACCGTCTGGTATGACGTGGTGTGCAATATCTGGCTGGCGGCGAAGAAACCGGCGCGGTGCCGGATCGTTATCCGCCCCGGCTGCTATATCACCCACGATCGGGGGATCTACGATATCGCGCAGAAAGCGCTGGCGGCGCGCGATCCGATCGCCTGCGATCTGGGCGGTGATTTAACCTCGGCGCTGGAGCTGATGGCGATGGTCCAGTCGGTGCCGGAAGCGGATCGCGCGGTGGTCAACTTCGGCAAACGCGACTGCGCCTTCGACGCCGGACTGCCGCAGCCGATCGCTCGCTATCGCAACGGCGCGCAGCTGTCTGCGGCGGGGATCGAGAGCGTGGGGATTATGGATCAGCACTGTATGCTGCGCCTCGCGCCGGGCAGCGACGTGCAGGTCGGCGATATTCTGGTGTTCGGCACCTCGCATCCGTGCCTGACGTTTGATAAATGGAAAACCCTGCTGCTGGTGGACGAGCAGTATAACGTGCTGGAAGAGCTCGATACCCTGTTCTGACCGGCCGGGAAT
The DNA here is from genome assembly GCF_007910085.1 of Klebsiella sp. ME-303. Taxonomy (NCBI): domain Bacteria; kingdom Pseudomonadati; phylum Pseudomonadota; class Gammaproteobacteria; order Enterobacterales; family Enterobacteriaceae; genus Klebsiella; species Klebsiella sp. ME-303. The sequence goes on along the minus strand of NZ_VOJB01000089.1, from coordinate 20,050 downwards.
TCCCCGGATGGCGGCTGGCGCCTTATCCGGGCTACGGGATAGCACCGGCCCGTAGCCCCGGTAAGCACAGCGCGACCGGGGAAATATTTCTAGCTTCACGGAAGGAAAATTACGCCTCTTCCTCTCCACCCACCCCATTCCCCAGGGCGATAAACTCCTCCAGCAGCGCGGTAAGCTGACGCATTTTTTCGACGGTAAATTGGGCTTCTATCTGGCGATAGGCCTCTTCCACCTGGGCCTGGGCGCTTTCATACAGCTTCAGGCCCGCAGGCGTCAGCGAAACGTACAGCTTGCGCTGATCGTTAACCGGCTTTAAACGCAGCACCAGGCCGTCGCGTTCCATGCGGGTCAGAATACCGGTCAGGCTCGGACGTAAAATACAGGCGCGAAAGGCCAGATCGTGAAAATCCATCGACGGATTTTCGGCGAGGATACGCACGATACGCCACTGCTGCTCGGTCAGATTGTGGCGTTTAACGATGGGCCGAAAGTGGGCCATCGCCGCTTCCCGCGCCTGCAGCAGCGCGATAGTTAACGAATCATGCATCACATACCTCTGAAATAAATCCCCAATCTGTTAATAAGTTAATAATTAGCGCTAATTCCTTCTGAAGGCAACCGGTTTCTGCCTCTGAAAAGTACCAGAAGGTACAATAAAATTAATTATCTAATTGATTAACAACAAATAAAAAACATAACTGTAAATTTATTGTTAATCAGATCACAAAACATTCACTTCTGTTTGCCAAACCTTTCCGCAAAGCATAAAAGATGATCATTAACATATTAATGAATTAACTAACTTCCTAATTCCGTAGCAGAGGAGTGGTCAATGAAAGGCACCATCTTCGCCGTGGCGCTTAACCACCGCAGCCAGCTCGACGCCTGGCGCGAAGCGTTCCAGCAGGCCCCGTATAAAACCCCGCCGAAGACCGCGGTCTGGTTTATCAAACCGCGCAACACCGTTATCGGCGACGGCGAAAGCATTCCCTATCCGCAAGGCGAAACCGTGCAGAGCGGCGCCACCGTGGCGCTAATCGTCGGTAAAACCGCACGCAAAATCGCCGCGGAAGACGCCGCGGCTTATATCGCCGGCTACGCGCTGGCGAACGACGTCAGCCTGCCGGAAGAGAGCTTCTATCGTCCGGCCATCAAAGCCAAATGCCGCGACGGCTTCTGCCCGCTTGGCGCGCTCGCGCCGCTCAGCAACGTCGATAACCTGACCATCATCACCGAAATCAACGGTCGCGAGGCGGACAGCTGGAATACCGCCGATCTCCAGCGCTCCGCCGCCGAGCTGCTGAGCGCCCTGAGCGAATTCGCCACCCTCAATCCCGGCGATGCGATTCTGATCGGTACGCCCCACTCCCGCGTTACGCTGCGCCCCGGCGATCGCGTACGCATTCTCGCCGAGGGCTTCCCGGCGCTGGAAAACCCGGTGATTGATGAAGGAGAGCTGGCATGAGGCAAGCACGTATTGAGTGGCAGGGACAGCGGCACGATGTCCAGGTTGATGAACGCGGGCAGGTCCAGCTCGCCAACGGCAGGTTACTTCAGGAAGGCGAGTTTCGCTGGCTGCCGCCCGCCGACGGCACCCTGTTCGCGCTGGGCCTGAACTACGCCGATCACGCCAGCGAGCTGGCGTTTACGCCGCCAACCGAACCGCTGGTGTTTATCAAAGCGCCCAACACCTTTATCGGCCATAGGCAAGAGTCGGTGCGCCCGGATAACGTCGAGTACATGCACTACGAGGCTGAACTGGTGGTGGTGATCGGCAAAACCGCGCGTAAGGTCGCCGAAGCCGACGCCATGGCGTACGTGGCCGGGTACACCGTCTGCAACGACTACGCCATCCGCGACTACCTGGAAAACTACTATCGTCCCAACCTGCGGGTCAAAAGCCGCGACACCCTGACGCCGATAGGCCCGTGGATCGTCAGCAAAGAGGCGATCCCGGATCCGCATAACCTGTCGCTGCGCACCTGGGTCAACGGCGAACTGCGCCAGCAGGGCACCACCGCCGATCTGATCTTCAGCATTCCGTTCCTGATCGCTTACCTCAGCGAATTTATGACCCTGCAGCCGGGCGACATGATCGCCACCGGCACGCCGAAGGGGCTGTCGGACGTGGTGCCGGGCGATGAAGTGATCGTCGAAGTGGAAGGCGTCGGCCGCCTGGTCAACCACATCATTAGCCAGCAGGCATATGAGGAGAAGCTGTCATGAAAAAAATTAACCACTGGATCAACGGCAAAAACGTCGCCGCCGCGGAATATTTCCATACCACTAACCCGGCCACCGGCGAAGTGCTGGCGGAAGTCGCCTCCGGCGGCGCCGACGAGGTGAATCAGGCGGTGGCGGCGGCGAAAGAGGCGTTCCCGAAATGGGCCAATCTGCCGATGAAAGAGCGCGCGCGTCTGATGCGCAGGCTGGGGGATCTGATCGACCAGAACGTCCCGGAGATCGCCGCCATGGAGACCGCCGATACCGGCCTGCCGATCCACCAGACTAAAAACGTGCTGATCCCGCGCGCCTCGCACAACTTCGAATTCTTCGCCGAAGTGTGCCAGCAGATGAACGGCAAGACCTACCCGGTTGACGACAAGATGCTCAACTACACCCTCGTGCAGCCGGTGGGCGTCTGCGCGCTGGTGTCGCCGTGGAACGTGCCATTTATGACCGCCACCTGGAAGGTGGCGCCGTGCCTCGCGCTGGGCAATACCGCGGTGCTGAAGATGTCCGAGCTATCGCCGCTAACCGCCGACCGTCTTGGCGAGCTGGCGCTGGAAGCGGGTATTCCGCCGGGGGTGCTGAACGTGGTTCAGGGCTACGGCGCGACGGCGGGCGATGCTCTGGTCCGCCACCATGACGTACGCGCGGTCTCGTTCACCGGCGGTACCGCCACCGGGCGCAACATCATGAAAAACGCCGGGCTGAAAAAGTACTCCATGGAGCTGGGCGGCAAATCGCCGGTGCTGATTTTCGAAGACGCCGATATTGAGCGCGCCCTCGACGCCGCGCTGTTCACCATTTTCTCGATCAACGGCGAACGCTGCACCGCCGGCTCGCGCATCTTCATTCAGCAGAGCATCTACCCCGAGTTCATTAAACGCTTCGCCGAGCGGGCTAACCGCCTGCGCGTCGGCGACCCCACCGACCCGAATACCCAGGTGGGCGCGCTGATTAGCCAGCAGCACTGGGAGAAAGTCTCCGGCTATATCCGCCTCGGCATTGAAGAAGGAGCGACCCTGCTGGCCGGCGGCGCGGATAAGCCCGCCGATCTGCCCGCCCATCTGAGAAACGGCAACTTCCTGCGGCCAACGGTGCTGGCGGACGTCGATAACCGCATGCGCGTGGCGCAGGAAGAGATTTTTGGCCCGGTAGCCTGTCTGCTGCCGTTTAAAGACGAGGCGGAAGGTCTGCGCCTGGCCAACGACGTGGAGTACGGCCTCGCCTCTTATATCTGGACCCAGGACGTCAGCAAAGTGCTGCGCCTGGCGCGCGGCATCGAAGCCGGAATGGTGTTCGTCAACACCCAGAACGTCCGCGACCTGCGTCAGCCGTTCGGCGGCGTGAAGGCCTCCGGTACCGGCCGCGAAGGCGGCGAATACAGCTTTGAAGTGTTCGCTGAAATGAAAAACGTCTGCATCTCGATGGGCGACCATCCGATCCCAAAATGGGGAGTCTGATATGGGAAAGTTAGCGTTAGCAGCAAAAATTACTCACGTACCGTCGATGTATCTTTCTGAACTGCCGGGTAAAAACCACGGCTGCCGCCAGGGAGCCATCGATGGGCATAAAGAAATCGGCAAGCGGTGCCGCGAGCTGGGCGTGGATACCATCATCGTCTTTGATACCCACTGGCTGGTTAACAGCGCCTACCACATCAACTGTGCCGACCATTTCCAGGGCGTCTACACCAGCAACGAGCTGCCGCATTTTATTCGCGACATGACCTACGACTACGACGGTAATCCGGCGCTCGGCCACCTGATCGCCGACGAAGCGGTCAAGCTCGGGGTCCGCGCCAAAGCGCATAACATTCCAAGCCTGAAGCTGGAGTACGGCACCCTGGTGCCGATGCGCTACATGAACAGCGATAAGCATTTCAAAGTGGTCTCTATCTCGGCGTTCTGTACCGTTCATGATTTTGCCGACAGCCGCAGGCTGGGCGAAGCCATTCTTAAGGCTATCGAGAAATATGACGGCACCGTGGCGGTCTTTGCCAGCGGCTCGCTGTCGCACCGTTTTATCGACGACCAGCGCGCCGAAGAGGGGATGAACAGCTATACCCGCGAGTTCGATCACCAGATGGACGAACGGGTCGTGAAGCTGTGGCGCGAAGGCAAATTCAAAGAGTTCTGCACCATGCTGCCGGAGTACGCCGACTACTGCTTCGGCGAAGGCAATATGCACGACACGGTGATGCTTCTGGGCCTGCTGGGCTGGGACAAATACGACGGCAAAGTAGAGTTTATTACCGAGCTGTTCGCCAGCTCCGGCACAGGCCAGGTCAACGCCGTCTTCCCTCTGCCGGAAACGGCGTAAGGAGCACGCAGAATGCCGCATTTTATCGCTGAATGTACCGACAACATCCGCGAACAGGCTGATTTACCGGGCCTGTTCGGCAAAGTGAACGCCGCGCTGGCGGCCACCGGCATCTTCCCCATCGGCGGCATTCGCAGCCGCGCCATCTGGCTGGATACCTGGCAGATGGCCGACGGCCAGCACGATTACGCCTTTGTGCATATGACGCTGAAAATTGGCGCCGGACGCAGCCAGGAGAGCCGCCAGGACGTGGGCGATATGCTGTTCACGCTGATCAAAGCCCATTTCGCCGCGCTGATGGAGAGCCGCTATCTGGCGCTGTCGTTTGAGATTGATGAACTGCACCCGACGCTGAACTACAAGCAGAACAACGTGCACGCCTTGTTTAAATAGCGTGCGGCCGGTCAGGCCCTCTCCCGCCGGGAGAGGGCGAAACGACGCCGGCTTTTATTTCCGGCGCAGCAGCACCGAATGACGTAACAGGAAGCAACTATGCTCGATAAACATACCCATACCCTGATCGCCCAGCGGCTAAACCAGGCGGAAAAACAGCGTGAACAGATCCGCGCTATTTCGCTGGATCACCCGACGATCACTATCGAAGACGCCTACGCGGTACAGCGCGAATGGGTAAATATGAAAATCGCCGAAGGCCGCGTGCTGAAAGGACATAAAATCGGCCTGACCTCAAAAGCAATGCAGGCCAGTTCGCAAATCAGCGAACCGGATTACGGCGCGCTGCTGGACGATATGTTTTTCCACGACGGCGGCGATATTCCTACCGACCGCTTTATCGTCCCGCGTATCGAAGTGGAGCTGGCCTTCGTGCTGGCCAAACCGCTGCGCGGCCCCCACTGCACCCTGTTCGACGTCTACAACGCCACCGACTACGTGATCCCGGCGCTGGAGCTGATTGACGCCCGCTGCCACAACATCGACCCGGAAACCCAGCGCCCGCGCAAAGTCTTCGACACCATCTCCGATAACGCCGCCAACGCCGGGGTGATCCTCGGCGGCCGCCCGATTAAACCCGACGAGCTGGATCTGCGCTGGATCGCCGCCCTGCTCTATCGCAACGGCGTGATTGAAGAGACCGGCGTCGCCGCGGGGGTGCTGAATCACCCGGCCAACGGCGTGGCCTGGCTGGCGAACAAGCTGGCGCCGTACGACGTCCAGCTGGAAGCCGGGCAGATTATTCTCGGCGGTTCCTTTACCCGTCCGGTACCGGCGCGCAAGGGCGACACCTTCCACGTCGACTACGGCAACATGGGCGCGATTAGCTGCCGCTTTGTCTAGGAGAAACATGATGCATAACGCCTTTAAAGACGCCTTAAAAGCGGGTCGTCCGCAGATTGGCCTGTGGCTGGGGCTGACCAGCAGCTACAGCGCCGAGCTGCTGGCCGGGGCCGGGTTCGACTGGCTGCTGATCGACGGCGAGCATGCGCCAAACAGCGTGCAGACAATCCTGACCCAGCTACAGGCGATCGCTCCCTACCCCAGCCAGCCGGTGGTGCGGCCGTCGTGGAACGACCCGGTGCAGATTAAACAGCTGCTGGATATCGGCGCGCAAACCCTGCTGGTGCCGATGGTGCAGAACGCCGACGAAGCGCGGCTGGCGGTGAAAGCCACCCGCTACCCGCCCGCGGGCATTCGCGGCGTCGGCAGCGCGCTGGCCCGCGCCTCGCGCTGGAACCGCGTCCCGGATTATCTCCATCAGGCCAACGACGCGATGTGCGTGCTGGTGCAGATCGAAACCCGCGAAGCGCTCAACAATCTGCCGCAGATCCTCGATGTCGAGGGCGTGGACGGCGTGTTTATTGGCCCGGCGGATCTGAGCGCCGATATGGGCTTCAGCGGCAACCCGCAGCATCCGGAAGTGCAGGCCGCCATTGAGCGCGCCATCGGGCAAATTCGCGCGGCGGGCAAAGCGCCGGGGATCCTGATGGCCAGCGAGCCGCTGGCGAAGCGCTACCTGGAACTCGGCGCGCTGTTTGTCGCCGTCGGCGTCGATACCACCCTGCTGGCCCGCGGCGCGGAAGCGCTGGCGGCGCGATTTGGCGCGGAAAAAACCGCCCAGGGTTCGTCAGGCGTCTATTAATACCCGCAGTACCCTACAAAATTCCCATTAGAGGAAAATGATAATGAGCGATACATCATCTGCCATCCCGGAAAAGTTCGATCCGGCTAATCAGCACAAGCAGCTGACGGCGCAGCAGCAGTCGGTTATCAACAAGCTCTTTCGCCGCCTGATCGTCTTTTTGTTTGTGCTGTTTATCTTTTCATTTTTAGATCGCATCAATATCGGCTTTGCCGGGCTGACCATGGGGCAGGATCTGGGCCTTAACGCCACCATGTTCGGTCTTGCCACCACCCTGTTTTACGCCACCTACGTGATATTCGGCATTCCCAGCAACGTGATGCTCAGCATCGTTGGCGCTCGCCGCTGGATCGCCACCATCATGGTGCTGTGGGGCATCGCCTCCACCGCCACCATGTTCGCGACCGGGCCGAACAGCCTCTATATCCTGCGCATGCTGGTGGGCATCACCGAGGCCGGTTTTCTGCCCGGCATTCTGCTCTATCTGACCTACTGGTTCCCGGCCTTTTTCCGCGCCCGCGCCAACGCGCTGTTTATGATCGCGATGCCGGTGACCACCGCGCTGGGGTCGATCGTCTCCGGCTATATCCTGTCGATGGACGGCCTGCTGAACCTGCACGGCTGGCAGTGGCTGTTCCTGCTGGAAGGCTTCCCGTCGGTGCTGCTCGGTATTATGGTCTGGTTCTGGCTGGATGATTCGCCGTCGAAGGCGAAATGGCTGACCGCGGACGATAAAAAATGCCTGCAGGAGATGATGGATAACGACCGCCTGACGCTGGTCCAGCCGGAAGGGGCGATCAGCCATCACGCCATGCAGCAGCGCAGCCTGTGGCGGGAAGTGTTCACGCCGATCGTGCTGATGTACACCCTGGCCTACTTCTGCCTGACCAATACGCTCAGCGCGATCAGCATCTGGACGCCGCAGATCCTCAAAAGCTTTAACGAAAGCAGCAGCAATATCACCATCGGCCTGCTGGCGGCGATCCCGCAGATTTGTACCATTCTGGGGATGATCTACTGGAGCCGCCACTCCGATAAACATCAGGAGCGTAAGCACCACACCGCCCTGCCGTTCCTGTTCGCCGCCGCGGGCTGGCTGCTGGCGTCGGCCACCGATCACAACCTGATCCAGCTGCTCGGGATCGTGATGGCCTCCACCGGATCGTTTAGCGCAATGGCCATTTTCTGGACCACGCCGGATCAGTCGATCAGCCTGCGCGCCAGAGCGATCGGTATCGCGGTGATCAACGCGACGGGTAATATCGGATCGGCGCTCAGCCCCTTTATGATCGGCTGGCTGAAGGATATTACCGGCAGCTTCAGCAGCGGCCTGTGGTTCGTCGCCGCCCTGCTGGTCATCGGCGCGATGATTATCTGGGTGATTCCGATGAAAGGAACGCGTCCGCGCGCGACGCCGTAAGGAGCCGCCATGTGCCAGAGCCCGATAGCCAATATCGATATTAATAAAGAGTACGATGAGAGCCTGGGGACGGAAGATGTGCATTATCAATCGTTTGCCAGGATGGCGGAGTTCTTTGGCCGCGATATGCAGGCGCACCGTCACGACCAGTATTTTCAGATGCACTTTCTCGATACCGGGCAGATTGAGCTGCAGCTCGACGATCATCGCTATTCGGTGCAGGCGCCGCTGTTTGTCCTGACGCCGCCCTCGGTGCCGCACGCTTTTATCACCGAGTCCGATAGCGACGGTCACGTGCTGACGGTGCGCGAGGATCTGGTCTGGCCGCTGCTGGAGGTGCTCTATCCCGGCACGCGGGAGGCTTTCGGTCTGCCGGGCATCTGCCTGTCGCTGGCCGACAGGCCCGAGGAGCTGGCGGCGCTGGCGCACTACTGGCGGCTGATTGAACGGGAATCGACGTCGCAGCTGCCGGGGCGGGAACATACCCTGACGCTGCTGGCGCAGGCGGTGTTCACCCTGTTGCTGCGCAACGCGAAGCTTGACGATCACGCGGCCAGCGGGATACGCGGCGAGCTCAAGCTGTTCCAGCGGTTTAACCAGCTGATCGACGGCCACTACCATCAGCACTGGACGGTGCCGGATTACGCCAGCGAGCTGCATCTGACCGAATCCCGGTTAACCGATATCTGCCGCCGCTTCGCCAACCGGCCGCCCAAACGGCTGATTTTCGACAGGCAGCTGCGCGAAGCCAAGAGGCTACTGCTCTTTTCCGACAGCGCGGTCAACGAGATAGCCTGGCAGCTGGGCTTTAAGGATCCGGCCTATTTTGCCCGCTTTTTTAACCGCTTAGTCGGCTGCTCGCCGAGCGCGTTCAGAACGCAAAAAGTACCGGTATCATAAGATCTTACCGGGGACGGCGCGGCGAGTTCGCAGCCGTCTGAGAGGCGGTAGCCCGGGCAAAGCGCGTCAGGCGCCGCCCCCGGGAGCAGAGCGCAGAGTCGCTGCATTTCCCGGAGGCGATGCTGCGCATCTGTCCGGCCTACAAATTCAAAACCCACCCTGGCTTGTCGTCGGATCATCGGGGAGCCAGGCCGGAAAATAGAAAAACCAACCCCCGATCACATAACCCAACCCCGCCTGAAAAGTACCGACCGTTGACCTAAAAGTCTCTTCACGAAAGCCGCGTTAACCGCTTCAATTGAACAACAAAAACAAAACATAAATTTAACATCGCATTCCGATTAATACTGAAGAGGTCACCTATGAAACCTGAAAATTTCCGTGCCGACGCTAAACGCCCGTTAACCGGTGAAGAGTACCTGAAGAGCCTGCAGGACGGCCGCGAAATCTATATCTACGGCGAACGCGTTAAGGACGTGACCACCCACCCGGCGTTCCGCAACGCCGCCGCCTCCGTCGCCCAGATGTACGACGCGCTGCATAAACCCGAGCTGCAGGATACCCTGTGCTGGGGCACCGATACCGGCAGCGGCGGCTATACCCACAAGTTCTTCCGCGTCGCGAAAAGCGCCGACGATCTGCGCCAGCAGCGCGACGCTATCGCCGAATGGTCGCGCCTGAGCTACGGCTGGATGGGCCGTACCCCGGACTACAAAGCCGCGTTCGGCTGCGCGCTAGGCGCAAACCCGGCGTTTTATGGTCAGTTTGAACAGAACGCCCGTAACTGGTACACCCGCATCCAGGAAACCGGCCTCTACTTTAACCACGCCATCGTCAACCCGCCCATCGACCGCCATAAGCCAGCCGACGAAGTGAAAGACGTCTATATCAAGCTGGAAAAAGAGACCGATGCCGGGATCATCGTCAGCGGCGCGAAAGTGGTAGCCACCAACTCGGCGCTCACCCACTACAACATGATTGGCTTCGGCTCGGCGCAGGTGATGGGCGAAAACCCGGACTTCGCGCTGATGTTCGTCGCGCCGATGGACGCCGAAGGGGTCAAGCTTATCTCCCGCGCCTCCTATGAGCTGGTCGCCGGAGCAACCGGATCGCCCTACGATTATCCGCTCTCCAGCCGCTTCGACGAGAACGATGCGATCCTGGTGATGGATAATGTGCTGATCCCATGGGAAAACGTGCTGATCTATCGCGACTTCGATCGCTGCCGCCGCTGGACGATGGAGGGCGGTTTCGCCCGCATGTATCCGCTGCAGGCCTGCGTGCGTCTGGCCGTGAAGCTCGACTTTATCACCGCCCTTCTCAAGCGCTCGCTGGAGTGTACCGGCACCCTGGAGTTCCGCGGCGTGCAGGCGGATCTCGGCGAAGTGGTGGCCTGGCGCAATATGTTCTGGGCGCTGAGCGACTCGATGTGCGCCGAAGCCACGCCGTGGGTTAACGGCGCGTATCTGCCGGATCACGCCGCGCTGCAAACCTATCGCGTGATGGCGCCGATGGCCTACGCCAAAATCAAAAACATTATTGAACGCAACGTCACCAGCGGCCTGATCTATCTGCCGTCCAGCGCCCGCGATCTCAATAATCCGCAGATCAACGAATATCTGGCGAAATACGTGCGCGGATCGAACGGTATGGATCACGTCGAGCGCATCAAGATCCTCAAACTGATGTGGGACGCCATCGGCAGCGAGTTTGGCGGCCGTCATGAGCTGTACGAAATCAACTACTCCGGTAGCCAGGATGAGATTCGCCTGCAGTGCCTGCGTCAGGCGCAGAGCTCCGGCAACATGGACAAAATGATGGCGATGGTGGATCGCTGCCTGTCCGAGTACGACCAGAACGGCTGGACGGTGCCGCATCTGCACAACAATACCGATATCAACATGCTGGATAAGCTGCTGAAGTAACCGGCAGCGGGAGGTCACAATGCAATTAGATGAACAACGTCTGCGTTTTCGCGATGCCATGGCCAGTCTGTCGGCCGCCGTTAACGTCATCACCACCGAAGGCGAGGCGGGCCGCTGCGGTATCACCGCCACCGCGGTCTGTTCGGTGACCGATACGCCGCCGTCGGTAATGGTCTGCATCAACGCTAACAGCGCGATGAATCCGGTGTTCCAGGGCAACGGCAAGCTGTGCATCAACGTACTGAACCACGAGCAAGAGGAGATGGCCCGCCACTTCGCTGGCATGACCGGGATGACGATGGATGACCGTTTCGGCCTCAGCGGCTGGCAAAAAGGCGCGCTGGGCCAGCCGGTGCTGAAAGGCGCGCTGGCGAGCCTCGAGGGCGAGATTAGCCAGGTGCAGACCATCGGTAGCCACCTGGTCTATCTGGTGGAAATCAGGAACATTACCCTGAGCCAGCAGGGCCACGGGCTGATCTACTTTAAGCGCCGCTTCCATCCGGTGATGATGGAGATGGACGTCGTGGCGTAGTTTTGCCTTCCCCTCTCTCGCGGGAGAGGGGATTACCTCGCTTCCCCCCATCGTCACGGCGGGAATATCCCTGTGATCTCAATCACATATTTAAGCCTACCGGGATTCCTGCCCAACCGCTTACCCCTGCAAGTGACCGCTTAACCCCGGATATAACCACTCACAGATTTACCCAACTTTACGCGCGCGACGTTCTGGCAAGATGGTCCCCAGCATAGCTAATCAATGCCTCCTCAAACCCTAACTAAACCCAGACGGCTTCGGCCCATTATTCATCTTATTAAGCCAGGTTTTACTATGGATACTAAAAAGTTATTCAAGCACATACCTTGGGTGATTCTTGGAATCATCGGGGCATTTTGCCTCTCGGTCGTCGCTCTGCGCCGCGGCGAGCACGTCAGTGCGCTGTGGATCGTGGTGGCCTCGGTTTCCGTCTACCTCGTCGCCTACCGTTATTACAGCCTGTACATTGCGCAAAAGGTCATGAAGCTCGACCCTACGCGCTCCACGCCTGCGGTGATTAACAACGATGGCCTGAACTATGTCCCGACCAACCGCTACGTGCTGTTCGGCCACCACTTTGCCGCGATTGCCGGCGCCGGTCCGCTGGTGGGCCCGGTGCTCGCCGCACAGATGGGTTACCTGCCGGGTACCCTGTGGCTGCTGGCGGGCGTCGTGCTGGCAGGGGCGGTGCAGGACTTTATGGTGCTGTTTATCTCCTCGCGCCGTAACGGTGCCTCGCTGGGGGAAATGATCAAGCAGGAGATGGGTCCGGTGCCGGGCTCCATCGCGCTGTTTGGCTGCTTCCTGATAATGATCATCATCCTTGCGGTGCTGGCGTTAATCGTGGTGAAAGCGCTGGCGGAAAGCCCGTGGGGCGTCTTCACCGTCTGCTCGACCGTGCCGATCGCCCTGTTTATGGGGATCTACATGCGCTTCCTGCGCCCGGGCCGCGTAGGCGAAGTATCGGTGATTGGTATCGTCCTGCTGGTAGCGTCGATTTACTTCGGCGGCGTGATTGCCCACGACCCGTACTGGGGCCCGGCGCTGACCTTTAAAGACACCACTATTACCTTTACCCTGATTGGCTACGCGTTTATCTCGGCGCTGCTGCCGGTCTGGCTGATTCTGGCGCCGCGCGACTACCTGGCGACCTTCCTGAAAATTGGCGTTATCGTCGGCCTGGCGCTGGGCATTGTTATCCTCAACCCGGACCTGAAAATGCCGGCGGTAACCCAGTACATTGACGGTACCGGTCCGCTGTGGAAAGGCGCGCTGTTCCCGTTCCTGTTTATCACTATCGCCTGCGGCGCGGTCTCCGGCTTCCACGCCCTGATCGCCTCCGGCACCACGCCGAAGCTGCTGGCTAACGAAACCGACGCCCGCTTTATCGGCTACGGCGCGATGCTGATGGAGTCCTTCGTGGCGGTGATGGCGCTGGTAGCGGCCTCAATTATCGAACCGGGCCTCTACTTCGCGATGAACACCCCGCCGGCGGGTCTGGGCATCACCATGCCGAACCTGCACGAAATGGGCGGTGAGAACGCCGCGCTGATTGCCGCCCAGCTGAGGGATGTCACCGCACACGCGGCGGCGACCGTCAGCTCCTGGGGCTTCGTGATCTCACCTGAGCAAATCCTGCAAACCGCGAAAGATATCGGCGAACCGTCGGTACTGAACCGCGCGGGCGGCGCGCCGACGCTGGCCGTGGGTATCGCTCACGTGTTCCACAAAATCATCCCGATGGCGGATATGGGCTTCTGGTACCACTTCGGTATTCTGTTTGAAGCGCTGTTTATCCTCACCGCGCTGGATGCCGGTACCCGTGCAGGCCGCTTTATGCTGCAGGATCTGCTGGGCAACTTCGTGCCGTTCCTCAAGAAAACCGACTCGCTGGTGGCCGGTGTTATCGGTACCGCGGGTTGCGTCGGCCTGTGGGGCTACCTGCTGTATCAGGGCGTGGTCGACCCGCTGGGCGGCGTGAAGAGCCTGTGGCCGCTGTTCGGTATCTCTAACCAGATGCTGGCCGCCGTAGCGCTGGTGCTCGGCACCGTGGTGCTGGTCAAAATGCAGCGCACCAAATATATCTGGGTCACCGTGATCCCGGCCGCATGGCTGCTGCTGTGCACCACCTGGGCGCTGGGCCTGAAACTGTTCAGCACCAACCCGCAGATGGAAGGCTTCTTCTTCATGGCGCAGCAGTATAAAGAGAAGATCGCCGCCGGCGGCGAACTGACCGCGCAGCAGATTGCCAACATGAACCATATCGTGGTGAACAACTACACCAATGCGGGTCTGAGCATTCTGTTCCTGGTGGTGGTCTACAGCATCATCTTCTACGGCATCAAAACCTGGCTCAACGTGCGCAACAATAAAGTGCGTACCGACAAAGAGACCCCGTACGTGCCGGTACCGGAAGGCGGCGTGAAGACCTCTTCGCATCACTAAACCTTAATGCCGGATGGCGCTACGCTTATCCGGTCTACACAAACGAATGTTTGTAGGCCGGATGAGGCGCTAGCCGCCATCCGGCTTTATTCGTTCTCTGGGACTCACAATGTTTGGTAACTTAGGTCAGGCAAAAAAATACCTCGGTCAGGCAGCGAAAATGCTGATTGGCATTCCGGATTACGATAATTACGTCGAGCATATGCAGACTAACCATCCGGACAAGCCGTACATGACCTACGATGAATTCTTTCGCGAACGCCAGCAGGCCCGCTACGGCGGCGACGGCAAAGGCGGCGTACGCTGCTGCTAATGGAGGCAAACATGGCACCGATTGCAGTCACCCTGCTCACCGGTTTTCTTGGCGCGGGTAAAACCACCCTGCTGCGCCATATCCTGAACGAACGGCACGGCTTTAAAATTGCCGTTATCGAAAACGAATTTGGCGAAGTCGCCGTCGATGACCAGCTTATCGGCGATCGCGCCACGCAGATTAAAACCCTGACCAACGGCTGCATCTGCTGTACCCGTTCCAACGAACTGGAAGACGCCCTGCTCGATCTGCTCGACAGCCGCGATCGCGGAGAAATTGATTTTGACCGGCTGGTGATCGAATGCACAGGCATGGCCGACCCCGGCCCGATTATCCAGACCTTTTTCTCTCACGATGTGCTGTGTGAACGCTATCTGCTGGATGGCGTGATTGCGCTGGTTGACGCGGTGCATGCCGACCAGCAGATGAATCAGTTCACCATTGCCCAGTCGCAGGTGGGCTACGCCGATCGTATCCTGCTCACCAAAACTGACGTGGCGGGCGACAGCGACAAGCTCCGCGAACGGCTGATGCGTATTAACGCCCGCGCGCCGATTTACAACGTCACCCACGGCGATATCGACCTGAATCTGCTGTTTAACACCAGCGGCTTTATGCTGGAAGAGAACGTGGTCAGCAGCAAACCGCGCTTCCACTTTATGGCCGATAAGCAGAACGACGTGTCGTCTATCGTGGTGGAGCTGGATTATCCGGTGGATATCAGCGACGTGTCGCGGGTGATGGAAAACCTGCTGCTCACCTTCGCTGAACAGCTGATGCGCTATAAAGGGATGCTGTGGATCGACGGCGAGCCCAACCGCCTGCTGTTTCAGGGCGTTCAACGGCTATACAGCGCCGACTGGGACCGGCCGTGGGGCGATGAGCGGCCGCACAGTACCCTGGTGTTTATTGGGATACAGCTTCCGGAAGATGAGATTCGCACCGCATTTGCGAGCCTGCGCAAGTAGTCATGTCGCATTCCCCCTCTTCTGGAGGGGGAATGCGCGGATTAAATGTAAAACTCTGTTCTTATATGTAACAACAGAAATGTTTTTGGAAATAATTAGAAAGCCAATTATTGCGTCCACAACCGCTTTTTCGCGCCTGTTCAGCGAATATTTAGCCAAAAGATTCAACTCACGCTCAACGGCTAAAGATTACCCATTGACTCCGCAGTAAAAACAACTAACAAACAACACAAATAAATATATCCAATAACAAAATTAGCATAAAACAGCCATCACTCGCTGATTTGCAGTCATAAAAATCGATTGTTAAGGTGCCCTCCGCGTAATGTAATGATGAGGCATAAAACATGAAAAAGCTGAATATCCTTCTTCTCTCGGCGTTGGCTGCCGTCTCGGGATCCGCGCTCGCGATGGGCGGCACCGTTGAGCAGGGCAAGAACTTCACTAACCTGAATCTGGAAATGGGGAAATCCTCTTCTGGCCTGTATGTGGAAAGCAACTGGCTCAAAAATACCGATGACGGTACCCAGACAGGCGGCGTAGGCGCGGGTTATAACCTGGAACTCGGCCCGGTGATGTTCAATGCCGGCGCGAAAGCCATCTACCTCGGCCCTAAAAAAGGCGATAACGGCGTGGCCTTCCCCATCGGCGGCGGCGTCAACGTGGCCCTGACCGACAGCATCCATCTCTATGGTGAGGGCTATGCCGCACCGGAGGGCCTGAACAATAGCGTCAAAAACTACGTTGAAGCCAACGGCGGCGTAAGCTGGACGCCAATCACCCCGGTCACGCTGAAAGTGGGCTATCGCCATGTCAGCGTCGACGGCAAAGATGGCCGTCCGGGCCACACGCTGATTGACGGCGCCTATGTCGGCGGCGGGGTTACCTTCTGATGAACGGCCGCTTCGCCGCGCTTTGCGTTCTGAGCTTCACCGTGCTGCTGTCAGGCTGCGTCCAGTACAAATGGGTGAAGCCGGGAGTCAGCGATACGGAGATGAATAAAAAGCTCACGGAGTGCGAAGCGCAGGCGCTGATCGATCTCCCCCCGGATAACGTCGTCACCGGTTCAAGCTCGGAAAAAACGGACAAAAAGAACAAGAAGAAGGATATTTCCACCAGCTATACGGTTGAGGACGCCAATGAGGGGCGCAGGGATACGCTCGTCGACAGCTGCATGTTTAAGAGCGGCTGGGATAAGATTGAAGTTCAGTGAACGCCAAAAAACCTGCCAGATGGCAGGTTTTTGTCTTCACGCCGTTATTTATGCACGACCACCAGCTTCTGATTCACAAACTCTTTAATCCCGAGATCGGAAAGCTCGCGGCCGAACCCGGAGCGCTTAACGCCGCCAAACGGCAGCTCCGGAGCGGTATCGGTTAGCCAGTTGATATAGACCATACCGGTTTCAATCCGCGACGCCATGCGTTTCGCCCTGTCGATATCCTGGCTGAATACGGCTCCGCCGAGGCCATAGTGCGAATCGTTGGCCAGCTTCACCGCCTCATCGTCATCTTTCACCACGTAGATTTGCGCGACCGGGCCGAAGAACTCTTCGAAGTAGGCCGGATTATCGCGGGTAATGCCGGTCAGTATAGTGGGCTCGAAAAAGCTGCCTTCCCGCTGCGCGGGTTTGCCGCCCAGGTGCAGCTTCGCGCCGTTTTTCACCGCGTCGTTCACCTGCCTGGTCAGCGTCTCCAGCGCATCTTTTGAAGAGAGCGGGCCCAGCGTGGTACTTTCGTCCAGCGGATCGCCAATTTTCACCTCGCGGAAGGCTTGCGTAAACTGGCTGAGGAAAGCGTCGGCAATTTTTTCATGCAGGATAAAGCGCTTCGCCGCGGTGCACACCTGGCCTGCGTTGTTGAGCCGCGCCTGCACGCCGATCTTCACCGCCTTCTCCAGATCGGCGTCGTCCAGGACCACAAAGACATCGTTGCCGCCCAGTTCAAGCGTCGCTTTCTTGATGTGTTTAGCCGCCTGCGCCGCCACCACGCTACCGGCTTTTTCCGAGCCGGTCAGGGCCGCACCCTGTACGCGATCGTCGGCGATAATCTTCGCCACCTGATCCTGAGAAATAAACAGGTTTGTCCACGCCCCCTCCGGCGCACCGGCTTCGCGTACCAGGTGGGCGAAGGTTTCCGCGCAGTGTGGGACGATGCTGGCATGTTTGGCGATAACCGGGTTCCCCGCCGCCAGGTTCGGTGCCAGCACGCGCATAAGCTGATAATAAGGGAAGTTCCACGGTTCTACCGCCATCAGTACGCCGATGGGATGGTGTTCAACCCAGGCTTCACCCAACTCGGACGGATACTTTACCGGCGCCAAAAACTGTTTGGCGTTGTCGGCGTAGTAGCGGGCAATTTGCGCGCACAGCTTCACTTCACCGCGGCTTTGCTCAATGAGTTTGCCCATTTCCTGGCTGGCGATTTTCGCCAGCTCGTCAACCCGGCCGTCGATCAGATCCGCCAGCTTGTGCAGCACCGATAGCCGCTGCGCTATATCGCCTTTCGACCACGACGAATGATATAGCGCATCCGCCTTCTGCAGAGCCGCTTCCACGTCCGCGTCGCTGTGTGCCGGGTACGCTTTGATAAGCTGATTGTTTGCAGGATTCACCGTCTGATAAGCCATATCGCATGTCTCCTTGTTATCGCTGTTAACGCAGTCATAAATACCGCACAGGATATTAAGGGTAGTCGAGATAGCTGAGGATGCGTCCAGACTCAGAGAGATACGGAATTTTCCCGAAATGGAACGGAGCGCGCTATCGGCATAAATCGCTCATAAATAACAGCGTAATATCAATAAGTTAGTGAGTGTCACCCCGGATATCCGCCTCCGACAAACCGGTAATTCTCAGCACCGTTTCCAGGGCCATACCTTCGGCGAGCATCGTTTGAGCAATACGCTGCGCTTCGGCGCGCTGCCCCTCCTCAACGCCCTCAAGTCGTCCTTCCTGGCGACCTTCCCGCTTCCCCTGCCTGCGCCCCACTTCACGTAACCTTTCGGCGATAGTCATGAGCTTCTCCTTATGCTGCGGAACACGCTGAGCCACTTCGCGGATAAATTTCCCCAACCGAAGCGCTTTGCCCGAGTGAATCAGGTAATTAAACAGCGTTTTTAGCTGCCTGTCATTAGCGTATCCGCTAAGCAAAATGGCCGTCAGATGTTCCACAATGCCCAGCAAATCGCGCTGACGAATATGTTTTTGCATCAGCTCCAGTAAGGCGACTCTTCGATGCTGGACAATTTCGTCATCAGGCACGACGGTAATATCCACCAGCGGAAACGGCATGGTATAAACAGCAATCCCCCTCAGCTAAGGAGCCCACCGTGAGCCATACGCGCGATATTCAGCAAACCTTCTGGCGCGACGAACAGCTGCCCTGGCTGGAGCTGCGCAGCACCTGGCAAAGCCGTCAGGCCTATAAACGTCACCGCCATCCGCAGCTCTCCGTGGGGGCGATTATCGAGGGGGAAACGCGCTGTATCTGCAACGGGCAGGAGTATCTGCTGCGGCCGGGCGATCTGATTATTATCCCCGCCCAGGCGCCCCACAGCTGCAATCCGCGCGACGGCCAGCCGCGCAGCTACCATATGCTCTATCTCGAGCTAAGCTGGTGCTGGCGGCAGCTGGCAAACGATGCGCATCACGAGCGGCTGATAACCTCCCGGCCGGTGATTCGCGATGCCGGGCTCTTTGCCCGGTATCTGCAGATCGTGGCGTTGATGACTCAGCAAAACACCGCCGCGCTACCCGCCAGCGTCGCCCGGTTCCTGCGCGACCTGCCGCTGCGCCCGCTCGCGCCTGTGGCGCTTAGTCAGACCAGCGCGCGTTTGTTCAGTCGTCTGGCAACCAATCTGCAGGCGCCGCCGACGCTGGATAGCCTCGCCGATGAGTTTGCGCTGCGCAAAGAGACGCTGATCCGCGCCTTCAAGCAGGATACCGGCCTGACGCCCGCCAGCTTTATCAATATCGCGCGGATTGAATTCGCCAAAACGCGCCTGCGCGCCGGGGATACTATCGCCGATGTCGGCTACCAGGCCGGGTTTGCCGACCAGAGCCACTTTCATAAAACCTTTGTCAGCTATACCGCCGCCACGCCGCGCCAGTATGCGCAGTCCCGATCAATAACAGACAATAATTAGCGTTTACGCTGGCGTAAGGTGACCTCAGATTAATACTGAGGTTGCTATGGACATACTCGCTACGCTCTTTCCCTCCGCCTTCCCCGCGCTGGCGCTCTCCCATTTTGTCGCCCTGCTGAGCCCCGGGCCGGATTTTTTTCTGCTGGTGGGCTACGCCATCCGCTACCGCCTGCGCGGCAGCGTCGGCCTGTGTATCGGCATTGCCGCCGGAAACGGTCTGTATATTCTTCTGGCCATTATCGGCTGGGGGATCCTGCGCCAGGAGCCGCTGCTGTTTACGGTGATTGAGCTGCTGGGCGCGGCGTATTTACTGTGGATTGGCAGCCTGCTGCTCAGAAGCCGTCCGACCACGCTGGCGCTGCACGGCGCCTCGGCTTCGCGCCCGCCGCTGGTGAAACAGCTTTTTCTCGGGCTGGGTTCTTCGCTGCTCAATCCGAAAAACGCGCTGTTCTACCTCGCGCTGATGACCTCCCTGCTGGGCCCGAACGTCACGCTGGTGCAGCAGGCCGTCAGCGGAGCCTGGATGACCAGCGTGGTGTTGATATGGGATCTGTTGCTGGTCACGCTGATTGCGCTACCGTCGGTGCAGCGCCGCCTTTCCGCCGTCGTCTGGCGAGTCGAGCGCACGGCCGGCGGCGTATTGATGGCTTTTGGTTGTTGGATTGTGTGGCAGTTTTTGCACGAGTTCGCCGTCAGGCTATATGCTTAAGCTTATGGAAAAACTCGCTGAACTGAAACGCGCCAAGCTGCTG